>NZ_JARAWX010000039.1:0-59007 GCF_033793585.1 Streptomyces sp. MI02-7b | reverse complement strand
CCGCGGCACCGGCGGCCGTACCGCCTCCGGTACGTCGGCCGGCTCCGGCTCCGGCAACCCCGCCCGCGGCACCGGCCGCCGCACGGCCTCCGGCGGCGCCACGGGCGGCGGCGAGGGCCGCGGCGGCCGGGGAGGCCGCCGCTCCTCCGGGGCCTGAGCGGAGGGGCGGTGACGTCGACCCGGACGGTGTCCGGTCACGACGGCCGCCCGCCGAACTGCCAGTGGTGCACCTCGATGTCGGCGTACCGGTCCGGAGTGAGCACGGCACGTGCGCTCTCCGGGTCCGGTGCCCGGAGCAGTGCCGCCGTGCCGAGCCAGGCGCTGCCGTCGTCGGAGAGCAGCGGCCCGTAGGCGATCAGGTCGTCGGAGCCGGGCGGCGGGACGAGGTCGGCGGCCGGCCCCGCGCCGAGGCCGAGCACCAGGTACCGGTCGCCCCCGGTCCGGCCGCCCGGGAAGTCCCACATCGTGCGCCCCAGCACGTTGCGCCACCGGCGCAGCACTACGTCCCGGTAGACGCCGGCCTGGTAGTAGGGCTCGTCGAAGGCGAACGCGCGGGCCGCGGCGGGATCGGGCAGGTCGACGATGTGCACGCTCCCGGTGGGGGTGTCGAGGTCGTCCGCGAGGGTCGGACCCCGGGCGATCATCTCCTTCGCGAACCGGTCCATGTAGCCCCAGTGCTCTTCGAGCAGTTCGTCGCGCAGGGCCATGGAACCGGGCCGGTCGCGGTGGTAGCAGAGAAACTCCATGCCCGCAGGATCCCTTCGGGCGGCCGCCCGGGTCGAGCGGGTTTCCGCGCGGCGGCGGCCCGTTACATCTGAGCGGCCGTCAAGCGGACGTGTGAATCCGGCCGTCGGCCCGCCGCGTCCGGCCGGAATGCGTGCAGTCCCAGGTCGGGGCGAGTGAATCCCGGTGCCCTCGCAGGGGGTTACCGGCTCCGCGGCGGGCCCAATGGTAATGCGGTAGTCAATCTTCCCGACATCCTCTGGACACACGCTTCCGCCGATCCATACCGTATGCAATCTCCAGTATGTAATGCATCGCACACCGACCGGCTGACCAGCCACAACTCCGCCCCTGGGCGCGGCTTTCCCGCGTGCCTGGGGGATGCACCGATGTGCCACCGACCATGCGCTGCACGGTCCGGGATGCCGCCCCGGACCCCAGCCGAACGGACGGCGTACCACCGGCACGGCCGCATGCCGGCCGTGCCGCAGGGATGGGATTCCGTACCACCCCGCCGCATGAAGAGAAAAGCCCAGGGAGCGCACGCCAGGTTCTTTTCACGCAAGGGAAGGCACACATGTCAGCAATACCTGAGGTGGCTCCTGCTCCCTATCGGGAAGTCACCGACGTGAACGGCCGCGTGTACCGGGTCGGCGAGTCCGACCGGTCCATCCTGGGCAGGCCCCGGGCCTGGATGGTCTGGCTGCCGTGGTTCGCGATGATGGGTGTCAGCGTCTTCGAGTACGGCTACAGCTCCGCGGAGTCGACGCTGGAGAGCGCCCACGGGTGGACCCTCACGGAGGCGTTCTGGATCGCCAGCGTATGGGCGGTCTTCCAGGCGGGAGTGGCGTTCCCCGCCGGACGGCTGAGGGAGACCGGCGTCCTGCCGGCCAGGACGGCCATGCTCGCCGGCGCGCTGCTGTCCGGCCTCGGCCTCTCGGCCGTCGCGCACTTCGGCAACCCCGTCGTGGTGATCCTCGGCTACTCGGTGCTGGGCGGCACCGGAGCGGGTCTGGTGTACGCGACCTGCATCAACATGGTCGGCAAGTGGTACCCGGACAACAAGGGCGCCCGCACCGGGTTCGTCAACGGCGGCTTCGCCTACGGCACTCTGCCCTTCATCTTCGTCTTCAGCTACTGGTTCCACCCCGGGAACTTCAAGCTGGTCCTCGACCTGATCGCGGTCTTCATGGTGGTCGTCGTGGGCGTGTGCGGCATGTTCTTCAAGGACCCGCCCAAGAGCTGGTGGCCGCAGGACGTGGACCCGCTGAACCGGGTCACGACCGAGGACTCCGCGCGTGTCGCGAAGCGGCTGGCCAAGAACCCCCCGGCGAAGGCCCAGTTCACCCCGATGCAGGCGATCAGGACCGGGCAGCTGCCGTTGATGTGGTTCGCGCTGGTGTGCATCGGCGGCGTGTCGCTCTTCGGCATCAACTTCCAGGTGCCGTTCGCCAAGAGCCTCGGCTTCGGGCCGCTGGTGGCCGCGTCGTCAGCGGGTGTGCTCGCCGTGGTCAACGGCGTCGGCCGGGCGGCGGTGGGCTGGCTGTCCGACACCCTGGGCCGCAAGCGGACGCTCACGCTGGTCCTGGTCGTCGCCGGAGTGGCGCAGTTCGGCGTCCTGTGGTCGGGCCAGGCCCACAACGAACCCCTCTTCCTGTTCTTCGCGTTCGTCAACGGCTTCGGCGGCGGTGCCTTCTACCCGCTGTTCGCCGCGCTCGTGCCGGACTACTTCGGCGAGAACAACAACGCGCAGAACTACGGTCTGGTCTACAGCGCCAAGCTGTTCGGCGGTGTCTTCGGCGGCGGCCTGGCCGCCTCGGTGATCAGTGCCTGGGGTTACACCGGTGGCTACAGCCTGGCCGGGGGCATCGCCTTCCTGTCGGCCGCGATCACCTTGTTCCTGCGCCAGCCGAAGCCCTCGCACGTGGCGGAGGCCGTCGTCCAGGCGCAGCAGGCCGCCGGCGGCCCGGCGGCCGAGCCGTCCCCCGCGGAGGCGAGCAGCGGCTGAGCGGCACGGGACCGGAGGGGGCGCCCGCCCCGGCGCCCCCTCCCGCAAGACGTGCGCGGGCGAACGGAGCCCGGCCCGGTCCAGCGGCAGTTCCGCGCCGGGTCGTCCGCGTCACGGGAGCGGGGCCGGCCGGTGGGGTGCGCTCCCTGCTTCGTCCGGCCCCGCCCCATTTCCCCTGACGTTACGGGGAGACGGGGCGGCGCCCGTCACCCGGTCACCCGTTCCGGGCGCCGGCGGCGGCGATCTGCCGGCCGTAGAAGTCCGTGGTGCGCTGGGTGTGACAGCGCATCAGTTCCTCCGCGCGCTCCGCGTCGCCCTCGGCGATCGCGTCGATGAGGGAGGCGTGCTCGGTCCAGGCCTCCTTGCCGCGGGGCTTGGCGATGGGCATGTAGTACCAGCGCACCCGCCGGTCGACCTGGGGGATCAGTTCCGCCAGCACCTTGTTGCGGGACAGCTCGGTGATGAAGCCGTGCAGGGCCGCGTTGGCCTCCACGATGCCCCGCGCGTCGTCGGCCGCCAAGGCGGCGATGCCGGCCTCCTGCAGCTCCCACAGGCGGGCCACGTCCTCCTCGGTCGCGTGCAGCGCGGCGCCGTGGGCGGAGTGCGTCTCCAGGACGGCGCGGACGCTGAGGAGTTGGGCGGCTTCTTCCTGGGTGGGGGCGTGGACGAAGGCGCCTTGGGCGGGGCGGAGGTCGACCCAGCCGTCGGTCTGGAGGCGTTGGAGGGCTTCGCGTACGGGTTGGCGGCTGACGCCGAGGTGTTCGGCGAGTTCGGCCTCGACCAGGTGCTGGCCGGGGGTGAGCGTGCCGTTGATGATCAGGTCGATCAGCGCGTCGTAGACGGCCTGGCGCAGCGGCGCCGGTCGTTTGATCCGGACGGTGGCGGCTGCGGCGGTGCGTGTGTCGCGCATGGGCCCCCTCATCGGACTGCGGTTCGGTGACGGAGCCAGGATACAGGTTTTAGTATGCAATCTACCTGGGGTCTTGTACAAAACTTGGTAACCGTACGGCAGTTGACGCTGGTGGGGGCGGGTGACCCGCACCGGGCGGGGCGGGAGGGCCGATGCCCTCCCGCCCCGCCCGGTGCCGGGCCCGGCACACGGTCAGGCGTGCGAGGGCTGCTCGGACGTCCGCGGGCCCGGCCGCGAGGCCGCGGAGCCGGTGTCCGTCGCGCTCAGCGCCCGCAGGATGCCCTCCACGCTCTGCTTCGCGTCGCCGAAGAGCATGCGGCTGTTCTCGCGGAAGAACAGCGGGTTCTGCACGCCCGCGTACCCCGAGGACATGGACCGCTTGAAGACGATGACGTTCTCGGCCTCCCACACCCGCAGCACCGGCATGCCGGCGATCGGGCTGGCCGGGTCCTCCTGCGCGGCCGGGTTGACGGTGTCGTTGGCGCCGATGACCAGCACCACGGTGGTGCCGGCGAAGTCGTCGTTGATCTCGTCCATTTCCAGCACGACGTCGTAGGGCACCCTGGCCTCGGCCAGCAGCACGTTCATGTGCCCGGGCAGCCGCCCGGCCACCGGGTGCACGCCGAACCGCACCGTCACCCCGCGCTCGCGCAGGGCGGCGGTCAGCTCGGCCACCGGGTGCTGGGCCTGGGCGACCGCCATGCCGTAACCGGGGGTGATGATCACGGAGGTGGCGTTCTCCAGCAGTTCTGCGGTCTCCTCGGCGCTGGTCTCGCGGTGCTCGCCCTGCTCGGCGTCGCCGCTCGGCGCCGCCTCGATGCCGAAGCCGCCGGCGATCACCGAGATGAAGGACCGGTTCATCGCCTTGCACATCACGTACGACAGGTAGGCGCCGGAGGAGCCCACCAGCGCGCCGGTGACGATGAGCAGGTTGTTGTCGAGCAGGAAGCCCGCCGCGGCGGCCGCCCAGCCCGAGTAGCTGTTGAGCATCGAGACGACGACCGGCATGTCGCCGCCGCCGATGGAGGCGACCAGGTGCCAGCCCAGCGCGAGCGCCAGGACGGTCACGGCGATCATCAGCCCCAGGCTCGGGCTGACGGCGAACCAGACCGTCAGTGCCACGAAGGCGGCCAGCGCGCCGAGGTTGAGGGCGTTCTTCCCCGGCAGCGTCAGCGGCCGGGACTTGATCCGGGCCGACAGCTTCAGGAATGCGATGATCGATCCGGTGAAGGTCACCGCGCCGATGAAGATGCCGATGAACACCTCGGCGTGGTGGATCCGCAGCAGCTCGGAGGCGATCCGGGTCTGCTCCGCGCCGTGCGCCTCGACCTCCAGGTAGCTGTTCCAGCCGACCAGCACCGCGGCCAGGCCGACGAGGCTGTGCAGGACGGCGATGAGCTCCGGCATCTGGGTCATCTCGACCTTGTGGGCCCGCCACAGGCCCACGGAGCCGCCGACGGCCGTGGCGAGGACGATCAGCAGGACGGCGCCCGTCGAGACGTCCCGTGCGGCGACGACGACGGTGGCGACGAGCGCCAGCGCCATGCCTCCGATGCCGTACGCGACCCCGGCGCGGGAGGTGCGGTGCTGGGAGAGCCCGGCCAGGCTGAAGATGAACAGCAGCGCGGCGACGATGTCGGCGGCCTGTGCGGCCGTTGTTGCGGTCATCGATCCTCAGCCTTTCGAGAACATGCCGAGCATGCGGCGGGTGACGGCGAATCCTCCGAAGATGTTCACGGTGGTCAGAGTGATCGCCACGAGCGACAGCACGGCGACGAGCACCCCGTCGTGGCCGATCTGCAGCAGCGCGCCGACCACCACGATCCCGGAGATCGCGTTGGTGACCGACATCAGCGGGGTGTGCAGGGCGTGATGGACCTTGCCGATCACGTAGTAGCCGATGACCACGGCCAGCGCGAACACCGTGAAGTTGCCGATGAGCTGGGCGGGGGAGAAGGCGACCAGGAGGAACATCGCGATCATGCCCAGGCCGACGAGGCCGTAGCGGAGGCCCGGCGTCAGGCGGGCCTCCTTGGCCTGCGGGGCCGCGGCAGGGGCGGCGGCGGTCGCCGGCTGCGCGGGCGCCGCGGCGGACACCTGGACGGGCGGCGGCGGCCAGGTCTTCTCGCCGTCCCGCACCACGGTCACCGACCGCTGCACGACGTCGTCGAAGTCCAGCGTCAGCCGCCCGTCCTTGCCGGGCGTCAGCAGCTTGAGCAGGTTGACGAGGTTGGTCCCGTACAACTGCGAGGCCTGGGCGGGCAGTCGGCCCGCGAGGTCGGTGTAGCCGATGATCGTCACGTCGTTGCCGGTGACGATCGCCTTCCCGCTGACCGTGCCCTCGACGTTGCCACCCTGCGCCGCGGCCATGTCGACGATGACGCTGCCGGGCTTCATGGACGCCACGTCGGCGGCCGTGATCAGCCGGGGCGCCGGGCGGCCGGGGATCAGCGCGGTGGTGATGATGATGTCGACGTCCGCGGCCTGCTCGCTGTAGATCTCGGCCGCGCGCCGGTCGTACGCCTCGGTGGTCGCCTTGGCGTACCCGTCGCCGCTCGCCTCCTGCTCGACCTCCACGGCGAGGAACTCAGCCCCCAGCGACCGCACTTGGTCGGCGACCTCGGCCCGGGGGTCGGTGGCCCGCACCACCGCGCCCAGGCTGCCCGCCGCGCCGATCGCCGCGAGACCGGCCACGCCCGCGCCGGCCACCAGGACCTTCGCGGGCGGCACCTTGCCCGCCGCGGTGACCTGGCCGGTGAAGAAGCGCCCGAAGACGTGGGCGGCCTCGATCACCGCCCGGTAGCCCGCGATGTTGGCCATCGAGCTGAGCACGTCCATCGACTGGGCCCGGGATATGCGGGGCACGGCGTCCATCGACAGGACGGTGATCGGCCGCCGTGCGAGTTCGTCGACGAGGCCCGGATTGATCGCGGGGCCGATCAGCCCGACGAGGGTCGCCCCGTCGCGCAGCTTGGCCATCTCCTCCTGCGAGGGCGCGTTGACCTTGAGTACGACGTCCGCCTGCCAGGCGTCGCCGATCCGTGCGCCGGCCTCGGTGTAGGCCTCGTCGGAGAAGCCCGAGGCCGTGCCGGCCTCCGACTCCACGACGACCTCGTAACCGATGGCCCGGAGCTTGCGGACGCTGTCCGGTGTGGCCGCCACGCGGGTCTCCCCGGCGGTGGACTCGGTGACGACACCGATCTGCTGTGGTGGTGAATCCGACATCGCTCTCCTGTTCCGTCCCTTCCGACTGACAAACCGGTGCCGTTGCCAGGCGAGCCGTCGGCCGTCCTGCGCCTGCCCCGGCCGGCTGTCCTGACGTGGGCCTTCACCACGAGCCGCCGGCGGACGTGCCCAGCGGTGCGTTCCTTGCGACGGTGGGCCGGCCTCGGTGCGCGGTGGCGCGCCGGCACAGCGTGTGCGGCGAAGGTTTCCCCCGATGGGTGCCCGGCCAACCAGTCAGGGGTGTGAGTTGTGCCGCCTTGTGGGGCGTTGACGCCGGCCCAGCCCGTCGCGGGGCCGCGGTGGGGGCCCGGGTACGGGCGTGCGCCTTTCCGTGTAGGGACTGTACATCGCCGGACAGCACTGCATACAGTATTCATTCCCGCTCGAATCGAGAGGAGCCGCCGTGAGAATTGCAGTCCTCGGAGCCGGTGCGATCGGCGCCTACTGGGGCGCGGCACTGCACCGTGGTGGCGCCGACGTCCACCTGATCGCCCGAGGTGAGCATCTGCGGGCCATACGCGCGGACGGGGTCCGGGTACTCAGTCCGCGAGGTGACTTCGTGGCACGGCCCCACGCCACGGACGACCCGGGCGAGATCGGTCCGGTGGACTACGTCTTCCTGGGTCTGAAGGCACACGCGTACCCGACCTCCGGATCACTGGTCGCCCCGCTGATCGGCGACAGCACCGCGGTGGTGGCCGCCCAGAACGGCATCCCGTGGTGGTACTTCCACCGACTCCCCGGTCCCTACGAAGGACGGCGGATCGAGTCGGTCGACCCGGGCGGCGCCACCAGCAAGGTGCTGCCACCGGAGCGGGCGATCGGCTGCGTGGTCTACCCGGCCACCGTCATCGAGGCCCCGGGGGTCATCCGGCACCTGGAGGGCACCCGCTTCTCCATCGGCGAGCCGGCGGGCGGGGTCTCGGACCGGTGCACGGCCCTGAGCGAGGCCATGATCGCGGGCGGTCTCAAGAGCCCGGTGGAGCCCGACCTGCGCGACGACATCTGGATCAAGCTGATGGGCAACGTCGCGTTCAACCCGATCAGCGCCCTGACCCGGGCGACCATGGTCGAGATCTGCAGGCACCCGCACACCCGGCGCCTCGTCACCCAGCTCATGGAGGAGACCCTCGACATCGCGGCCAGGGTCGGCAGCACCCCGGACATCTCGATCGAGAAGCGGCTGCGCGGCGCGGAAGGCGTCGGGCACCACAAGACCTCGATGCTCCAGGACCTGGAGGCCGGCAAGCAACTCGAACTCGACGCCATCGTCACGGCGGTGGTGGAGATGGCAGACATCTCCGGAGCCGAGGCGCCCGCCTTGCGCACGGTCCACGCCGCCACCGACCTGCTGGCGCAACGCGCCGCGGCGGGCTGGGAGATCGACGACAGCGCCCACAAGGCGGAGCCCGCGTAAGGCGGGCGGTGCCCGCACGAGGATCGGAGCAGTGGCGCGGCCCCGGGTCCCGGCGCAGACCGTGCCGGGACCCGGGGCCGGGCCGGGCGCGCGGGCCGCGGGATCGCGCTCGATAGGCTGACCGGGCCGGACCGCGACCAGCGGCACCACTGACGGCCTTGCGACTCCAGCGGGAAGCGCCCGGCGCGGCCACGGCCCCAGGCAGAGAGGAGTCGTTCATGCTGTTCCGTCAGCTGGAGTACTTCGTGGCGGTGGCCAGGGAGAGGCACTTCGCGCGGGCGGCCGAGTCCTGCTACGTGTCCCAGCCCGCGCTGTCGGCGGCGATCGCCAAGCTCGAACGCGAGCTGAACGTCACCCTGATCAACCGCGGCCACAACTACCAGGGCCTCACCCCCGAGGGCGAACGCCTCGTGGTGTGGGCCAAGCGGATCCTGGCCGAGCAGGAGGCCTTCAAGGCCGAGGTCGCCGCCGTCCAGTCCGGCATCACCGGCACCCTGCGGCTGGGCACGGAACCCACGGCGTCCACGACCCTCGTGCTGCCCGTCGCCGCGTTCTGCGCGGCGCACCCGCTGGCCAAGGTGCAGGTCCGCTCCCGGCTGTCGACCACGGAGCTGCACCGCCAGCTGCTCGCGTTCGAACTCGACGCCGCCATCGCTCACTTCGCACCGCACGACCGGGAGAACCTCCAGGTGATGTCGCTGTACGAGGAGCGCTACATGCTGCTCGCGCCCAGCGACCAGCTGCTGTCCCCGGCCGACACGATGCGCTGGTCGGACGCGGCACAGCTGCCGCTCGCCCTGCTGACCACCGACATGAGGATCCGTCAGGTCATCGACAGCGCCTTCGCGGAGAGCGGCGTCGTGGTGACGCCCCAGGTGGAGACCGACTCCGTCGCGGCCCTGTACGCGAGCGTGGGCGCCGGCGCGTGCGCGAGCATCGTGCCGCACACCTGGCTGCGGGCGATGCCGCCGCTGGGCAGGATGCGGGCGGTCCGCCTGGTCGAGCCGGACGCCCGGGCGCAGGTGTCGGTCGCGATCCACTCCGCGACCCCCGGCTCGGTCGCGGCACGGGCGTTCATGAACGCGGCGGCGGGCCTGGCGCTGGACGAGTTCTTCGACGAGCCGCTGCCGGCCGAGCACCGCGTCAGGTGAGACCGGGCCCGCGGTGCCGGTCCGCGGCGTCCGTGCCGTCCGCAGCGTCCGCGTACAGCGCGCCCACCGCCGCCCGGTCGAGTCCTCCCTTGGCGGTGTGCGGGAGCGCGGCGACGACGGAGAGCCGGTCGGGCACCTCGAAGGCGGCCAGCCGGGCGCGGCAGTACCGCAGGATCTCCTCCGGCCCGACGCTCTCGCCCCGCGACAGGACCACGGCCGCGCCGACGCGCTGACCGTACGTCGCGTCGGGCACGGCGAACACGGCGGCCTCCGCGACACCGGGACAGCCCGCCAGCACGTCCTCGACGTGCTCCGGCGAGATCTTCTCGCCCCCGCGGTTGATCAGGTTCTTGATGCGCCCGGTCAGGAAGAGGTACCCGTCCTCGTCCAGGGTGCCGAGGTCGCCCGTACGGAGCCATCCGTCGCCGAAACTGCGCTCCGTCTCGGCCGGGTCGGCGAGGTAGCCGCGGGCGACGGTGGCCCCGCGCACCCACACCTCGCCCTCGGCGCCGGCCGGGCAGGGCCGCCCGCCGGGGCCCACGACCCGCAGTTCCACCCCGGTCGAGCGGCCGACCGAGCCGTGCTTCAACGACCCGTGGCGCGGCAGCGGTTCGCTGGTCACCTGGTGGGTGGACTCCGTCATCCCGTACGCCGACAGCAGCGGCGCACCCAGCGCGCGCTCCAGCGCCCGCTGGGTGGCCGCGTTCAGGGGAGCGCTGCAACTGCGCACGAACTTCAGCGGCGGGCTGTGCGCGGGCGCCCGTGGGCCCGGGTGGTCGATCGCCGAGCGGTCCAGCAGGATCTCGTGGATGGTCGGCACCGCGGTGAACCAGGTGGCGCCCGCCGCCCGCATGTCGTCCCAGAACGTGTGCGCCGAGAACCGGCCGCGCGCGGGCAGCAGCACGCAGCCGCCGCTCGCCAGGGAGGCCAGCAGCGCGGCGAAGAGTCCGTGGCCGTGGAAGAACGGCATCACCGCCACGGTCGCGTCACCGGGCCCCAGCTCGTAGGTGGCGCAGATGCCCCGCACGGACGCGGCCACGTTGGCGTGCGTGAGGGGGACCATCTTGGCCTGGTCGGTGGTCCCCGCGGTGAACAGCACCAGGGCGTCGCCGACGGTGAGTTCGCGGGCCGCGCCCCGTGCTGCGGTGGCCGGCGCGGGCGCGTCGGCGTTCAGGGCCGCGGACGCCGTACCGGCGCGGGACACCGCCACGCGCAGCGGCCAGGCGGGGACGCCGGAGGGCGTGACCGGGGCCGCCTCGCCGGCGGACGGCCCGGTCAGCAGCGCCCGCACCCCCAGCGCCTCCAGCCGGGCGGACACCTGGGACGCGGGCAGCGCCGGGTCCACGGGGGCGACCACCAGCCCCGCGCGCGCCCCGCCCAGGAGCGCGACGACGAACTCGGCGGTGTTGGCGCACGCCAGGCCCACCACGTCCCCGCGGCGCAGCCCCGTGCCGCCGAGCCGGGCGGCCACGTCGTCGGCCAGGGCGGAGAGCGCGCCGTAGGAGAGCTCCACCCGGTCCCCGGTGACCACGAGCGCGCGGGCGCGGGGACGCTCGCGGACGTGCCGGTCCAGCAGATCGGCGAGGCCGCCGATGGCCGGCGGCCGGTACCGGTTCGGGTCGCGCACGGATGCTGCGGCCGGAACGGTCATGACCGCACCTCCTTGGCGCCGGGGCCGTCGGGCCAGGCCTTGCCGGCCCGCCCTGCTGAGCCGTCTCCCCAGCGAGACTGGGCGGGGCGCCCGGCACACGTCCAATACGCGCTGGTGAACGGTCGATAGCGGACGTCTATCAAGGGTGCTCCGGGCGGCTGCGGCATGCGTTGATAGACGCTGCTTATGGGCTGGTCGCCGATAGGTCTTGGACGCGGGCGTGCGCGCTGCGGATGGTGAGACGAGTAGCCGCACTCGCATGACCTGCCCAAGGAGGACCTCGGACCATGACCGCCCCCTCACCACTGGAGACCGTGGCGACCGCCGATGTTCCGGCCGAGCTCACCGACGGGTACCACCTGGTCGTCGACGCGCTCAAGTCGAACGATGTCGACACCATCTACGGGGTGGTCGGCATCCCGATCACCGACCTGGCCCGCCTCGCCCAGGCGCAGGGCATCCGCTACATCGGCTTCCGCCACGAGAGCAACGCGGGACACGCGGCGGCGGCGGCCGGCTACCTGACGAAGAAGCCGGGCGTGTGCCTGACGGTGTCCGCGCCGGGCTTCCTCAACGGGCTGGTCGCGCTGGCGAACGCCACCACCAACTGCTTCCCGATGGTGCAGATCTCCGGCTCCAGCGAGCGCCATCTGGTCGACCTCAAGCAGGGCGACTACGAGGAGATGGACCAGCTCGCCGCCGCCCAGCAGTTCTGCAAGGCCGCCTACCGCGTGAGCCGGGTCGAGGACATCGGCCGCGGCATCGCCCGCGCGCTGCGCACCGCGATCTCCGGGCGCCCCGGCGGTGTCTATCTCGACATCCCCGCCGCGGTGCTCGGCTCCATCATGAACGCCGAGGAGGGCGCGAGGACGGTGAGCCGTCTGGTCGACCCCGCGCCGCGCCAGATCCCCGCGCCCGAGGCGGTGGACCGCGCGATCGAGCTGCTGGCCGGCGCTCAGCGGCCGCTGGTGGTCCTCGGCAAGGGCGCCGCGTACGCCCAGGCGGACGACCAGGTACGCGAGTTCATCGAGTCCACCGGCATCCCGTACGTGCCGATGTCGATGGCCAAGGGCCTGCTGCCCGACGACCACCCGCAGTCGGCCGCCACCGCCCGCTCGCTGGCGCTGAAGAAGGCCGACGTCGTGATGCTGGTGGGCGCCCGCCTCAACTGGCTGCTGAACCACGGCGAGGCGCCGCAGTGGAACCCCGACGCGAAGTTCATCCAGGTCGACATCGAGCCCAAGGAGATGGACAGCAACCAGCCCATCGCCGCCCCGCTCGTCGGTGACATCGAGTCGGTGCTCGACGCGCTCGCCGAGCGCACCAAGCCCGGCCAGATCTCCGCCCCCGCCGCCTGGCGCGAGGAGCTGGCGGCGCGCTCCGCGCAGAACGTCGCCAAGATGGCCGAGCGACTGAAGGCCGACCCGCACCCGATGCAGTTCATGGGCGCACTGAAGGCGGTACGCGACGTCGTGCGCGAGCGCCCCGAGACGTACATCGTCAACGAGGGCGCCAACGCCCTGGACATCGCGCGCAACGTGATCGACATGCACGTGCCGCGGCACCGCCTGGACAGCGGCACGTGGGGCGTCATGGGCATCGGCATGGGCTACGCGATCGCCGCCGCCGTGGAGAGCGGCGCGCCGGTGGTGGCCGTCGAGGGCGACAGCGCCTTCGGGTTCAGCGGCATGGAGCTGGAGACGATCTGCCGCTACAAGCTCCCCGTGGTCACCGTGATCATGAACAACGGCGGCGTCTACCGCGGCGACGACGTCAACCCGCTGGACGACGCCCCGTCCCCGACGACGCTGATGTCCTCGGCCCGCCACGAGCTGATGATCGAGGCGTTCGGCGGCAAGGGCTACCGCGCGACCACGCCCGCCGAGGTCACCGCCGCCCTCACCGAGGCGCTGGCCTCGGGCGGCCCGGCCCTCATCGACTGCGTGATCGACCCCTCGGCCGGCACCGAGAGCGGCCACATCTCGCACCTCAACCCGAAGGGCATCACCGTCGGCAACATCGTGCCGGCGAAGAAGTGACCGCCCGTCACCACTCGCCCGCCCGCACCCCGCGTCATCCCGCCAGCACAGCCCACCACCCGCACCGCGAACATTCACCAGAAGGAAGCCACCATGAGTGACAAGCCGCTCGCCGGAATCAAGGTGATCGACTTCACCGGGGTCCAGGCCGGTCCCGCGTGCACCCAGATGCTCGCCTGGTTCGGCGCCGACGTCATCAAGGTCGAGCGCCCCCAGGGCGGCGACGTGACCCGCAACCAGCTCCGGGACATCCCCGACCTCGACGCGCTCTACTTCACGATGCTCAACAGCAACAAGCGCTCGCTGGCCATCAACACCAAGACCCCCGAGGGCAAGGAGGTCATGGAGAAGCTGATCCGCGAGGCGGACATCCTGGTCGAGAACTTCGCGCCCGGCGCGATGGACCGCATGGGCCTGGGCTGGGACCACATCCACCAGCTCAACCCCCGCCTGATCTTCGGCTCGGTCAAGGGCTTCAACGACGACTCGTCCTGGAACGACCTCAAGGTCTACGAGAACGTCGCCCAGGCCGCCGGCGGCGCCGCGTCCACCACCGGCTTCTGGGACGGCCCGCCGACCATCAGCGGCTCGGCCCTCGGCGACAGCAACACCGGCATGCACCTGCTGATCGGGCTGCTGACCGCCATCATCCAGCGCAACGCGACCGGCCTGGGCCAGAAGGTGTCGGTGTCCATGCAGGACGCCGTCCTCAACCTCACCCGGGTCAAGCTCCGCGACCAGCAGCGCCTGGAGAAGGTCGGCTACCTGGAGGAGTACCCGCAGTACCCGAACGGCGAGTTCGGCGACACGGTGCCGCGCGGCGGCAACGCGGGCGGCGGCGGCCAGCCCGGCTGGATCCTGAAGTGCAAGGGCTGGGAGACCGACCCCAACGCCTACATCTACTTCACCATCCAGGAGCAGAACTGGAAGCGGACCGCCGAGGCCATCGGCCGGCCCGAGTGGGTCGAGGACCCGGAGTACACCACCGCCAAGGCGCGCCAGTCGCACATCTTCGAGATCTTCGCGGAGATCGAGAAGTGGCTGGCCGACAAGACCAAGTACGAGGCGGTCGACATCCTCCGCGAGTGGGAGGTGCCCTGCGCGCCCGTGCTCAGCATGAAGGAGCTGGCCGCCGACCCCGACATGCGCAAGAGCGGCACGATCGTCGAGGTCGAGCAGAAGGAGCGCGGCACCTACCTGACCGTGGGCAGCCCGATCAAGTTCTCCGGCTTCAAGCCCGAGATCACCGGCGCCCCGCTGCTCGGCGAGCACACCGACGAGGTCCTCGCGGACCTCGGCTACGACGCGGACGCCATCCGCGCGCTCCACGAGGGCAACGTCGTCGTCTGACCCCTCCGTACGGCCACGGGTGCCCCGCACGCGACGCGCGTGCGGGGCACCCGTGCTCGTGGCGCCCGGCCTACGTCGCCTGCGACGCCTTGGCGTCCGCCACCTGGCGGTACAGCTCCTTCTCCTTGGCGCGCCGCGCGGTGACGTCGCGGATGACCGCCCCGACGTGGCCCGGCTGCCCGTCGGCGTCGTTCAGCAGCACTACGCTGAACTCGATCGACAGCTTCCGGCCGCCGGCGCCCACCGCCGGAACGGTCAGGAGGTCGTCGTCCCCGTACTGAGTGGAGCCGGTGGCCATCGACTTCTGGAAGCCGTCCCAGTGCCGCTGACGGTGCCGTTCGGGGATGATCACGTCCAGGCTGCGGCCGGTGACCTCGGCGGCCGGGAACCCGAAGATGCGTTCCGCGCCGTGGTTCCAGTAGCGGATGAGTCCTTCGCGGTCGATGATCACCACGCCGTCGGGTGCCTGGGCTGCCATCCCCAGCACCACATCGGGATTCAGATCCTTCATGTCCCCTCCGGGGTCGGGCTGTTGATTGGTCGTATACAGGATACTGTCGCCCCTGGTGGAAGGATCCAGGCCTGCTATTCACGTGACGTGCGGCGCCAGGCCGCCGAGAATCCCTGTGTGGCCACCATGAACGCCGACGCGGGCAGCCGTGACCCGTCCTCCCCCCGGACCGCCCCGACCACCCTGAGCGGACGGGCCTTCGGCGCGATCCCGCCCACGGCACTGGTGCTGCTCGGCATCGTCAGCGTGCAACTGGGCTCCGCACTGGCCAAGAACCTGTTCGACGCGGTGGGCAGCTTCGGGACCGTCGCCCTGCGCCTGTGCTTCGCGGCGGCGGTGCTGATCGCGGTCTGGCGGCCCTCCCCGCGCATGAACCGCCGCACCTGGACGGTGGTCCTCGGCTACGGCGTGACCCTCGGCACCATGAACCTCTGCTTCTACCTCTCTCTGGCCCGCATTCCGCTGGGCATCGCGGTGACCGTCGAGTTCCTCGGCCCGCTGACGGTGGCCCTGGCGGGGTCGCGGCGATGGCTGGACGCCCTCTGGGTCGCGCTCGCGGCGGGCGGTGTGCTCCTGCTGACGGAGGGACGCGGCGATCTCGACACCGTAGGCCTGCTGTTCGCCCTCGCCGCGGGCACGTGCTGGGGCTTGTACATCCTGGTCGGCGCCGCGCTGGGCCGGCACACCACGGAAGGCAACGGCCTGGCCCTGGGCATGGCCGTCGCGGCACTGATCGCCGTGCCGTTCGGCGTGGCCGACAGCGGTACGGCGCTCGTCCAGCCGTGGGTCCTACTCGCGGGGCTCGGCGTGGCCCTGCTGTCCTCGGTGATCCCGTACTCGCTGGACCTGGAGGCCCTGCGCAGGATCCCGCCGCGCGTCTTCGGCATCCTGATGAGCCTCGAACCGGCGATGGCGGCCCTCGTCGGGCTGGTCGTCCTCCAGGAGTCACTGCGCTGGACGCAGTGGATCGCGGTGCTGTGCGTGGTGGCCGCGTCGGCGGGCGCCACCCGCGGGACGCGCACCGATGCCTGACCGGACGTCGATTGGAGCGGCGGTGCGGCGGGTCTCCGGCAGGTGCGTGCCGATGTACCGGCGCAGTTCAGGCCCCCGTCCCGCGCCGGATGGGCCGGCTCTGGTGCCGTCGTGCGCACGCTGCTCATTGCGCGTTCAGCACCGCGGGGATGTTGACCTGGACGTGGATGAAGTCGTACATGCTGTAGTCCCTGTATTCCTTCATCTCGAGTGCTCGGCGGGCCAGGTCGTCCGGCAGTCCCTTGTCCCGGGCGTCCCGTGCCAGACCGGTCAGCTTCTCGAGGTAGGCGATCGAGTGCAGGATGTCCGCACGGCGCATGGTCCGGCCGTGGCCCGGCACGATCAGGGTGCCGTCGTCGAGGATGTCGTAAAGGCGCCGGTAGGTGGCGAGTGCCTCGTCGGCCCGCCCCTCCAGCAGCCACGGGAATGCCGGCGGCGGCGCCTGCAGCATGTTCCCGACGAAGACGATGTCGTCCTCACGCATGCGGACGACCAGGTCGCCGTCGGTCTGGGCGAAGCCGATGTGGTCGATGTCCACATGCTTGCCTCCCAGGTCCAGGGAGCACGACCCGGACACCGCAAGGTCCGCCGAGCGGGGCACTACCTCCTCGATGCCGACGTTCGCGCCGAGCAAGTCGATCATGAAGGCGCGGTCCTGCTCGAAGCGCTCGTCGATCACACGCTTGGTCGCCTCATGGTGAATGATCACCGTCTGTGCCGGGAAGGCGAAATTCCCGAAGCAATGATCACCGTGGAAACTGGTGTTGACCAGAAATCTGATGGGCAGCGAGGTCACCGTGCGCACCGCGCCGATGACCTGGGACGCCAAGCGGCCGTTACTGAGTGATTCGACGACCAGCACCCCCGAATCGCCGACGACGAAACCGGCGTTGGTCGCGGTGTGGTCGGTTTCCTCGACGTCCGCCGCCATGACCGCGTACACGCCGCCGGCGAGTTCGCGCGCGTGCATCCGGACATGGGCGATGTCGAAGGGCCTGTTCTTCTGCTGCATGGTCCGTTTCTCTTCCGGAGGGCGGGTCGGCTGGTCGGTCTCGTTTGGCGTGCGCGGCGTGCGGCATGCCTGTGCTCTGCCGTGCGGCCCTGTCCTATTTGTCTCATGGCTGGACGGCGCGTGCATCCTGCCCCGACACGGGTTCCGTCGGGCTCACGTGAAGCGTGTCGAGACATGCGGCGTCGGCCTGACGGCACGCCGGGCCCGGCCGGGCGCCTGTCGAGGGCGGGCCGCGCCGGTCAGCGGATGAGCTTGTCGAAGACCTCGTTGAGGGCCTCGGTCGAGCTGGGGTGGGTGTAGATCGAGTCGCGGAGCTGCGTGGCCGTGATGCCGTGCCGTATGGCCAGCGCGACGGTGTTGACGATCTCCTGCGCGTCGATGCTGAGCAGAGCGGCCCCGAGGACGAGGTCGGTGTCCGAGTCCACGACGAACTTCATGACGCCGCGGGTCTCCTCGACCGTGTAGGCGCGGGGCATGGCCACGATGTCCGCGACCTTCTCCCGCGAGACCTTGATGTTCAGCCCCTGCGCGCGAGCCTGGCTCTCGGTCAGCCCCACGGTCGCCAGCGGGGGCGTGATGAACAGGGTGTGGGGCACCGCCCTGCGGTCGCCCGTGGAGCGCTTGCCCTCACCCAGGAGCTGGTCCAGGACGATGCGGGCGTCGTCCAGGGAGATGTAGGTGAACTGCTCGCCGCCGTTGACGTCGCCGAGCGCGTAGATGTGCGGCTGGCTGCTGCGCAGGAACTCGTCCACCACGATCGCACCGTTCTCTGCGGTGCGGACACCGGCGGCGTCGAGCCGGAGGCCGTCCGTGACCGGCCGGCGCCCCGTGGCGGGCAGCAGCGCGGACGCCTCGACGGTGTGGGTCCGCCCGTCCTTCTCGTAGACCACGGTCGAGACGGCGCCGTCGTCGCGCACCTCGGTGACCTTCGCGCCCGTGACGACGCGGATGCCGTCACCGCTGAGGATCTCCCCGACGGACCCGGCGATGTCCTCGTCCTCCCTGGGCAAGAGCCGGCCGGCCGCTTCGAGGACCGTCACCTCGGTGCCGAAGTGCCGGTAGATCCCCGCGAACTCCAGGCCGAGGTACCCGCCTCCGAGGACGACGAGACGCTCGGGCAGGTTCCGCGTGCGGGTGAGCTCCGCGCTGGAGACCAGGTGGGGGCTGCTCGCGAGGCCGGGGATCGGGGGGATCACCGGCTCCGAGCCGGTGTTGACCAGGATTGTGGGGGCGGTGACGGTGACGAGGTCCGGTCCCTCCCCGATGGCGACGGTGTACGGATCGACGAAGCGGGCCGTGCCGGTGATGACCACCGCGTTGTCCCTGCCGTTCAGCGCCTCGAAGTTCCCGGCGCGGAAGGCACTGGTCAGCGCGCGGACGCCCGCGATCGAGTGGGCGAAGAACTCCTGCGCGTCGTCCTTGAGGCGTTTGGTGCCGGAGTAGTGGACGAGCATCTTGGTCGGTACACAGCCCACGTTGGGGCAGGTGCCGCCGTACATGTTCTCGGACCGCTCGATCAGGACCACGCGGCGGCCGGCCTCGGCGAGCGCGTGAGCGGCGGTCTTGCCGCCCTTGCCGAAGCCGATGACCAGGACGTCCGCGGTGAGTGCTGTGGTGATCTCCATGCGTCGAGTCTGCGACCCGGCCACCGGCGCACATAGACTCGAACGTCTCACTGTCCTGCCCGAAAGTCGCACCGTGGACTCTGTCAGCCGACTGCTGCGCCTGGCCCGGCTCAGGGCCGATCTCGACAAGCGCTGCCTGCTCGGGGCCGGCACCCGGATGGAGGTGCCGGCGTACGGCGAACTGGAGGCGCCGTTCCACGTGCTGCTGGAGGGCACGTGCCGGCTCCAGGTGGGCTCCGCCCTGCTCGACCTGCGCCCCGGCGACGTGGTGATGATCCCGAGCGGTGCCCCGCACCGGGTGCTCACCGACGGCGAAGGCGACCAGGTGGGGACGGCGGACACGGCCGGCGACGTGTTCGCGACCACGCGCAGTGAGCACGGCGCGGAGCCGGTCATCGACCTGTTCTGCGGGCACTACACCTTCGACGCCGGCGCCGGTTCACTGCTGTTCGCGAGCCTGCCCGACCCGGTGCACGTCTCCTTCGGGCAGTCGGCCGAGAGCGACGAGGTGCTGCGCATGCTCAGCGCCCTGATGCGCGGTGAGGCGCGCCGTGAGGGCGAGGGCACCGCGGCGATCCTTTCCGCCCTGTGCACCGTGCTGCTCGCGATGGTACTGCGCACCGCGCGGGGCGATGCCACACGCACCACCCTGTGGACCGCGGCGGCCGACGGCCGTATCGCGTCGGCCGTCGAGGGCATGCTCGACGACCCCGGAGCCGACTGGACGATCGATCGGCTCGCCCGCACGGCCGCCATGTCCCGCGCCACCTTCCTGCGCCACTTCACGCGGGACACCGGGACGACTGTGGGCGACTTCCTCACCCGGGCACGGCTGATGGCGGCGGCGGAACTGCTCACCACCACCGACGCCACCGTCGCGACCGTCGCCGGACAGGTCGGCTACTACTCCGAGTCCGCGTTCTCACGGGCCTTCCGGGCCCACCTCGGCACGACACCCGCCCGTTTCCGGCGTGAGAACTCGCTGCGCGGGGGATGACGGGGGCGCGGCCCGGTCGTGTCCGCTGGGCGCTTCCCGCCCGTGCGGACGGTCATCGCGCGCCCACCCTCACTCCGCACGGGTTCACCAGCCGGACGGCCAGACGCGCCGGCGTGCGGACGATCAGCAACCGCTCCACGATCCCGTGCGCGGCATGCAGGCGCTCGGCCACGATGCGGGCGGCACGCCCGCCGTCGGCGAGGAAGAGACCGACGGCTTCGATCGCCGGGCGGCGGACCAACGGATCCGGGTCCGCCGCGTAACGGACGAAGGCATCCGTCCGCTCGGCCATCTCGGCGGTGATGTCGACGTGAGCGGTCGACTCGACTCCGTTCACCGTGAAGTAGATGCCTTCGGGGTCACGCTCCTGAGCCTCGCTCCCCATGCTGAGGAGCAGCATGACGATCGTCGCCCGGTCGGGGTTGGCCGGGTCGTCGGCCATGGCGAACAGGAACGGAGCAGGCTCGCCGCGGTGCACGGGTCGACGGCTCCTTGGTCATGGGCCTCCGCACGGAACCCCTCGAACCCCTTGGCCCGTACTGCGGGGTCCGGGGAGGGCATGTTCCCGAGACGGTCCGGGACCCCGCATACCTGACCGGGCAAGTGGCCGGTCGTCCAGTCGACATCATGTGTGTTGATCAGGGCCGGCAGTTTCCAAGGGGTCACTGACATCCACGGCACCGTGAGGGACGAGGCGGCGAAATCGGAGGCCTCGGCGGAGCCCGCGAAGGGGCCGTGTGCGGCCTCGGCCGGGGTCCGGTCCCCATCTCACCGCCTCCCGTGACTCCTTGGGTCAACGGGACGCGGGAAGGTGCTCACCCGCCCGTCCGCGCTTTCCTCGAACCGGCCCTGAGCTGGCCCTTTCCCGTGATTCGCCTAGGCTGGGCGGCACTTCTGGACACGGTCGCAGGGGGACATTGTGAGCGAGGAAATCACGAGCTACGACGAAAGCCACATCACGGTGCTGCACGCGTGGGAGGGCATTCGGAAGCGGCCCGGGATGTACGTCGGCTCGACCGGTGAACGGGGCCTGCACCGTGCCGTGTACGAGGTGGTGGGCTGGCCGGTGAACGAGGTCCTGGCCGGCCGTGCCACCTCCGTCGATGTCACGCTCGCCCCGGACGGCGGCGTGAGCGTCGCCGACGACGGGCCGGGGGTCCCTGTCGAGGCCGACGAAGACGGCTTCGGCCTCGAAGCACTGCTGACCAGCGCGCACTCCGGGGGGCAGGCCCGCGGCCGCGACCTCGCGTACCTGGACATGGTCGGATTGGGGCCCTACGTCACCAACGCCCTGTCGAGCCGTCTGACGGCCGAGGTCCGGCGCGATGGGACCCGCTGGGTCCAGGAGTACACGCGCGGAGTCGCGGCCGCCCCGCCCACCGCCGTGGGGGCGGCGGACGGCAGCGGGACCACCCTCACCTTCCGGCCCGATCCCGACATCTTCGAGACCGTGGAGTGCTCGTTCGCGGTGCTGGAGGAGCGCTTCAGGGAACTGGCCTTCCTGAACCGGCGCCTGGCCATCTCCATGACCGACACGCGCCTTCCGGGCGAGCCCCGGTCGGTACGGTTCCGGTTCCCGGGCGGGGCGCGGGACTTCGTCGCCTTCCTCGACGCGCCGGCGCGCACGCCCGTACACCCCGACGTCATCGCCTTCGAGTGGGAGGACGAGCGGATGCAGGGGCGCGCGGAGGTCGCCCTGCGGTGGTGCGCCTCGCGCGAAGAACGGCTGCGCAGCTTCGCCAACAGTTGCCCCACCCATGGTGGCGGCGCACATGTGTCCGGATTCCGCGACGGCGCGGCGGCCGCGCTCAACGCCTACGCACGAAAGCAGCGACTGTTGTCCGCGGCGGAAACCGACCTCGGCGTCGAGCGGATCTGCGAGGGCCTGACGGCGGTCGTGTCGGTGAAGCTGGACCGTCTCGAGTTCGAGGGAGCCACCCGCAGCGTGCTGGGCAACACGGCAGTGTCCGCCTGCGTCGGGGAGGCCGTCCGCGAGCACCTCGGCAGGTGGCTGGAAGAGCACCCGGAGCAGGCCGCGGCCGTCGTCGCACGGTTCCTTCAGAACGGCTCCAGGAGTTGAGCCGCGGGCCTTCTCGGCCGGCGGCGCGCGTTCTCGTCCAGCTTCCGCCGGGCGCCCGGACGCGCGAGGCCGCCGCGCGCCGCATACCGGCGGCCACGGTCCGCTGGGCGCCCCTCAACAGGGGTCCGGCAGGCGAGCCGGACGACGATCCCCTGGGACGGTCCAGGGGGCGCCCGGTGATGCGCGGTCCCGGACGTCCTGGTCAGTCGTCGAACCACACGACGAGGCGAACATTGTCGTCACCGTGCTGTGCCGCGAGTGTTTTCATGGCATCCCAGACGGATTGCCACTCGCCGGTTTCGATGACGGCGTCCCTGCGGCGGAGGGTGACGGATCTGTAGACCGTCTCCCCGATGAGCCACTCGCTTCCTTCGGGCCACTCCCGGTCTTCGCCTCTTTGCAGACCGACAGCCTCGGCGAATGCAGGGCTCCAAGAGGCCTTGCCCGTCATCCTGAGCCCGTTCGACGTCTGGCGGTACTCATGAATCCGGCTGTCGGGCTTCTCCGCTCGCTCGTCCCAGTCGACCGCCTTCACCTCGGCCCAGGTGATCCATGTGGTGCCGTGAAAGCCGTCCTCGCCGTACCACTCGGTCAGCTGAGCGAACCGCGCACTCACGGTGGCCGAGGTGTCGGCGGGCAGACCCCGGCATGCGGCCAAGGGACGGAAGTTCGCGTAGTTGCGGACCCCGAAGAGACAACCGAACGCATCGTAGTCACGGCCCCCGTAAAGGGAGCCGAGGTCGTGTGCGGTGCGCCAGGGCGGCTCCTGATCGTCCTGTGGCGCCCGGTATTCGAGGAAGCCGCTGATGTCTGTACCCATGCGTGGCATTCTGCCGACCGCGTCAACTGATTTCGTCCGCCCCGGATCCACGGTCCGCGCATACGTGAGCCGCCCGGCTCGCAACCGGGGACGCGTACGCCCGCAGCCGGCGCAACGGGTGTGGCCGCTGCGCCGGTTCGGTGCTTTCGGCGCTCACCGGTCCTTGGGGTAAATGAAGGAGCGGACGAGCCGCCGGATCAATTCCGCCGCGATGAGGGCCGGCAGTGTCGGTGCCGCTATGTGGATGTCGATCCGGATGCGGGACGCGAGCGTGATGCCCAGCGCCAGCGCGGCCAGGATGACAACGACCGCTGTGGGCAGCCGAATACCGCGACGTCTCGGTATGGATTCTTCGGTGGGCGAATCGTCAGTGCGCGTGTCCTGCGGCACGCTGGGGGACCTCCCATGCTCGTTGCCACTCGCTCGGCGGCCCCGGGGATGTCACCGTGGGTTGCAGCCCGGCGGTGAGGGGCCTCCATGGGTAGCGTGAAGGGGCGCCGGGGTCCGGTCCACTCGGTATGTGCATGTGATGTCGCGTACGACGGCAGGGTGGGCGGGATCCGGACAATCACGCGACGTGGCGGCCCGAGCAATCGACGCACAGGGCCAGTTCGGCACCATGGTCAATTACAGAACGGGTATTTTACGGCCATTCTTCGAGTGGCATCGCACCGCAAAGGTATTGCCTTTACTTCGCCGGCTTGCTGTCATTGTCCGTGAGACCACGACCACATCCGGTTCGCCGGATCTTGTCCCGTACGGCGCCCCGGTCGGGTGCCCCTGGGATATGGGTGGTCTTTTTGGCTGACCCCGGCCGTTGCCACTCGCACCAGGGGACAGGGCCGGGTTCTGTTGCAGCGGAATCGGCCGGATCATCCCGACGCCCGCGCACCCCTCGAATCCGCGTGCGCGTGCGTCGGTGGCCGCAGCAATGCCCTTACCCGACGGCGCAGTTCCGCCAGGCGGTGGCCAGGGCCCGGGGGATCTGCGGGATGTCGGCGCAGCCGTGCGGGCCCGCGGGGAAGCCGTCGCTGGTGAGGTACGTCCAGTCGGCCCCGGAGCCGGCGCGGAAGTACTTCATGGCGCCGCCCTCGTCCTGCAGGCCCACGAGCTCACCCTCGTTCGCGCCGGAGGTGGGGTCGAACGGGGTGGCGGCGTAGCGGACGGTGCCGCACTGGCCGTAGAAGAACCGGTGGGGCGCGGGCGCGATGTGGACGAAGCGGGGGTAGCTGCGCGTGTAGGCCCGCGTCACCGCCGCCTTGACCTCGCTGCCGGCGGACAGATTGCGGCAGCCGGGGACGGAGACGGGCGCCTGCGGGGCCTTGGACGGGGTCTTGGCCGTGGCCTTGGCCGACACGGTGGGGCTGTGCGACGGCGCCGGTGTCGTGGCGGAGGACGAGGCCGAAGGAGGCGCCTCGGTGGGGGAGTCCGCCGGGGCGGAGGCCTCCGGGGAGGGCGAAGTGGTCGTGCCCGTGGCGGAGTCGGACCCGGACCCGGAGGAGTCTGTGCACCCCGAGAGCACCAGGGCGCAGCCCAGTAGCGCGGCCGCTATCGATGCACTTCTGAATCCGGACAACTCGAGTCTCCTCCTCGGTCGGCACAGCCGGCGTGGAGCCGCTGCCGCCGTTCGGCCGGCACACCGCTCGCCTTCCACTACTCCCGCGGTACTGCGGAGGGTTGCACAGGAGCCTGTGTCCATGGTTGTGATTCGGTAAAGGCGCGGGCGGGCGTGCCACGGGGGCGGGAAGCGCCGATCGCTTCCCGCCCCCGGACCTCAGTGCGCGCTCGCGCTCAGTAGGAGAACTGGCGGATCTGCTCGTCGTACGCCCCGTACGTCCAGCCGGTGCGGGTCGCCGGGTCCAGCTGGACGGAGTTCATCACACCGCCGTGGACCAGGGGACCGCCGTGTCCCGTGATCTGGAACCCGGTCAGCGTCTTCACCACCTCCCCGGTCGTGACGTCGATGACCAGCAGCTGGCCGGTGGCGTTGTTGTCCGCGACGACGGCCGTGCCGGAGCCCGCGTAGCTGGTGCCCTCCGGCGCGGTGAACGCCGCCACCGCGAGCCCGTTGGCGCCGTCCACCGCCATCCCCGTGGCGGGGCCGCGCCGTACGGCCACCGGGTCGTCCGTCTCGCCGGTCGCCACGTCGAGCGAGCCGAGGACGCTGGTCGGCACGATCTTGGTGCTGGGCGAGGTGGCCGACAGGTTGTAGAGCGTGCCGGCGTCGTCGGAGGAGAAGCCGTTGCTGCAACCGGACATGGTCCCCACCAGCGTGACGCTGCGGGTCGCGGTGTTCACCCGCGGGATCTGGACGCCGCCCAGGCACAGGGCGATGGGAGCGCCCTTGGCCAGGTAGACGTCGCCGGTGGAGGAGTCGATGTCGAGCAGGCTGTACGAGCCCTTGGCGACGCCCGGCAGGTCGGCCGGGACGGGGGCGTCGGTGGTGCCGTGCTTCAGGTCGACGGGCAGCACCAGGTCGCTGTTGTCGGCGACGGCCCGCAGCAGCACCGCGCCGCGGGAGCGGGCGGCGTCGACGCGTCCGACGACGAACCGGTAGTCGGCCGCGGCGAGCGTGGTGCGCCCGACGAGGGTGTCGCGGGCGGTGTCCCAGGTCTCCACCAGCACGTCGCCGTCCGGCGTCGCCTGGTGCACGACAAGGGCCCGGTGCGTGGCGGGTGCCACGCCGATGACCTCGTACTCCGAACCGTCGCCGCTGTCCGACGCGATGACCGGGCCGTAGCGGCCGGTCCTGGTCGAGTAGTGCCGGACCTCGGTGGCGCCGGAGACGGTCCGCAGCGCGGCGACCGAGTCGTCGCCCGCGGCGGCGAAGGACAGCACCGTGCTTCCGTCCGGGGCGAGGCCGTCGTCCACTTCGAGGGTGGAGACGGGGGAGGCCTGGCCGACGACCCGGTGCTTGCTGTCGAGGGCCATGACGCGCACGCCGTAGACCGTGGACGTGGACAGGCCCAGCCGCAGGGCGTCGAGGTCGACGCTGCCCTTGGTGGCGGGCAGGACGCGGTGGGCGGTGGAGGGCGCGTCGACGCCGTCGCCGTCGAGGGCCGTGCCGTTGGCGTTGGTGAAGGTGTTCAGCGAGTCGTGGAGCGTCGGGGCGGGCGCCGCGAACTCCACCTGCGCGTACTTCGCACCCGGCACGTCGCGTACGTCGTAGCGCACGGAGAAGCCGGCCTTGGCGCGGGTGACCTGGGTGCTGTGGGCGGGGACGCCGTCCAGCCCGGTGACCAGCGGTGCCTGCGGGCGCTGGCTTGCGGTACCGCCGTCGACGCGGACGGGCGCGAACTCCCCGTAACCGGTCTGGCTCGGGTTGCCGCCGAAGCCGGACTGGGCGATGCCGATGCCGTAGAGGCCGCCTCCGGCGCCGAACGCGTCGGCGGGGATGGTGACCGTGCCGGAAGGGGCGGTCAGGGGCTGGTGCCAGGCGGCGCTGAACAGGGGCGCGAGGGCGGGGTTCCAGTGGCCGACGGTGGACACGACGAGCTGCGGGTCGCTGGTCGTGGCGACGCCGGACAGGTCGTAGCTGACGGTGACCGCGTGGCCGGCCTTCACCACCGCGGGCGCCTTGGGCGCGGGCCCCTCCACGTAACGGCCGTCGCTCGGACCGACGGTGAGGACGCGTCGCACGGTGGCCTGGGTCCGGCCGCCGGTCAGGACGCGGTAGGTGACGGTGATCGTGCGGTCGGAGGCGGAGACCACCGGGAGCCCGGCGGCGCCGAGCAGTTCGGTCGGCGTCACCCGGATCGCCGGGCCGGAGGAGCGCCAGGTCTTCGTGCCCACGGTGAGCGTGTACGTGGGGCTCGAACCGCGCGGGAGGCCGGTGACGTCGCCGGCGAAGGTGACCGGGCCCACCAGGCCCATGCCGTTGCCGCCGGAGGCCATGTCGCCGAGGTCGATGCGGTTCGGGTCGGTGGTCTCCAGGAACTGCCCGCCCAGCGCGCCGGCGGTGACCCGGTGGGCGACCGACAGCCGTACGGCCGCGGTCCCGCTCGCGCGGTGCCCGAGGACGTCCTCGACGGCGGCGGTGACGTCGATCTGCCGGCCGACGTTGAGCTCACGGTCGATCTGCGCCGGGGTGGGCACGGCCCGGCCGGTGCGCTGCAGGACGTCCCGTACCTGTGCGGGGGTCAGGTGGTGCCCGGCAATGCCGGCGGCCTGGAGCACCACGGCGGCGGCCGCGGCGATCTCGGGTGCGGACGCGGACGTACCGCCGTTGAGGACGGGGGTGACGGACTGCGCGTCGCCCCGCTCGGTGTGGGTGAAGGCGACGATGTTGTCGCTGGGCGCCGAGAGGTCGATGCGGGTGCCGAAGCCGGAGGAGAAGGTGCCGAAGCCGCTGATCCGGGTCTCGGCGGTGGTGGCGGGCCCGGTCCGGGAGGCGAGGGTGTCGTCCAGGGTGGTGCCGCCGGCGGCTATCGCGCCGCTGTCGGGGACGTGTGACGGGGTGGTGGAGTAGGCCACGTCGTTGATGTCGGTGGCCGACTTGTCGCTCTTCGCGGTGTCGGTGGGCGTGCTGCCGCCGTCGGGGCCGACGGCGGCGGGGGTGTAGAGGCGGGTTCCGTCGTTGGAGGAGATCACCACCACGACGTGGTCCTTCTGGACGATCGAGGCGACGACGGACCGGATGTACGGGTCGTCCTCCAGGTAGCGGCCCGGGAAGCCCTGGGCGTCGGTGCCGAAGCCGAGGCTGGCGGTGATGACGTCCGGCTTGGGCGACTGGTGGGCGGCGGCCAGCAGCGCGGTCGCGATCTGGTCCATCGTCGGCTGCTGCGGGACGACGAGGCGGTAGTCGGCACCGGGGGCGACACCGAGCAGGTCGGTGTAGTCGCTGCCGGTCCGGCCGGGGCGCTGCCGGTCGTGGGCCAGGGGCGCCATGACGCTGAAGTCGAGGAGGACTTCGCCGAGTGCGGGGTCCTGGTCCTCGGTGGACGCCGTGCCGCTGAGGCTCCCGTCGGGAGCGGCGACGTAGGCGGGGATCAGCGGCATGGAGGGGAGGTCGAGGTAGCGCTGACCGTCCTGGAGCACGGTGGTCGGGCCGTGGTTCTGCACGTAGGCGTCACCGGCGTCGGCCATCGCCTGGTCCGTGAGGTCGCCGACGGAGACGTTGGTGATGGTGCGGCCGGCGCCGGGCTGCTGCCCGTAGCGGCCCTGGAGGATGTCGAAGGCGCCCACCGCGTTGACCCCGCCGGCGTTGAGGAAGGCCTGGGCGGAGTCGGTGAGGGCGAAGTTGGCGGGGACGGGGGAGGCCGCGGGCGTGGGAGCGGTCGCGGGAGTGCGCTTCGCGGACGCCCTTGCGGTGGTGGGCAGTTGCTGCCCGCCGGTGTTCATGGTGTTCACGTAGCGGTTCGGTTCCGCGCTCGCGATCCCCGGCGTGCCCTGGAGGGTGCGGGCGACGGCGGCGGAGTCGCGGTTCCCGGTGCGTACGACGTAGGTGCGCGACAGGTCGGCGGCGTCGGCGCCCAGCCGCGTGCGGGCCGATGTGGTCATCGACTCGGTGGCCGCGGCCGACAGGGAGGGGAGGAGCGGCTGGAGCGAGGTGGCCCCGACCGCGTTCAGCTTCTCGTTCACGGCGGCGCTGCTGGTCCCGGGCGCGTGGGCCTGGGCCCGGTTGCCCGGCAGCTTGCGGCCGGTCACGGCGGTCTGGGGGGAGAGAGTCACCAGCACCTGGCCCGGGACGACGCCGGCGCGCTGGGCGGGCGGCGCCTTCTGCGGCGAGGTGCCGTCGAGGGACGGGACGGAGCCGCCGACCGCGGGACCGGGACCGGGAGCGGCGGAGGCCGGGAGTGCGGCGGTGAGGGCCAGGAACACGACGGACGTGACGGACACGGCACCGAGCCGCCGTCTGCCGTGCGGATGGGCACGCGACATGGGACACCTTTTCAGCGGGGCGAGGGTGTGCGGGGGGACACACCGCGGCGCGCTGACGCCCACCTCAACGCGGGGCAGCGCGCTCGTTGCTGGAAGATGTCAAGTGCGGCGGACGAGACGCAAGGTGGGAAAGGTGGCCTACCTCCGCCAGGTGGCCGGTTGGTGCCACGGAGGTGTGGGAGAAGGCATGGAATTTACCGTACTGGGGTTCACGGCGGAGGCGGAGCGCGTATATACGGCGCTGGTGGGGATGCCGCGGTGCACGGCGGCGGAGGTCGCGGACGCGTGCGGCCTGGCCGCGCCCGCGGCGGGGAAGCTGCTGTCCGGCCTGGTCAGGGACGGCCTGGCGGTGCGCAGCGCGGGGCGGCCGCCGAGGTTCTCGGCCGCGGCTCCCGATGTCGCGGTCGGCGCGCTGATCCACGAGCGGGAGCAGCAGCTCGGCGACGCGCGGGCACTGGTGCAGCGGCTGGTCGAGACGCACCGGGAGGCGGCCAGGATCAGCCACCCGGACATGGCCGCGGAACTGCTGACGGACCGCGACGACATCAGCAAGGCCGTGCACCGGCTGACGACGGGGGCGCGCCGTGAGGTGTGCGCCTTCGACCGCCCTCCGTACGTCGACCGGCCCGGCAGCAATCTGGACGGCCAGCTGGAGCGGCAGCGGACCGGGGTGACCCACCGGGTGATCTACGACCGCGAGGCGGTGGCGTGGCCCGGCAGGCTGCAGGACGACATCATGCCGAGCATTCGGGCGGGGGAACAGGCCCGGATGCGGCCGGAGTTGCCGTTGAAGCTGGTGATCAGCGACAGCCGTGCGGCGATCATCCCGTTCAGTCTGGCTCCGGGCGGCCAGTCCGCGGCGTATCTGATCCATCCGTCGCCGATGCTGGTGGCGCTGCAGGCGCTCTTCGAGGCGCAGTGGGAGCGGGCGATCCCGCTGGGGGAGGCGGCTGGGCCGACTCCTGCGGAAGCGGGTCAGCCGGACGCCGAGACCCTGGCCCTGGTCAGCCTGCTGGCCTCGGGGCTCACGGACGCGGCGATCGCCCGCACCCAGGGCTGGAGCGCCCGGACCACGCAGCGGCGCATCCACCGCCTGATGACGGAACTCGGGGCGGCCACCCGCTTCCAGACGGGGCTGGCGGCGGCCCGGCGGGGGTGGCTCTGAGCGGCGGGGAAAAGTCGCTTGTCCCGGCACTCCAGGGGGATTATCGTCAGGGTGACATTTAGGAGGTCACCGCGTGGTTCTCGCGGACATACTCGCCCCGCTTCAGGAGCCCCTGTTCACCCTGCTGGACACGCCCGTCAGCTGGGTGGAGGTGCTGGGCTTCGGCAGCGGAGCGCTCTGCGTATGGCTCGTGGCCCGAAGGCACATCGCCAACTGGCCGGTCGGCATCGGGAACAACCTCTTCTTCATCCTGCTCTTCGCGGGTGCCGGGCTGTACGCGGACGCGGCCCTGCAGGTCGTGTACGTGGCGCTGGCGGTGTACGGATGGTGGTCCTGGATCGCCGGGGCGTCGGGGCATCTCGCCGTCAGCCGCACAGACGCCCGCACCTGGCGCATCCTGGCCACCGCGACGGTGCTCGCCACCGCGGGCCTGACCGTGCTGCTCGACCGGGCCACCGACTCCACGGTGCCGTTCTGGGACGCGCTCACCACGGCGCTGTCGCTGGCCGCCACGTACGGCCAGTGCCGGAAGAAGATCGAGTCCTGGTACCTGTGGATCGCCGCGGACGTCGTCTACATCCCGCTGTACGCGTACAAGGGCCTCTACCTCACCTCGCTGCTCTACGCGGGCTTCCTGCTGCTGTGCGCGGTCGGACTGCGCGCGTGGCTGAGCGAGGCCGGGGCTGCCCGTAAGGAGGCGCTGGCATGAGCGAGTTCGACCACGGGCTGGTGCTGGGCAAGTTCTACCCGCCGCACGCGGGCCACCACCACCTGGTCCGCACCGCCGCCGCGCGATGCCGCCGGCTCACGGTGCTGGTGTGCGCCTCCGCGGTGGAGTCGATCCCGCTCGCGGACCGGGTGGCGTGGATGCGCGAGGAGCACCCGGAGGTGGGCATCGAGGTCGTGGGGGCGGTCGACGACATCCCCGTCGACGTCACCGACCCCGCGGTGTGGGACGCCCACATGGCCATCTTCCGGGCGGCGGTACCCGACCTGGTGGACGCCGTTTTCACCTCGGAGCCGTACGGCGAGGAACTCGGCCGCCGCTTCGGCGCGACGCCGGTGACGGTCGACGTCGCCCGCACGACCTATCCGGTCTCGGGCACGGCCGTCCGCAGGGACCCCGTGGGCTGCTGGCCGTACTTGGCGGCCCCGGTGCGGGCTGGGCTGACCCGCAGGGTGGTCGTGGTGGGGGCGGAGTCGACGGGCACGACGACGATGGCGGAGGCGCTGGCGGAGCACTACCGGGCGCGGGGCGGGGCGTGGGCGGCGACGCGGTGGGTGCCGGAGTACGGCCGGGCGTACAGCGAGGAGAAGTACGCAGAGCTCCTGGCGGTCCGCCCGGAGGCCACATTCGACGAAGTCACGTGGACCTCGCCCGACTTCGGGGTGATCGCCGAACACCAACTCGCGGACGAGAACGCGGCAGCACGCGCCGGCTCCCCCGTCCTGTTCTGCGACACGGACCCCCTGGCCACCACGATCTGGCACGAGCGCTACATGGGCACCCCCAACCCCCAGGTCGAATCCATCGCGGCCCGCGCCCGCCACCACCTCTGGCTCCTTACGGACGACGCGGGCGTCCCCTTCGAGGACGACGGCCTCCGCGATGGCGAGCACCTCCGCACCTGGATGACGACCCGCTTCCACGAGGAACTGACCCGCAGGGCCCTCCCGCACGTGCTGCTGACCGGCCCGCACGAGGACCGCCTGCGCACAGCAGTGTCCGCCGTCGACGCGCTCCTCACCCCCGGCTGGCAGTTCGCCGCCCCGCTCCCGGAGCGGGGGCGGCCCGACGTGCCGTAGTGACCCTCATGTCGCCCGGGGCGGACGAAGGTGAGCTGTTCCACGGTCCGGCGCCGCGCGGCGTGGGACATCGGGCGTCGTCAAGGAACGACGCTGCGGAACTGACGCAGGGACGCCGCGAGATCCGTGCGTCCGGCTGTTGGGTCGACGCGGCCGTGTGGTGTCCCGGTCTGCGCCAGGGAGCGGCGGGTACCGGCGCCGCTGTGATGCGATCTCCTGGCACGGCCGCTGACCGACGAGATCATCGCCGAGCTCACCCTCCTGGTCGGCTTCGACCAGCCCGGCGACCTGTCTCTGTTCGACCACGTCCAGCCGGTTCCAGCCGGCGACCCGTGGGCCCAGTGGGACGGGCACACCACCGAGCAGAAATACCGCCGCATCCGCACTCACACAGCAGCGCTGGCCATGCCCCACGACGGCACCAGCAGTGACACCGGCACCTGACCCGCAACCAGCAGGGGTACGCAGCACCCGCCGCCGGGTGGACTCAGGTGGTGGGCGCGCTGGTGAAGATCCGGTGGCTGTAACGCCACCGAGAACGACCTCTCAGCCGCCGCTTTTGCGTCGGAACGACCGCTGGCTGGCAGCCGGGCCGTGCGCGCCGCGGGCCTTCGACGCGTCGGTGTTCGCAGCGAGGGCGGTGGCCTCCGCTTGCATGCCGCGTTTGCGCGCCAGGGCCTCCCGGAACTTGGCCTTCAGGTCATACTGACCGTCCTCGTCGGGCGTCAGGGCGGGGCGCTCGGTGTTGGCCGGCTCGGAACCTTCTTGCGATGGAGACGCTGCAGTCATGGTGACCTCCTGGACTTGGGCAGTGGGAAGCACAGCTTGTCATGCGGGGGACCGTGCGGGGTGCCACGCGGCCGGCGTCGCAAGCTACCGGCGGCGCGAGCTGTCATGCGTGCTCGTCCGCCGTGGGGTACTGGGCCAGAGTGCCGGACTGGATCTGCGCGCCGGGGTGCCGGTGACGCCGGCCAGCCGGCGCCGTCCTCGGCGGTGGCGGCGTCCAGGCCGAGGACCTCGCGGTGTCCGTCGGCGTTGACACCCACCGCGACCAGCGCGGCGACGTTGATGATGCGGCCGTCCTCGCGGACCTTCTGGGTCAGCGCGTCGACCCAGACGAAGGCCCCGCGGTCCGGCGACCACACCAGGTCGCCGGACCGCAGCGCGCGAGTTGCCTCGCGGGGGTGAACGGCCAGTCTTCGCCCCGAAGACGCCCCATCACCACCACCAGAGCACGACTTCTGTCCCCACGAGGATCGCGACGGCCACCGACGCGGCAAGCGCCAGAACCAGCTTGCGCGGTAGCGAACGCCGGAAGCGGAAGGTAGTGCCGCGTCAGGCAACGTTTGCCCTCTTGTGATGTGACGCGCCGCCTGGGTGATCGCTGCGGCAGTCGCGGGCCGCCACGCTGTGCGGGTGGCCGAACGCGTACGGGTTCGTGAGATTGATGATGACGAGGGCCGACGCCTGCTGCGAATCATCCGCAGAGGGACCGGCTCAGTGGTGACCTGGCGGCGCGCACAGATGTTACTGCTGTCCGCGCAGGGCATGCCGGTGACGAAGATTGCCGAGGTGACGTTCACCAGCCCGGACCGGGTCCGGGATGTGATCCACGACTTCAACAACGACGGCTTCGAGGCGTTTTACCCGAAGTACAAAGGCGGACGCCCGAGGACCTTCACCCTGCCCGAGCGCCGCGAGATCAAGAAGATCGCCAAGTCCAAGCCGGCCGAGCACAGCCTGCCGTTCTCGACCTGGAGCCTGGCCAAGCTGACCGACTTCCTGGTCGCCGAGGGGGTGGTCGACGACATCAGCCACGAGGGCCTTCGGGTTCTGCTCCGCGAGGAGGGCGTCTCGTTTCAATGCGTGAAGACCTGGAAGACCTCCCGCGACCCCGACTACGAGGCCAAGAAGGCCCGGGTCGAGCACCTCTACGCGATCGCCGACGGCGAGGTCATAGCCGAGGACGGCGAGCCCACCGTCATCTTCTGCGTTGATGAGTTCGGGCCGCTCAACCTGCAGCCCCACCCCGGACGGCAATGGGCCGAGCGCGGCGGCACACACAAAGACCCCGAGCGCGGTCCCAGGCCGAGGCGACGAGCAAACTACACCCGACTACACGGGGTCAGGCACCTGTTCGCCGCCTACGACCTGGGCAAGGACAAGCTTTACGGGCACATCAAGACGACCAAGAACCGCTCGAAGTTCCTGGAGTTCTGCCGCTACCTACGCAGCCTCTACCCGGCCGAGAAGCGCATCGCTATCGTCTGCGACAACTACTCACCGCACCTGACCACCAAGCGCTGCCGCCGAGTCGCGGACTGGGCCGAGGCGAACAACGTCGAGCTCGCCTACACCCCGACCAACTCTTCCTGGCTCAACCGCATCGAAGCCCAGTTCACCGCCCTGCGCTACTTCACCCTCGACGGCACCGACCACGACAGCCACAAAGAACAGGGCAGCATGATCCGCCGCTACATCATCTGGCGGAACCGCCACGCCAACGACAACCGCCTACGTCAGATCGTCGCCAAAATCAACGTCGCCTGAACCCAGCCCCCGCGAAGCAGCCGCGACTGCCTCTGCGACATCTGAGGTCACCACCCGATCATCGGCCTCAACCAGGAAGGGCGGCTGACCATCCGGGCCGGTATCGAGCTGGACGCGATCCAGGATGGCCGCATCACCCAGGTAGTACACGTTGTCGTCATCATTGGCGTGCGCGACCGCCAGACGTTCGATGATCAACCCGGGCACGGTGTGACGCACCTCCGCGAAAACCTGATCGACCAGCCCACCGGTCAGATCACCGGGTCCCCACGATCGGGTGCGACTCGAAGCTCTCCCCATAGCGCCGAGTATGGCAGTGTCCAGCCCAGCAACAGCATGGCGAACGTTGCCTGATACGGCAGTAGAGCCCGCGACTGTGCCGGCTCAGACTGCCGCTTGCGCACGATCTGCGGCTCGAAGCTGCCCTCCACGTCACGGGGCACCCTGACCTCGACCGGTCCGACATCGGTCAGCACGGTCTTGGACCGGGTCCCGTTACGGCTGTTGCCGGTGTTCCGGCCGGCCGCGTCGTGCTTCTCGTAACCGAGGTGGTCCGTGATCTCGCCTTCCAGGGCAGACTCCAGCATCCTCTTGGTCCACTGCTGCAGCAGTCCGCCCTCGCCCGTCAACTGCAGGCCCTCGCTCCGAGCCCGGTCGACCAGCATCGCGATCAACTGCCCGTCCGACGTGGGCGGATCAGCCACGGACTCGTGCTCGATCGTCATCTCAGTTACTTGGCGACTCCATGATCGACAGTCCGCCGTTTATCAGACACTCCCGACAGGGCCTCAGGGCTACTGTCTCGATCCCGCCGGACCCAGCGGTGCCCCCCGGTGAACCTCCTGGACGGGCAGCTGGTCTGTCCCGGACCGCATTGCCCCCAGAACCGGTCCATGTCGCGGACCTGACCGAGGGAGTGTGGGCGAGACCTGGGGAGGCGGCAGGACCTGGTCGGGTGTGGGGCGCCGGTCGGCATCGTCGATGGGCGGCACTGCTGTCGCCACACGGCCCGGTTGCAGGCGACTCCGCTCGCAAGGGCGGTGAACTGGCGTCAGAGTTCTATTCCATAGATGGGATGACCACCTATGGTTACTAGACGCGTCGAGGGGGGTGCCGGCTTCCGGCCACGCACCTCATGGGCATTTAGTGCGCCGCGGCAATGAGTCGTGCCCTCACTCTGTGAACGCCGCCACTCGTTGGTGTCCCGGGTCCGTGGACAGCACACCTCGACGTTGAAAGTATTCGTGATGAAAGGAACTGCCATGAATCTCCTCAGCGCGCTCGACAAGATGGACGCCGAGCGAGTGTCCGCCGCTCTCTGCGGCGACAAGAACATGAGCATCTTCACCCGCTGGACTCTCTGAGATTCTGCGGTGTGCCGGCGGGCTTGCTCGCCGGCACACCTGTATCCGCAGAAAAACCCTCTGCCGGTCTGCCCACGGCGCGCAATACCCGTAAGGAACCACCCTCGCTCATGATCGACGCCACGCCTGATCTCGTGCGGGTGAGCCGCGCACACCTACGTGAGGATGCCTGGCTCTGCACGCTGACATCCGACTGGCATTTTCTCGCCCCGGTCGGTCACCAGATGCCGCCGCAAGGATGGAAAATCCACATCTCCAGCGTTCCCCGGGATGCGGCCACGGTCCTGGACCGCGTTGCAGCGCTTCTCGTCGAACGCGGGATACCTTTCAAGCACCTTCCTGACGAGGACTCCGTCCGGCGCGATCTGGGACGGTCGGTCGATCGCGCGACCAGCGGGAAATTCATCACCGCGTACCCGGCCAGTGGTTCCTTCCGCGAAGCCGTCCAGGCCCTCCACGAGGCGACCGTCGGTCTGAGCGGACCACGTATCCTGTCCGATCGCCGGTTCCACTCAGAGAGCCTGGTCCACTACCGCTACGGGCGTTTCACGGTTACGCGCACGCTGGCCGACGCCGGCGGCGGTTACGAGGAAGTCCTGGTGGCACCGGACGGCAGTCTGGTACCCGACCCACGCCACGCTTGGTTCGAGCCGCCGTGGTGGGCCGCCGATCCCTTCCCCGTCGAGGAGGGTGCCGAGGAGTCCGCCGGGAGCGGCGAACCATTGCTGGCCGGAAGGTACCGGATCACTGGTGCGATCCGCCATACCAACCGCGGCGGAGTGTTCCGCGCGATCGATCAGGAAACCAACCAGCGCGTCGTGGTCAAACAGGCACGGTCGCATATCGAGCCGGACGGAACCGGACGGGATGCGCGCGACGCTCTGATCAGCGAGGCCAGTGTCCTGCGGGCGCTCAGACCCGAGGTGCCCGTCCCGCACCCCGTGGACTGCTTCGAGGCGAGCGGTGACCGTTTCCTCGTCACGGAGTCCGTCGACGGCATGGACCTCGAACGCAGGGTGGCTGAACTGCGGGATTTCGGAGAGGAGTTCACGTTCGGCCAAATCCGCGCCCTGGGCGTTGCCCTGTGCTCGCTGGTCGCGCGTGTGCACGCCGAGGCGTACTGTCTCGTGGATCTCAGCCCCAGCAATCTGATGGTCCTTCCTGACGGTGGGTTGCGATTGGTGGACCTGGAGACCGCCACCCCTTTCGGCCAGCCCGTGCCTGGTCTGCGCACCCCCGGCTACGCAGCACCTGAACGCTGCGGCAAGGAAGGGCAGGTCCTGGCAGGGTCTGCCCTGGATGCCTACTCAGTCGGAGGCATCCTGGCCTTCCTCTGTCTGCGGCAGGACCCCGCGCCGGCTGCCTCGGATGACGGCGAAGCCGACGGGGACCGACTGATCCGCCGGCTGCGAGTCGCTCTCGCGGGGCGGTCGGGCGCCTCCACCCTGCTGGACGTAATCCAGGGACTCCTACGAAGCGATCCGGCCGAACGCTTGTCACTCGACCGTGCTCAGGAGGAATTGTGCCGCGCGTCAAACGACACGCCGGCCACCCTGCAACGGTCCCGCTCCTCGTCCACCTCCCTGCTGCTGCCTGCGCCCGGCGCTCTCCTCAGCGACACTTTGCGCTACTTGGCGAGGACAGCGGCGCCCCAGGAGCGGTGGCTGTGGGCGGCCGACCCGGCGCAACGCGGCCGCGACCCGCGAACCGTCCACGTCGGCTCGTCCGGCCCCGCGACACTGGTGGCCAGAGCGGCGACGCTACTCAACGAAGACGACAGCGACCTGTCGCGCGCTCTCTTCGACGCCTTGCCCGGCATCAGCCGTTGGTTCGACCGCTCCATGGGGGTCGAGCCTGAGACACGGCTGGTTCCCGGCCTGTACTCCGGTCACGCCGGGCTGTCCTGGGCTGCGTACGAGGTGGCCGATGCGTGCGGGGACACCATCACCCGGGAACGGGCCCTGGACCTTGCCCTGCATCTCCCGACCAGGTGGCCGAACCCAGACGCCATGGACGGGCTCGCTGGCACCGGGATGACCCTGCTTCACCTCGGGACGCGCTCGGGTGAGCGCGTACTCCTGGACCGGGCCGGGTCGATCGCCCGGGTTTTGGCTGGTCTGCTGCCCATGGACGGCGAGCAGTTGTGGCCTGTGCCGTCATCGAGTGCCGAGGACGGCCGCAGGACCTATTACGGCTTCGCGCATGGTGCAGCGGGTATCGGCACCTTCCTGGCCGATGTGGCACGCGAACTGGAGGAGCCGGAGCTTCTCGCTGCGGCACTGCGAGCGGGCGAGGCACTCTTGCGCGCGTCTGTCACGCGGACCGTGCGGGTTCCCACGGGGCCGGAAACGTCGGTGGAGGCCGAGGCAGCATGGTGGCCCGCGGGCCCACACATCGCTGCCGTCAGTGAGTACTGGTGCCACGGCTCCTCGGGAGTGGGCACATTCATGGCGCGACTATGGGAAGAAACGAGGGACGACCGCTTTTTGACCACAGCCGACCAGGCCGCCGCTGCGGTCGCGTATGGGGTGCCGTTTGCCCCAGCCGGCGCGTGTCATGGACTTGCGGGGCAGGGCCACTTCCTCCTGGACATGGCCGAGCTCAAGTCCAATGGGCCCTACCTCTCTTGGGCCGAGCACTGCGCGGCTGTCGTCTCGGCTCAGGCTGTCCACAAGGGTGACCGGCATCTCGTCGCGTTCGGCGAGTCGGGTGCTGACCACTCGCATGCTTCCGGAGCAGCCGGCAGTGCCTCCTTTCTGCTTCGTCTGTTGCACGGCGGCGGTCGTCCGTGGACCCCGCACCTCACCTGAACAATGTTTTGCAGCGCCGCACCGCTTGTTCGGCCGGCCTGCATCGATGAAAGGTCTCTGGACCCATGTGGCTCACCAGACCGCTGCGGACTGCATTTACCGATGTCCCCAGCGGCGCCCCGGCGGCCGCGCGTCTCCTCTTGGACACCGCACGGCAAGCTTGGGCGTGGAACCTTGCGGCCGCCGTTGCCTCCGTGGTGAGCGCCGTGAGCGGATTGCTGGTACCGGCCGTCGTCGGTACCGCCGTGGACCGGGCCGTGGCTGCATCCCACGAGGAACTGTGGAGTTGTCTCATGCTCCTTGGTCTCCTTGTCGTGGCAGGTGGTGCCGCTACCGCAACCGCCAGCTGGGCACGCAGCCGTGCCCGCGCCGAGTCGTTGCGCCGACTGCGCCACGCCATGATCGACAGCGTGCTGCAGTCCGGACTGCCCGCGTTGCGCCGTCTCTCGGTCGGCGACGTCGGCGCGCGGCTGAGTGGACCCGCACAGGACGTCGCGGACGCAAGCTACGAACTGATCGGGTCTGCTATCGCCGTGGCGGCGGTGTTGTATGTGCTGGTGTCTCTCACGCTCATCCACTGGGCGCTCGCTCTCGTCCTGTTTGCTGTCCTGGCCGTCAGCGTGCCCGTGCAGACACACGTGGGGAGCCGCCTGACCCCGGTACTCATCTCCTATCAGCAACACCAGTCGGCGGTCGTCGAGGCACTGGACGACGCGCTCGTAGGCGTTCGCACGATCCGTTCGAGCGGCAGGACCAGCGAGGAGACAGATCGCATCCTGGCGAGCCTGCCGGAGCAGCGGGCGGCCGGTCTGGCCATGTGGCGCATCGGCGGTCGGGTGGGGCGGCGGTCGGCTCTCTTCATCGGCGCCGCACAGATCGCAGTCCTGGCCACCGCGGCGATCGCGGGCGCCCAGGGTATTTTGACGGCCGGTCAGGTGGTCGCGGCAGTTGCCTATGTGAGAGTGGGCATCCCCTTCGCGGCGCAGACCACCGATCTCGCCGCCGTTACCGCGCTGCTGGTCAGTGCCGGGCGGGTTCGTGAGGTGCTCGATCTGCCCGTCCCCAGCCCAGTCCATGCGTCGCGCGACGTGGAGGTCCGTGCAGGCCTGGAGATGCGAGGCGTTCGCGTCACCGAGAACGGCCGGACGGTTCTGGACGGTGTCGATGCCCAGCTGGCGCCGGGAAGCACGGCGGCGATCGTCGGTGTGTCGGCGCACGAAACGTCAGTCCTCGCGCGCGTTGCCGCCGGACTACTGGTCCCGGACCAAGGGACGGTCACGTTGGACGGGACGCCCGTGCGGCCTGGTGACGTCTCCGTGGCCTTCGAACATCCGCAGCTGGTGGGGGAGACCCTCGGGCAGGCACTCGGTTACGGCCAGGCCCAGACCGAGAACGGCCTCACCGACCTGGACGATCTCAACATGGCCGTCGAGGCCGCACGCGTCCGCCACATCATCGAACGCCTTCCGCAGGGGTTCGACACCCCGCTCGACGAACTCGCACTGTCCGGCGGGGAGATGCAGCGCCTCGGTATCGCCCGAGCGCTGTTCCACGGCCGCCGTCTCACCGTGTTCGACCACGCCACCTCCAGCCTCGACGCCGTCAGCGAGTCCGCTGTGCTGCGGGCGACGGCGCAAGGCACGGAGGACTCCATGCGTCTGCTGGCCACCCGTCGCCCGGACGCGGCGGAGGTGGATGTCGTGATCTGGCTCGACGGCGGGCGGGTCCGCGCAGTCGGCCGCCACGACACCCTTCTGGCCGAGCCGGACTACTGCGCGGTCTTCATGACCGCGCCGACACTCGCCGCCGGGTGCGGGAAGACGGCATCATGAAGCGTGATGGTCACGGCAACACGCGTGGGCGCGGTTCGCGCACACCACGGGATTCGTTCCCTGCCCGGGGCGTCGCAGCCCTGGCCGTGCTACTGCTCTTGGAGAGCGGTCCTGCCGCTCTGTCGGGATACGCCCTCGCCAAAGCCACCGACACCGTCGTGACCGGCGGCAGCCCGAACGCGGTCCTTGGTTGGATGGGCCTTCAGGCACTCGGACTGCTCCTCGGCGCCTTGGCGAACCGCCTATCGGTCGGCCGTACGGGACGCCTGTCGGAACTCACGCGAGAACGGCTGACCCATCGGGTCGTCACGACCAGCCTCGTCACGGCCCCGCTGCGGGCGGGAGCGCCGGGGAACGCAGCCGCCGCCAAACTGGTCTCCCAGGTGGAGTCGGTGCGCCGCCGGCTGGGGGCTCTGTTGGCCGTCGGCCTCGACGCCGCCGTACTGCTCTTCGGCACGCTCATCGGCCTGTCAGTCCTGGCTCCCGAAACCCTGGTCGTGGTGGTCCCGTGTGTAGCCGCCGCATTGGGCGGCCTCGCCTGGCAACTTGGCGCACTGGTGACCGCGAACTCTGCCGCGCTCACCGCCGACGAGGATCTGTCTCGACGGGTCAGCGGCTCCCTGCACGCCTTCCGCGACATCCTCGCCCTCGGCGCACAAGACCGGGCGCGACGTGAGCTCCACTCGGCCGTGGACCAACAGGCCCGCGCTCTCGAAGCATTGGCACGCACCGGGTTGGTCCGGGGCTTCACAGTCGGCGTGGGCGGCTATCTGCCCGTCGTCGTCCTCCTTGCCCTCACCCCGTACCAACCTGATGGGCACGGGCTGTCCACGGGCGAACTGGCCGGCACTGTCACCTACCTGCTGACCGGTCTCGTCCCGGCGATCCGGGGATTGGTGCAATCCGGTGGCAGCGCCTTGGCGCCATTCCTTGCGGCCCACCGGCGTCTCCACCACTCCACGAGTGGTCACACCGTTCCGGAGAGGAAGGACGGGGCGCGGATACCACCGTTGCCCGGCCTCGCAGCCGAATCAGTGTCCTTCCGGTACGGGCACGCCGCCGACTGGGTGGTTCGGGACCTTGACCTGCGCCTGAACCCGGGCGAGCGGATGGCAGTCGTAGGCCCGAGCGGCGTGGGCAAGTCCTCCCTGGCCTGGCTGTTGACCGGGCTGCTCCCCCCTACCGAGGGCACGGTAAGTCTCGGCGGCATCCCGCTGCCCGCTGCTGACACCGATGGCGTTCACCGCGCTGTCGCCCTAGTGCCGCAGGAGTCGTACGTCTTCCGTGGCACCCTCCGAGAGAATGTGTGCCTCTTCGCACCGAAGGCGACTGACGAGCAGATCCAGGCCGCGGCGGCCGAGATCGGTGCGACGGAAGCCTTCAGGTCCAGGGGCGGACTCGACGCACAGATATCCCGGCACGACCTGTCCGCGGCCGAGAGGCAATGGGTCGCGCTGGTCCGTGTCCACCTCACCCCGGCGGCGGTGGTGGTGCTCGACGAGGCTACCAGCAGCCTCGATCCGCAAGCCGAGGCTCGGGCGGAGCAAGCCTTCGCGGATCGTGGCGGTGTCCTGGTCGTCATCGCTCACCGTGTCAGCACGGCGGAGCGCTCGGATCGTGTGCTGTTTCTGCACAACGGGCGCGCACTATACGCGCGCCACGCGGAACTCCTGTCGAACTCAGTGGAGTACGCGGCGCAGGTCGCACACGGACCTGCCCAGGTCCTCCCGCGTACCGTAGAAGGCACGGTGGACGTGGGAAACTGAGACCCTCGGGCGCTCAGCCCTTCTGCCCGGGGGCCCGTCAGGTCGCTGGTCCGAACTCCGGCTCTTGAATGAGCCAGTTGGAAAGGCGCTGGCTCCGTTGGCGCCCGGCAGCCCGGCATTTGCGGGTGCTGCCGCGTCAGTTGCCGCGGCAGGCGACATACGGCGCCGTGGCGGACTTCAATGACCCGGACCAGGGACCCAGTACACCAGCCGCACCTCACGGGAGGCTGGCCGTCTAGAGGTACACAAAAAGCCTTCAGAACACCACCGGCATTGGGTCTGTCCATTGAACGGCACCTCTCTGTGTCAAGCGGGGGCGATCAGAGAGGTGCCGGGCTCGCTGCACATCTTCGACGGCCACGTCGAGCAGCGATGTCAACGGACTGTCCGCGCACGGCACTGCGTCGGTGACGCTCGAAGAACGCGTTCGCCTTATGTACAGGCAGCCGTAGAACTTGACACGAAAGTGGGACAGCACGCTCAGCCGGCGTCTACGGGACCTTTCGGGAGCCAGACTCTTCACCAGCGGCCGTTACTTCACGCGACGTTGCTCGGCACTTCGAAGCGTGAGGAACGGCCGCCCTGCTGCCTCAGGAAGAATCCAAGATCAGCGGGTCAGGTGAACCGGCAAGGTTACACCAGGCTTAGAATGACCAGAGGTAAGGAGAGCCGAGAGTGCCTCCGGTTTGCAGTCCAGCTCCCTGACCCATGTTCACCACTGCAGAGGCAATGTAGCGGGAATCGTGGTCGAACACACGGGCATCGACGGTGACCACAGAATTTCCCTTCAGGCTCGTGCAGGGGGCGTTGTGCAGGACGATGTAAGCCGCTGACGTCCCGTTGATCCAGTAAATGGTGTCAAAATTCTTCCCAGAGCAGAGCCGCAGCGTACCGGGAGAAACTTCGGATGCGGATGCGGTTGTCGGAATCCCCAATACGAGTGCGCCCGCAAGAGCCACTGCCGAAGCCGTGACGGTGCTCAGACGAACCTTGCTCAAAAGTCCCATTGTTCCCCTTATTGAAATACGATGGCCAGACGAGGGATTGGCGGCCGAATTTTCGGACACCCTGACTGCTGTCGTTCCCTCGGCTTGGCCACGAAAAGCGGTTACGGTGAGCTCTCCTTGCCGGCAGCACGGCAGCACGGCAGCACGGCAGCACGGCAGTCGGCACCGAGAACGCATACACCATGGGCGATCACTCAAATTTTTGACAAGGCATCGTGGGTCGCGTCGCTTTGCGCGAGAACAGAGAAATCATGGCACACCCCCCGCTGGGGCGCCTGCTTGAGAAGTTGTGTGGTTTCTCGCGGCCCAGGCGGGCGAGGACGACAAACTATTCCGCGGCAACATGTCCAACTCAACGCCTTACGTGAGCACCGCCTAAGATGCCAGGCAAGCAATCGCGAAGTATTGAATTTCAGCGTCACTTTTGGGAATACGTGCGCCATTCGTTGCGGTCGGCCTCGCCCGCCCGGACTCATCACACCGTCGTAAACCAGCCACCCACAACGTTGCTCTGTTGCGCCGGCTGCTGAAAGTGGCCCGGTCCTGCTTTTACGCCTGGTCGGCCGGCGAGCAGGCCCGCGCCGCCCGCCGGGCCGCCGACGACGCCCTGGCCCACGAGATCACCGTCTTGCACATCGCCTCCCGGTGCACCTACGGGGTGCCGCGAATCCATGCCGAGTTGCGCAGGCTGGACCGGCGGGTCAACCGCAAGCGAGTGGAGCGCATCATGCGTGAGCGCGACATCGCCGGGGTCACCCGGCGCAAGCGCCGGTCGCTGACCCGCCCGGCGAAGGAGGCGGTGCCCGCCGCGGACCTGATCGGCCGCGACTTCACGGCCGACGGCCCCGGGCCGGAAACTGGTCGGTGACATCACCTACCTCCCCACCGACGAGACGAGGGCTGGCTGTATCTGGCGACCTGGCTGGACCTGGCCACCCGCGAGATCGTCGGCTACTCGTTGGCCGACCACCACCGCGCCTCCCTGGTCGTCGACGCGCTGACGACGGCCGCGGGACGCGGTCGGCTCCAGCCCGGATGCATCGCGCATTCCGATCGCGGATCGGAGGGCGGATTCAACCGGTCGTCGCAACACCTCGTACGCATGGAGGTGTGGGATGGTACGTCGTCAGCAGGCAGCGGACCGGGGGGTGCGTCCGAAGTTGAGGCCTCCTGGGCATCTCGGTTGGGCCAGGAGGGTAACCGACAGGCGTTGGCCCACTTCATCACCACCCCCGCGCGTTCAGGCCGACCCGGAAAGCCGCCCCAATACCAACCTGACCAAGCACGACTAGCCCAGGGCGTCAGAGGCCGTGGGCGGTTCGCCATCGAGGACCGGCATCCACGGCGCACCGCCACCGAATCTCAGGCGGAGAAGAAAATCGAGATCTCCCGCGCTTCCGGATGCAAAATCAAGACTCTTCGTATCGCGGCCAAGCGGCTCGATTCCTGCGATCGGCATATGATCCACACGAGAATGGCGCGCTGTCAACCAGTCTGCTACATCGTGGGACCATTTTCGGTATCGGGGCTCTTGCAAGGCATCCGCGAGATCCAGAAGGAAGTGGCCGGCGCCCGCAAGCCCGTGGCAGATGCCGCCACCGGAATGCCGTGCAGACATACGAACCGCCGCACCTGCCTGTTCAGCTAGTACACGGTAAGCCGCTTCGCCTGAGTGCTGCCAGAGCCGGAGGAAAAATCCACCTATTCCAGCCGAACCCTGGCACCAGCTGGCATATCGCTCCCCTGGCTTCATCGGGTCCACATCCCACCAGGAAGACTCAAGCGCGCGACCGTTCCAATCGGATTCCACGGTCGCATTAGCGGCAAGACCGGCCCCGGCTTTCATCGCGAACTCAAGGTACCTTGAGTCGCCCCACACCTGTGCCGAGAGCAGCAAAAAACTCCCCACTCCTGCAGTGCCATGGGCGAAGCCCTGGTAGATCATGCTCTTCGATGTGGGACCGTGCGTGGTCGTGGGCCCAGTGGGCAGCGGCCAGTAGACGTGTTCACGGACGATCGCGGCATCGAGGATCGCATCAGCGCATGAGCGGGCGTTGCGCCCCAGTTCTTCGTCACCTGTTGCCTGCCATAGATGAAGAAGTGTCAAACCAGCTCCGGCGAGCCCGTGAAACACATCAGGATTGTGCCAGTTCACGGGCAGGGATTTCGCGAGCTCAATCGCGCGATGCTTGTTTACTTCGTCTCCCACAGCGGTTGCGAGATCGAAAGCCGCCCAGGCAAATCCCGCGTGCCCGACATATAGACCTGGCAGGACACGTTGGCCCAGTCTGGCGAAACGGAAATCAAACCATCGGTTGGCTCTCACGACGGCCTGGGCAAGCAGATCGTGCTTCACGCCAGTCGCAGCGGTGCCAGATTTATGCGCTCGAAGTAGGGTCGCCGCGACTCCTGAGGCCCCATACATGACAGACGCCGGGATAAGACCGCGTCCTGTCGCACCCGAAGGCCACATTTCAACGGCGTTTGACTTTTGCTCAGCAATCAGATGAAAGAGCGTTCCGGGTATGATGTCAAGATCCTCGTTTTCCGGCGAAAGATCTCCTCCTCGACGATGGATTTCGTACCCACTCCTAAGGAAGTGGGATGCCTGTTCAAGATCCCATCGCTCCTTGGGATCAGGGTCCATGAGGCCAAGAATCAGAGGGGCAAGTTTCCCGGCCAGAGCCATTCCTTCACGAACTGCGACCGAAAGCCACATGTGCAGTCGCTCAGCATCCGAGCGGCCTGATCCCCCGTCGGGGGGAAGGTACGGTTCTTGCTCGAGAACCAGAAAACAGATAATCGCGCCAAGGCTATAAAGGTCGGCGTATGTGTTGGCAGCCGGCATGCCTTTGTGGTCCCCGAGCTCCGGAGCTTTGTAGGAGCGGGTCGCCAGAGCGCTCGCAGCCTCCCCTATAGGAGCTGCCGCTTCGAGGTCAACGAGCAGCAGTTTCCCGTCGTCGGACCTGATAATGTTCGACGGCGTGAAATCCATAATTGCCACACCCTCGTCGTGGATACGTGATACGAGTTCTACGAGGTTGTGGCAGCATGCGAGGACGTCTGCGGGGTTCAAACTCCTTCCCCGCAAAGCGTTACGGAGTACCCAGTCGTCGAGGGTCTCGCCTCGAAGCTCTTCCTGCACAATGAAGATATCCTCACCGACGAAGAACTGGTCGATGAGCCGGGCAGAAATCCCTGCTTCACGCAAACGGGCGAGTACGGCAGCCTCATTGCGCAACAACACTTGAGCGTCGCCATCCTGGCTGACATCCACATGCGGTCGCGCCTGCTTTATTATCACCTTCACGTCATTTTCGGTGTCCAATGCCCGATAAATTCCCCCTCTATTGGTGTGGCGGATTGCTTCCGTTACGATATAACGCCCGTTGAGACGTCGGTCACGTGCTTTTGATTCAGAATTTCTGGTGACTTTCTTTTCTGGCGGTGCCATGGGGTCCACCGCCCAAGCGGGCGGTGTGAAGTACGGCAGTCGTTCATCCGGGACAAGGCCACCATCCGGAGCTACCAGCATGTCCTGCTCCTGCCCCAGGTCCGTCAGTTTCCTGATGGGGCTGAAACCGCCGTAGCGATAATGGACGAGGCTGGTGGGCGTCAGGCGGCGATCAGACAATATTCGAGGACCGGCCAGATGGCTGGTGGCATCGTCAAGCAGCCCAACAAGGACGCGAAATCTATCATCGTTGGCTGGATATATTGTAATGAACTTCCCGCTTGCCGATCTTTCGAAGCTGCGAGAAAGAGAGGACCGCAGGTCGGCGACTGACCTCACGAACTTGAAAGCGCAACACTCGGCTGTGACGATTTCTATCGTTCGGCGCAAAACCTCCAAGGCTGTATCCGGAACTGCGGACAGATGGATTTTCCATCCCTGAATACGGTCACCCAGACCCTGCGGCGATACTTCATACCAATACTCCCCGTCTATGGCATTCCAATTCCGCCCACTGAAGGCGTCTCGCGCAAGGTCCCGAAGCTGCGATTCATCCTGATCATTTTGCATAGTACCCAAATCCATGATCCCTTGTTCGTCGCCATGCAGCCCGCGGTGCACATCAAAGAGGGCCGACAGCTCAATAAAAATTGCGGTGACCCCACGTGACGGGGGTCACCGCAATGTCAGTCAGCGCCTGCTCAGATGGTGTATCGCCAGCTGAACTTTCCAGAGCTTGCGCATGCTGCGCGGACCTCGCGCTTGTCTCGGTCAACCTCGGCCTCGGGAAGCTGGATCAGCATCTCGAGCAGCTCGATCTCGTCGAGTGCTTCCACTTCGAGAACGTTCACGGCATACCATTTTCTATCGAAGGAGGAAATCGCAGCAAAACGACCGGATGAATTGTGTCGTGGGACACGATCAGTTCTTCGGTCGATCGGCATGCGCGGAGGCGCTCGCGTCAAAAAGTCAAGATCTCAACGCAGGCGCATTCAGCACACAACCACACGCGCGGGGCTTCGTATAGAACACCGATGCCATTACATGGGACCCGCATGTCATGGCGGGGATTCCCGACGATCCGGGGGCCTCGCGGCGTCGGGTCACTGGCCTTCGGACGCAGTCCTGGAAGGGCAGACGATTCGTGATCTCTGCGGTACACCGATGGCATGAGGTACGCGCACGGGCGGACTGACCCGGCGAACGGCCGGCTATGCGTGAGAAGTCGAGAAGGGAGGCGGCTGAGCGGTTCCGGCAGGGCGACGAGCACCCCGTTCATCGCTCACGGACGTCAGTACAGCGGTGGCGCAGTGCCTGGTCCCGGAACTGTCCTGGCGCCTGACCTCCAGACCGGTGTCAATCGGCGGGCCGGAACGGACCTGGACACTGGCACGGATCAGGAGGCCGTCCACGCCGCCGCTGCTCTGCCGCCGCCCTGGCCTGCTGCACAAAGTGATCGTGTGCATCGCTCGGTTCAGCTGGCGGTCGCCGCCTCGGTTGAGCCGGTGCTCGTTGGCACGACCTGGTCGCCGGGGCGGCGCAGGTGGTCTTCGCGATGCTGCCCGACCCGGCACTGCGCCGCCTCGCGACGCTCCTCGACGGCTTCGCCGCCGAGCTGGCGGCCTCGTGCCCGGGCGCGGTCATGGAGCACTTCCCGGCGCGCCGCTGGGCGACCTGTGGTCGCGCGCGATGCTGCTCACTGTCCCCGGCGCGGCCGCCGTGCCCCTGGTCGGCACGGCGACGGGCCTTTTGCTGCCCCTCGGCATCGACTTGCAGGAGCACGCGACCGCCGTACAGGCACAGGTCCACGCGGTGTTCGAACCCGCGGACGGCACGGGAACCCGCCTGGTGCGCGCCGCCGTTTCCGAGCCGAAGCCCGCCACCGTCGTCGGCGCCGGACTCTGGCAGCTGCTCCGCCCGCACATGTCGCTGCTGGCCGCGGTGAGCGAGGGCCGCTCGATGGACCTCACCGGCATGCCGTTCACCGCCGCCGCACGCTGCCGCCCCCCGTCCGTCACCACCCCGCTCGACGCAGTGGGGCCGGCCCGTCGCCGGGCCGGCCCCACTGCGTTCTGCAAGGACGCCTATCGCCTGGTCAGGACCACGTCGGCGGTGACGGCGTCGCGACCGCGCGTTCGCACGGTGTGCTCGGCCGTCCGGTAGCCCTCGGCACTCACCGTGAGGGAGACGGTGGGTCCGGCTTCCGGGAGCCACAGCTGGTACGTGCCGTCGACCCCGGTGCTCAGCGTGTGCGCGCCGGTCGCGGTCCCGACCCGGACCGTGGCTCCGGCCAGCGGGGTGCTCCCGCCCTGTCGCCCGGCGCCGCTGACGGTGCCGCTGAGGTGCGTCCACCCGGGAGGCGCCACCACGGTCATGGTGACGGGCACGGTGACGGAGGCGTACGGCCCGTCGCTGTCGATGACCAGCCGTGCCTGGTGCACGCCCGCGTCCGCCGGCCCCATGTCGCCGGCGTCGACGGTGACGGTCAGCTCCGCCGTCCTGCCCGCGCCGACCGAGGAGGAGCCCGCCTTCGCCGCCAGCCACGTCACGTCCCCGTGGGGCGCGTCGTAGCCGGGCAGTTCGAGGGCGGAGGTCTGCATCACCCTGTCGGCGCTCAGGCCGCCCAGGACGGACCAGCCCGGCGCTCCGGCCGCCGCGTACAGCGGCTGGGGCAGGTTCGGCAGCGCGCTCCACGCGTCCGCGGCCGGATCGTAGGCGTAGGCCTCGTTGGTCACCGCTGCGGCCCCGACCAGCACGCCGCCGGCGGCCATGAGCCGGCCCCCTCCGCTCGCCGTCGCGGCACCCCAGAAGTCGACCGGCGGGTCGGCGATCGGCGTCCAGCGGCCCGCGGCACGGTCCAGGGCGTAGCCGACGGCCGTGGCGTGCGGAGGCTGCCCGTCGCTCTGGTGGACACCGCCCGCGCAGTACAGCGTCCCGTCGACGGTTCCGCAGCTCTGCCAGGAGGTCGGCAGAGGGTAGGCCGGACCCGGGGACCACGTGTCGGCCGCCGGGTCGTAGACCTGGACGTCGCGTGTGCCGCAGGAGACGCTGGTGCAGCCGCCGATGACGTAGAGCCGGTCGCCGACCGCTGCCGCGGCCGAATTCCCGTACGCCTTGGGTGCGTCGGCGATCCGCGACCAGGTGTCGCTCGCCGGGTCGTAGACCTCGCCCCCGGCGATCGGCGTGCCCGCGCGGTTCTTGCCGCCGACGACGTACAGCTTGCCCCGGACGAACCCGTAGGCCGCGCCGCTGCGCTTGGTGACGGCCGGGGCGAGGTCCTTCCAGGTCGCCGTGGCCGGGTCGTAGGAGTGCAGGGCGGTGGTCCACTGCCCGTCGGGGGTCTGGCCGAGACCGGTGTAGAGGACGCCGTCGTACGTGGCCGCGATCCCCCCGGTCATGGGCTGCGGGAGGTCCGCGAGCGGCTGCCACGCCTGCCCGGCGGTCGCCCCGGCGGTCCGGGCCGCCGCCGTGGTGTTCGTCGTGGCGGTGCCCGCCGCGACGTCGAGCGGATCGGGCCTGGCCGCGGTCCGCTCCCTGACGGCGCCGGACACGCGGGCCGAGGTTCCCGCGACGGCCTGCTCGCCGACGGCGAGGGAGGCCGGGGCGCCGCCGGTGTTGCGCACCTTCACGGTGACGGTCTTCTTCCCGCCCCACGGGACGGTGATGCTCACCGCGCCGGGGGTGGCCTTCAGCCGGGACGGGCGCAGGGCGAAGTCCGCGGCGGTGACGGCGTCGGCCTTGACCTTCACGGCCGATGTCCCGGTCGGATAGCCGAAGGATGGCAGGGCGGCGGTGAAGTCCTGACGGCCGGTACGGGAGGAGAAGGCCCAGTACAGTCCGTCGCCGACGGCCGGGTCGTCCGGTGTGGCGATGCTGTGGCCGCTGTCTTCCGGGGTCTTCGCTGCGGAGACGGTCGCGCCGACCACCGCGGCGCCGGTGTTGGCGTCCGTCACCCGGCCTGTGAGCAGCCCGCCGGGCACGGTGACCAGCGAGCGGGTGCCGACGGCGATGTTGTCCAGCTGCCAGATGCCGGTCAGGGAGCCGGCGAAGTGGAAGCGCAGCCGCACCGAGGGCTTCCCGGCGTAGGCGGTGAGCGGCACCACCTGGTGGGAGGGGCCCTCCACGACGTCGGTGTGGTGCCAGAGGTTCTCCCAGTGGTCCCCGCCGTCGGTGGTCACGTCGATGTCGGCCGTGGGGTCGTTGAAGCGCCACAGACTGGGCAGCGCGGTGTCGAACTCCAGCGCCGGCTGGGTCTGCGCCGACAAGTCGTAGGTGGGGCTGATCAGTTCGGTGTCGACCTCGCCCCAGCCGAGGGCGTAGTCGTCGACCTGGGCGAAGCCGCCGTCTCCACCGGTCTGGTTGCCGCGGGTGAGCGGGTCGTCGAAGCCCCAGCCGCCGGCGTCGGTGTGGTTGACGATGCTCCACCCGGCGGGCTTCGCGGCGGTGTCGAAGGACTGGAAGCCGCCGCCGTGGTAGTCGACGGCGTAGCCGGGTGGGAGGGTGCCGGAGCCGACCAGCGGGAGCGTCAGGTCGGCGGTCTTCGGGGACGATCCGAGCTTGACGTTCGTCTCGGCCGGCCGGTAGCCGGGGTAGAGGCCGGTGGCGTGCAGCGTGTACGTCTTTCCGCGCTCGAGGCGGACGGAGTAGCGGCCCGTCTTCGGGTCGGTGTGGACGGTGCCGGGTACGCCGTCGACGGTCAGCCGGGCGTAGAGGCCCCAGCCGTGTCCGCCGCCGTCCCGGACCGTGCCGGAGACCGTGGTGGTCGGCACGGCGGCGAGCGCGGCGTTCCTGGTCAGCTCCGTGCCGTCGGTGAGGGTGACCTTGCCCAGGTCCTTGTTGGAGTAGCCGAAGGCGTTGACCGCCAGCGGGTACGAGCCGGTGGGCGCCGCCAGTGACCACCTTCCGTCCGCGCCGGTGACCGCCGAGAGTGCGCCCAGCCGTACCGTCGCCCCGGACAGCGCCTTGCCGGTGGCCTTGTCGGTGACCTTGCCGGTCACGGTGCCGTGCGGGCCGGGGCGGAAGGCGCCGACGCCGTGCGGCGTGCCCAGGCCCGTGGGCCCGTCGTAGCCGGGTCCGGCGGTGCAGCTGTTCGCGGGCTCGCACGCGGGCGTGCCGTCCGGATCGCAGGGCGCGTCGTCGGAGCAGTGGGCGTTACTGCCGGTGGTCACGTCGTTGAGCGCACCGGGAGTGCGGTACGGGTATCCGGCCGGGTAGGTGCCCTCGACGGGCGTCCCGGCCAGCGCGTACATGCCGGTGATGATCGGGGCGGAGGCGCTGGTGCCCCCGTAGACGCCCCATCCGCCGCCGGAGTAGGTGTTGTAGACCGCCACGCCGGTGTCGGGGTCGGCGACCGCGCTGACGTCCGCCACTGATCGCTTGTCGCAGCCGGTGCCGGTCTGGAACGCCGGCTTGGGCTGGTAGGCGGAGCACCCCGAGCCCGTGCCGCTCCACACCGTCTCCGTCCAGCCGCGCGCACCGGTGTCGCTCCTGCTGAGCGAGGTGCCGCCGACCGACGTCACGTACGGGGAGGACGCCGGGTAGCTCAGCCCGTGGCCGTAGTCGCCGGAGGCGAACACCACGGCGGTTCCGGGATGGTCGAAGTACGCCGCGTCCAGGGCGCCGAGGTCCGGGCCGTCGTAGTAGGCGCCGTAGGAGTTCGACACGTAGCGGGCGCCCATCGCCACCGCCGTATTGACGGCGGAGCCGAGGTCGTCCGTGGCGGAGCCGTCGGCCTCGACGAGGAGGATGTGCGCCTTCGGTGCGACGGCCGAGACCATGTCCAGGTCCAGGGATATCTCGCCGGCCCAGCCGTCGTTGGGCTGCGGGTAGTCCGTGCCGCCGCGCTGGTCCACCTTGCGGAAGCAGCCGTTGTCGGCCGTGCAGGGCGGCAGGTCGTACTGGGCCCGGTAAGCCGCGAGGTCCTGCTCGGCCATCGGGTTGTCGTAGGCCGCCACGATCGCGATGGTCACCCCGGCGCCGCCATCCGCGGGCAGGTCGTACGCCGAGCGCAGGTCGGCCGGCCCGAACCCGTCGGGTGCGGCGGTCCGGGCGCTGCGACCGCTGCCGGTGTCAGCTCGGCGTACCGCGAAGCAACTGAAGTGGCCGGGCTGCGGGGTGCCGCACAGAGACTGCGTCGCGGCCCCGGCGTCGTCGGCGACGGCAGGGCTCTGCTGCGGCACTTGGACCGCGAGGGCGGCCAGCAGCAGGGCCGCGGCCGTGCCGGTGGCCTTTCGCCACCGGGGTCCCGATGGCCGGGCAGGGGCACCCCTGACGTATCCGGCGAGGGGGCGTGGGAGACGGGGAACGAGCACGGGGCGACTCCGATGGAGGACGGAGTGGACAGGGCAATTCCGACAACGTTGTCGGGCGGGTGACGCGTTGCCGGAAGAAAGATCGCGTGCCTTCGACGACCAGGTCAATGGGTGGAGTTGGCGACTTGGCGCCGCGTGTCGTGTTCACGCCTTCTCGGCCATCGCCCTGCCGCGGCGACGTACCTCACCATCGGTGGCCGCGCCGGTCACCCGGCCGCCACGTGCGAGGGGCCGTCGGCCGCCGATGGCACGACGGCGTGGCTTGGTACAAGATCCGCTACCGGGGCGGGCGGCACGCGGTGCAGGTGAAGATGATGGGAGGACGACGACTTCCCGGTGGTGTGCCGGCGCACCTACTGGTGGAACCCGGACGGGATTTGCGTCGTGCGGCGACCGCCGGATGCGTGAGCGGGCCGCGCCCCGGTACGACAGACGCCCGCATAGCAGCCGCGCGCCTCCAGGGAACGCTGGGAGCGCGCGGCGGAGTGGCGCTGCGGGGCCGGTCTACTTCCCCGGTCGGCCGAGCTGGTGGACGGTCCAGCCCGCCGTGCTCCAGGGCTCCGGGTCGAGGGCGGTCCGGCAGTCCACGAGCAGCGGGCTTGCCGGGCGGTGCGCGAGGGCCTGCGCGTCGGCCTGGTGGTACTCGGGCCACTCGGTAGCCAGCACCACGAGGTCGGCCCCGTCGACGGACGTAGGCAGGTCGTCGGTGTAGTCGAGTTCGGGGTTGCGGACCATGGCCGTGGCCACGGCCTGCGGGTCGTGAACGGTGACCGCGGCACCAGCGTGCTGGAGGGCGTGGGCGAGAGCGAGTGCCGGGGATTCGCGGACGTCGTTGGTGCCGGGCTTGAATGCGGCACCCCACACGGTGACGCGGGCACCGTTGATGGTGTCGCCCAGGGCGCGGGTGATGAGGCCCATCGCGGCGTCGGTGCGGTCCTCGTTGATCACTTCGGCAGCGCGCAGGAGGGCCGCAGCGGAGTCGGCACCGAGCTGCCGGGCCGAAGCAGTGAAGGCCCGGATGTCCTTGGGGAGGCAGCCGCCGCCGTAGCCGATGCCGGGTCGCATGCCCCCGGCGCCGATACGGGGGTCGATACCGAGGATGTCCACGATCTGGGACACGTCGCCGCCGGCGGCCTCGCACATGTCGGCGACCGCGTTGATGTAGCTGATCTTCAATCCGAGGAAGGTGTTCGCGGCGCCCTTGGCCAACTCGGCGGTCTGCGGGTCGGTGACGAAGATCGGTACCCCGGTGTCGATGATCCCGGCGTAGACCGCGCGGATGGCCTTCTCGCCTTCCGCGGTGGTCACGCCGGCGATGAGGCGGTCCGGACGGAGCGTGTCCTCAACGGCGTGGCCCTCCCGGAGAAACTCCGGGTTCCACACGACCTCGACAGCTTCACCGGCGGGGGCCAGGCGCTGAGTCAGAGCCGTGACCTGAGCGGTCGTGCCGACCGTCACGGTGGACTTCCCGACGATCGTGCATGGCCGGTCGAGGTGGGGAGCGAGCTGCCGGATCGCGCCGTATACCTGGCCGGTGTCGTATGAGCGGCCGTCGGCGTCGATGGGGGTACCGACGCCGATGAAGTGGAGCTCGGCGAAGGCGGCGGCCTCGCGGATGTCGGTGGTGAACCGCAGTCGACCGCTCGCGGTGTGACGGGCCAGCAGCTCGGGGAGACCGGTCTCGAAGATGGGGCACTCGCCGGTGTTGAGCCGGTCCACCTTGGCCTGGTCGACGTCCACACCGACGACCTCATGGCCCAGTTCGGCCATTGCCGCAGCGTGGGGGATGCCCAGGTGGCCACAGCCGATCACAGAAACGCGCATTGCAGGGGGTCCTGTTCTGGTCTGGGGGCACACCGTGCCCGATGTGCCCCCAGACGCTACCCGTGCAGGGCGATTCCCACTCAAACGGTCACGTTGAGCATTTCGGCCAGGCGGAGCAGGGCCGAGGTGTGGCTGCGTGCTCGAGTCCTACCGCGACGTGCGCGAGGCCTGACGCCGCGGCACGCGGCGAGGACCCGCCTCCTCTCGGGGAGGCGGGTCCTCGGTGTGCTTCCCTACTTCGTCAGGTAGGCGTCGACGATGGTCTCGTCGACGGTGTTGCCCTGCTTGTCCACGGCCTGGGCCTTGAACGACACGCTGCCGCCGGCCGCGGGGTTGGTGACCCGAACCCGGCCGTTGTGCACGCTCAGCTTCTGCCAGTGGGCTCCCTTGTCGTAGGAGGCCCACACGCTCAGGGACTTGAGGTTCCTGCCCGCGGCGGTGCCGTGGACGCTCACGGGGACCCACACCTTCGCCCGGGCCTTGCCGGTGTTGTCCAGGGACAGGGCGGGGGTGAAGCGCACCGCGGAGGTCGGGAGCTTGGTGATCCCCGGGGCGAACTCGGAGGAGAACGTCCAGCTCGCCGTCATGCTCGTGGACACATCCGCGACCGTGCCGCGGTCGACCGAGACGGTCACCCGGTAGTCCGCCCGCTCGTTCTCCGCGATGTAGAAGACGTCCAGCGGGTAGATGCTGGTGTTGACGAGCTCACCGTTGCGGTAGAGGGACGTCCGCGCGTTCTCGATCGGTGAGTTGTTGTCGTTGATGTTCCCCTCGCCGTCCGCGAAGAGCGGGAGCCGCCCGTCGATCGCCTCGTCGGACCGGACGAATCCGACGAGTCCCGCGCCTTCCGGGAGGTCCGGGCCGAAGACACCGACGTTGAACACGTGCTCGTAGGAGCGCCCTGGCGTGAACGTCCTCGGCAGGGCGTCGTAGGAGGACTCGTAGGAGTCGTTCGCGTCGACCTGCATGAAGCCCAGCTGCCACGAGGGGTTCCCCGAGAGCAGGTGCAGGGTTCCGGTGTAGGGCAGGGCGTGCACGGTGCCGAGGCCGGCACCGCCCTCGGTGGCCGGCGTGACGAAGCCGAACTTGCCCTTGGCCGGGGCCCCGAGCTTCACCTCGACGTCGGCGAACTCCCGTGCCTTGGCGTGGTGGGTGAAGCCGGTGAGGTAGCGGTCGCCGGTCGGCTGGTACACCAGGTGGTACTCGTCGTGCCCATCCACGCCGGTGGAGAAGGTCGTCATGAGCTGCTGGGTCAGCCGGTCTCCCTCGGCAGCCTTGGGGCCGAGGTGGGCGGTGCGGTACTGCGCGAGGGAGTTGGTGAAGACCCCGTAGCGGGTGCCGAAGCCGTCGGGCATCTCGATGCCCGCGCTGAAGAAGCCGAGGACGGACTCGGCGGAGCGGTCGGGGACGGTGACGTCGAGCGGCTTGGCGGTGCGCGCGTCCACCGTCACCGTGGTGTCGGCGGTGATGTCGAGGTTGGGCTGGTTGAACCAGTCACCGCCCTGGTCGTACGAGCCCTCCGGGTCGACCCGGACCATGCTGTTGAGGAAGTACCGGCCCTTGGGGACGCGCACCGAGTGCGTGTCGCCGAACAGCGAGATGTTGGAGCCCCTGGTGGGCCCTGTCATGCTCTGGATCTGCGCGTCCCAGGCGGGGGCCGGCGCCGGCTTGCCCTTGCGGTCCAGGGTCTTGACCGTGAGGGTGTACATCTCGGACTCGCGGTCCACGGCCACCGCGGTGCCGACGGTCTGCCCGTCGCCGGTGGCCGTGACCCGTCCCGTGAAGGCGCCGGTCGTGTCGCCGCCGAGGCGGGTGTCGGCGGTGACCTTCACGGTCGCCTCGCCGTGCGCCGGAACGGTGACCTGCTCGTCAGTGGTGAACATCCCGGCCGGCGCGGCGTTTCCGTCCGGGCCGGTGGCGTCCACGGTCAGCTTCAGGGTGACGGGGGCGTCGCCCGTGTTGCGGTAGGTGAGGTTCTTGGTGAGCGGCTGGTCGTCGGTGTGCGGCCACTGCGCGAGACCGAACGACAGCGACGTCTCGCGGGCGACGACGGTCTGCTTGATCGCCTTGCGCAGGTCGATCCGGCCCGAGCCCTGCTCGAAGGCCGTGTACCCGCCGGACGTCGTCGAGGACACCAGCGCGTCCTTGATGTCCTCGCCGGTCCAGTCGGGGTGCTGCTGGGCGAGGATCGCGGCGGCGCCGGCGACGTGCGGGGTGGCCATGGAGGTGCCGTCGAGGGCGATGTAGCCGTCCGCGACGGAGGGCGCGACACTGCCCAGGTAGCTGTCGTGTGCGGCCGCGGCCCCGATGGCCACACCGGGCGCCGTCACATCCGGCTTGATGCCGCCGTCACCGACGCGCGGCCCGGTGCTGGAGAACGGGGCCAGCTGGTCCTGCTTGTCCACCGCGCCGACGGTGAGCGCGGCGTCGGCGCTGCCCGGCGTACTGATGGTGCCGGCTCCCAGCTCGCCGTTGTTGCCCGCCGCGATGACGAAGAGCGTCCCGCTCTCGGCCGACAGTGTGTTGACCGCGGCCTCCGCCGGATCGATCTCCGGGGAGTCGTAGGCGCCGAGGCTGAGGTTGACGATGTCCGCCTTCTCGGCGACGGCCCACTCCATGCCCGCGATGATCTGGGACAGGCTGCCGCTGCCGCTGTCGCCGAGGACCTTGCCGTTGAGCAGGCGGGCTCCCGGCGCGACGCCCTTGTACTTGCCAGCGGACTTGGCGCCGGTGCCGGCCGTGATCGACGCGACGTGCGTGCCGTGACCGTAGTGGTCCCCGACGTCCGGGGAGTCGGAGAAGTTCTTCTCCTCGACGACCTGACCGGCCAGATCGGGGTGGCTGGTGTCGATACCCGAGTCGAGAACGGCGATACGCGTACCCGTGCCGTCGAAGCCGGCCGCCCAGGCCTCGGGGCCGCCGATCTGCGGAACGCTCTTGTCGAGGCTCGCCTGGACGACGCTGTCCAGCCACACCGAGGCGATCCCGGGGGCGACGGAGCGCTTCGTGGCGCCGGCGGGACCGCTGGTGACCGCGGACCACAGTTCCGCGGTGCCGTCGGCGGGCGCTGCGACGGCGTCGGCGTTGACGCTGGTGAGCGTGCGCTCGACGTCGGCGCCGCCGGTGGAGCGCAGGGCCTTCCTGGCCGCCGGACGGGCCGCGTCGTACATCACGATGAGCCGCAAGTCCTTGCGGTCGGCGTAGGCCCGCGAGCTCAACGTGGTGATGTCGAACAGACGCCGGTCCACCCGGCCGATGCGGACCAGATCCCGGGCGTCGTCAGGCAGGGCGTAGGTGTGGCCGTCGCGGGACTCCACCCGGATGGGTATGTTCTCGCGCCCCTTGGCGGGACGCGCGCCGACGATTTCACCCTTCGCGTTCACCGCGATCCGGTCCCCGGTGATCAGCGGAATCCACCGCTGCACGCCGGTGGCGACCGAAGTCGCCTTGATCTCGGTGCCCGCTCCGAAGGCCGAAACCGAGGCTGGGGACGATGCGGCGGACGAGGCCGTGCCGTTGGGTGTGGCAAGTGCCAATGACGCCGACGGGGTAGCGGCGACCAGCAGCATGCTGATTCCCAAGACCGTGCCGATCGCAGGTCTCTTGGACGTGAACTTCACGATTTCCTCTCGCTCCATTGCCCCGTGCCGACGCGTTGGTTCCACGGTGGCTTGGGGTGCGCCGCACAGCGAAGCACCAGTTCCGAGAGGGTGTCAACGCTTTGATCTTGCATAGGGTGCCGGCGGCCGGGTGGCCGTCCGGTGAATTTATCCGTGGCATTACGGCACTTTTGATCCAACGTGCTCGGTATCCGGAAAGGCAGGTACAGACCCATGCGCGACCCTCGGTGACACGGATGTGCACGGGCGGACTGCTTCGCTGACTAGCCGTCAATTCCACTCATAAGAGAGCCACTTCAGTCTGCCGGGCATCGCCGGGGCGGGCTTCGCGGTTCACTGGGTTTTTTCAGCGTTGCTTCTCCAGGGTGAGGATGGCCTTTGCTGCTGTCGACTTTGCCGGGCGGTGGGCTCCTTGCGGGGCGGGCGTCTGGTTGGCGTGGCGAAGGTGCCGCCGGCGCCGAGGTAGGCCAGATCCGCCAGGGCGGGGATGCCGAGGCGGATGCAGGTGGCCACGATGCGGTGGGTGCGGGCCGCGGTCAGGTCGTGGGTGCGGCCGGGCAGCGCTCGGGAGATCCACACGATCTCGCCGTGTGGGTCGGTGATGACCTGCAGGTTCACGCCGTGGCGGCGGTGCTTGCCGGAGTAGTCGGCGCGTTGGTCGCCGACCCGGTCGCACTCGGCGAGCGTGCCGTCGACGAGCACGTACTCCGCGTCTGCCTCGCGCAGGGCGCGGGTCAGGCCTGGCGCGCGGTGGGCCAGGAGGTCGATGACCGCGTGCACGTAGGCGTGGGCGGTGCCGACGCTGATGCGGAAGCCGGCGGCGATCTGCGCGAGGGTGTCGTGCTTGCGCAGGTAGACCAGCGCGACCAGGGCACGCTGCGAGGGCCGGAGTTTGCAGCGGCGGTCACCCTCCCGGGTGACGATCAGCATCGTCACCCACTCAACGAGCGCGTGAGGCAGGTCCAGTGCGATGCCCCTATGGATTTCAAGTGGTGTTGGGCTGGGAGAAGCTGGCCCGGAGGATCTTGAAGACGGTTCGGGCGAGGTACCGCTTCAAGCAGCGGATG
>NZ_JARAWX010000038.1:0-63640 GCF_033793585.1 Streptomyces sp. MI02-7b | reverse complement strand
TCAGCCGGTGGCCGTTTGTCTATGCGGGCACCAACCCGGACGCCGGAGCAAACCCCCGGATCAGGTCCAACCCGCTACACCACTTCCAAGGACGCAACCTCGATCCGAAGGACGACGTCCACGGCCAGATCGATCAGCGCCATCACTGTTCCTTGTGTCGGCTGCCTCGCCAGATAGGCGAGGTGTCTCCGAGGGGCATGCCCAAGTCGACGCCAAGACGGCGGCGCCAAAGCAGGTGCACCGCGTGGGCGCGTGCGACCACCGGCAGCGATGTCGAGGCAACCAAGTCCCCGAAACTTGATCCGTTCGCGGACTCCTCCAACTGACCTTGTAGGCCGAGTTGGTCGTCCAGCGGGCGGCGGCGAGCAGATAGCTGGTCAAGCACACTCCATACGTGCGGCCGCCAGCCGGTGACTACGAGGTACTGCCAGCCGCAGGCAGCCGCTACCGCGCCTGCGGCGGCGAACTTCAGGGCATCGGTGCTGCGGATCAGCGCCTGTGGGCGGACGTCGAAGAGCCATCGCGTACCGTCCGTCATTACTGCCAGAAAGTCGGGAACATGGCGGCTGAGACCGCCATCGTGTTCGAACGTCAGCCGAAAGGGCTGCGGGAGCACCTCAATCACGCGTAGGAAGTCGAGGGCCGTGAGGAGTCGGGCTTCTTCTAAGGACTCGAAACCGTGCAGCCGTCCCGTCGACACCATGTACTGCAGACCCGGACGGTGTCGTTGTCTGGCTCGCCAGGTAAAGGTGCGTGCCGGCTCCGCGTCAAAGACGGGGGCTTCAGCCAGGTCGCGTACCGGCCAGATCGCCTCGTCTCCGGCGAATCGCAGCGCTGCTGACCATCTCCTCTGCCAGCCGTTGCCCAGTGACAACTGCATCCGGGCGGCGTTGGTGGGTGCGTAGGGAGGGACCAGATCACCTAAGACGCACACATCGGATCGGATGCCGGCTCCCATCTGTGCTTCCATCTCACCAGGGGAGCACCACGAAGTACGCGGCGTGTACACATCTTCGTAGATGATCGCAACTTACAGTGATTGGTCTGCGATGTAGGTTCGGCCCGCCAACTAGCGATCGTAACCGCCAACTATCGGTCGCCGTCACAGGCGTGACCGGCGGGATCGCGCCAGGGCTTTGCATAAAAGTTCCGGCGGCCGTATAGTCATGCCATCGACGAGGAGGGTCCATGGCATTCCGGGCAGCGGTGGCGGGTGCGAGCGGTTACGCGGGCGGAGAGGTGCTGCGCCTGCTACTCAACCACCCCGAGATCGAGATCGGCACGCTCACGGCGAACTCCAGCGCCGGGCAGCGCCTCGGCGGCCTGCAGCCGCACCTGCTGCCGCTCGCGGACCGCGTCCTCCAGCCCACCGACCCCGAGGTGCTCGCCGGGCACGACGTGGTCTTCCTCGCCCTGCCGCACGGCCAGTCGGCGGCCGTCGCGGAACAGCTCGGGGAGAACGTGCTGATCGTGGATTGCGGCGCCGACTTCCGGCTCACCGACCCCGCCGACTGGGAGCGCTTCTACGGCAGCCCGCACGCCGGCACCTGGCCGTACGGCCTGCCCGAGCTGCCGGGCGCGCGCACCGCGCTCGCCGGGACCCGCCGCATCGCGGTGCCCGGCTGCTACCCCACCGCCGTCTCCCTCGCGCTCTTCCCGGCCTACGCGGCCGGACTGGTCGAGCCCGAGGCCGTCGTCGTCGCCGCGTCCGGCACCTCCGGCGCGGGCAAGGCGGCCAAGCCGCATCTGCTCGGCAGCGAGGTCATGGGCAGCATGACCCCGTACGGCGTCGGCGGCGGCCACCGGCACACCCCGGAGATGATCCAGAACCTGTCGGCGGCAGCCGGTGAGCGCGTGACGGTCTCCTTCACCCCGACGCTGGCCCCCATGCCCCGCGGCATCCTCGCCACCTGCACCGCTGCCGCCCGGCCGGGCGTCACCGCCTCCGCCGTGCGCGCCGCGTACGAGAAGGCGCTCGCGGACGAGCCCTTCGCGCACCTGCTGCCCGAGGGGCAGTGGCCGGCCACCGCGTCGGTGGTCGGCTCCAACGCCGCGCTGGTGCAGGTCGCGTACGACGAGGCGGCCGGCCGGATCATCGCCATCAGCGCCATCGACAACCTCACCAAGGGCACCGCCGGCGGTGCCGTGCAGAGCATGAACATCGCCCTCGGCCTGCCCGAGGAGACGGGCCTGAGCACCGTCGGGGTCGCGCCGTGACCCCCCGCCCCGCCACCCGCGCGCGCCGCGCCGTCGCCGTCCTGCTGACCCGGGCGGCTCCCTGTGACACGGCACCCGGCACCGGCGCCACCACCGCCCACACGGCCACCGAGCCGCACCAAGGCACCATGACGAAGTCCGCCCCCACCCGGTGGACCACCGCGGAAGCGACGAAGGAGACCACAGCGTGAGCGTCACGGCAGCGCAGGGATTCACGGCGGCCGGCATCGCCGCCGGGATCAAGGAGAACGGCAACCCGGACCTGGCCCTGGTGGTCAACAACGGTCCGCGCCTCGCCGCGGCCGGCGTCTTCACCTCCAACCGCGTCAAGGCCGCCCCCGTCCTGTGGTCAGAACAGGTCCTGCGCGGCGGCCAGGTCTCCGCCGTCGTCCTCAACTCCGGTGGCGCCAACGCCTGTACGGGCCCGCTCGGCTTCCAGGACACCCACACCACCGCCGAACGCGCCGCCGCCGCCCTCGGCCACAGCGCCGGCGAGGTCGCGGTCTGCTCCACGGGACTCATCGGCGTGCGCCTGCCCATGGACAAGCTGCTGCCGGGCGTGGACGAGGCCGCCGCGGCCCTGTCCCCGCACGGCGGCGAGAAGGCCGCCATCGCCATCAAGACCACCGACACCGTCCACAAGACCGCCGTCCACGACGGCGACGGCTGGAGCGTCGGCGGCATGGCCAAGGGCGCGGGCATGCTCGCCCCGGGCCTGGCCACCATGCTGGTGGTGATCACCACCGACGCCGACCTGGACTCCGCGACGCTGGACAAGGCGCTGCGCGCCGCCACCCGCACCACCTTCGACCGCGCCGACTCCGACGGCTGCATGTCGACCAACGACACCGTGCTGCTGATGGCCTCCGGCGCCTCCGGCGTCGCCCCCGCGTACGAGGACTTCGCCGCGGGCGTCGAGCGGGTCTGCGCCGACCTGGCCCGCCAGCTGATCCGCGACGCCGAGGGCGCCTCCAAGGACATCAAGATCGAGGTCGTCAACGCCGCGACCGAGGACGACGCGGTGGAGGTGGGCCGTTCCATCGCCCGCAACAACCTCCTCAAGTGCGCCATCCACGGCGAGGACCCCAACTGGGGCCGGGTGCTCTCCGCGATCGGGACGACCTCGGCCGCCTTCGAGCCCGACCGCCTGAACGTGGCCATCAACGGCGTCTGGGTCTGCAAGGCCGGCTCGGTCGGCGAGGACCGCGAGCTGGTCGACATGCGCTACCGCGAGGTGCACATCACCGCGGACCTCGCCGCGGGCGACCGGACCGCGACGATCTGGACCAACGACCTGACCGCCGAGTACGTCCACGAGAACAGCGCCTACAGCTCATGAGCGCGCGCAAGCACACCGCCCTGCCCAAGGCGCAGATCCTCGTCGAGGCGCTGCCCTGGCTGACCCGCCACAACGGCAAGACCGTCGTGGTCAAGTTCGGCGGCAACGCCATGGTCGACGAGGAGCTGAAGGCCGCGTTCGCGCAGGACGTCGTCTTCCTGCGGCACGCCGGGCTCAAGCCGGTGGTCGTGCACGGCGGGGGCCCGCAGATCAGCGCGCAGCTCGACAAGCAGGGCCTGGTCAGCGAGTTCAAGGCGGGGCTGCGGGTCACCACGCCCGAGGCCATGGACGTCGTGCGCATGGTGCTGGCCGGGCAGGTGCAGCGCGAGCTGGTCAACCTCCTCAACCAGCACGGCCCCCTCGCGGTCGGCATGACCGGCGAGGACGCCCACACCATCAGCGCCACCCGGCACCGTCCGGTCGTCGACGGCGAGGCCGTCGACATCGGCCGGGTCGGCCAGATCACCGCGATCGACACCGGCGCCATCGAGGCCCTGCTCGACGACGGCCGTATCCCGGTCGTCTCCTCCATCGCCCGCAGCGCCGACACCGGCGACGGCGCCGGGGTCTACAACGTCAACGCCGACACCGCGGCCGCGGCCCTCGCGGCCGCCCTCGGCGCCGAGACCCTGATGGTCCTCACCGACGTCGAGGGCCTCTACGAGGACTGGCCCCACAGCGACGAGGTCATCAGCCGGCTCACCGCGAGCGAGCTGGAGAAGCTGCTGCCGGAGCTGTCGAGCGGCATGGTCCCCAAGATGGAGGGGTGCCTGCACGCCGTGCGCAACGGCGTGAACACCGCCCGGGTCATCGACGGGCGCGTCCAGCACTCGATCCTGCTGGAGATCTTCACCGACGAGGGCATCGGCACCATGGTGGTGCCCGACCCCGCGAACGGCATCGCTGACGGCATCGCGAACGGAAACGCGCACGGAGGGGGACGGGCATGACCGGGACCGGGAACCACGGCAACCAGGCCAACCACGGCAACCACGGCAACCAGGGCAACCAGGCGCTCACCGAGCGGTGGCAGGGCTCCTTGATGGACAACTACGGCACACCGCGGCTGCCCCTGGTCCGCGGTGAGGGCGCCACCTTCTGGGACGCCGACGGCAACGCGTACCTGGACTTCCTCGGCGGCATCGCCGTCAACGCCCTCGGCACCGCGCACCCCGCCGTCGTGCGCGCCGTCTCCGAGCAGATCGCCACCCTCGGCCACGTCTCCAACTTCTTCGTCGCCGAGCCCACCGTCGCCCTCGCGGAGCGGCTGCTGCAGCTGTCCGGGCGGCCCGGGCGCGTGCTCTTCTGCAACTCCGGCACCGAGGCCGTCGAGGCCGCCTTCAAGATCGGCCGGATGACCGGCCGCACGCACATGGTCGCGACCGAGGGCGGCTTCCACGGGCGCACCATGGGGGCCCTCGCGCTCACCGGACAGCCCAAGAAGCAGGAGGCCTTCCACCCGCTGCCCGGCGACGTGACGCACGTGCCGTACGGGGACACCGAGGCGCTGCGCGCCGCAGTGACGCGGGAGACCGCCCTGGTGGTGCTGGAGCCGATCCAGGGCGAGAACGGCGTCGTCGTCCCCCCTGCCGGCTACCTCGCCGCGGCCCGCGAGATCACCCGGGCGGTCGGCGCCCTGCTCGTCCTGGACGAGGTGCAGACCGGCATCGGCCGCACCGGCCACTGGTTCGAGCACCAGGCGCAGGGCATCGAGCCCGACGTCGTCACCCTTGCCAAGGGGCTCGGCGGCGGACTGCCCATCGGCGCGGTCCTCGCGTTCGGGCCCGCCGCCGACCTGCTGACCCCCGGTCAGCACGGCACCACCTTCGGCGGCAACCCGGTCGCCTGCGCCGCCGCGCTGGCCGTCCTGGACACGATCGCCGCCGACGGCATCCTGGAGAACACCAAGCGGCAGGGGGAGAAGCTGCGGCAGGGGATCGAGGCGCTGGGCCACCCACTGGTCGATCAGGTGCGTGGTGCGGGCCTGCTGCTGGGTATCGTGCTCACCGAGCCGCTCGCCGCCCAGGTGCAGAAGGCGGCTCAGGACGCCGGACTCCTGGTGAACGCCGCCGTACCCGACACGGTGCGGCTCGCCCCGCCGCTCATCCTGGGTGACGCGGAGGTGACGGCCTTCCTCCGGGAGCTGCCGGGGGTGCTGGACGCCGTCCGGGCCCAGCACGAGGGATCGCGAGCCGGAGAATGACACGACGATGAGCGAGGCGCAGCAGCAGGGCGGCGGAGCCGCGGCCGTACCGCAGACCCGGATGGCACGCCACCGGCGGATCGTGGACATCCTGAACCGGCTCCCGGTGCGGTCGCAGAGCCAGCTCGCCAAGCTGCTCGCCGACGACGGGCTGACCGTCACGCAGGCGACGCTCTCCCGGGACCTCGACGAGCTCGGCGCCGTCAAGATCCGCACCAACAACGGTGAGTTGATCTACGCGGTGCCGAGCGAGGGCGGATTCCGCACACCGCAGGCGCCGCTGGGCGAGTCGGTGAAGGAGGAGCGGATGCGCCGCCTGGCCAGTGAACTGCTGATCTCCGCCGAGGCCTCGGCCAACCTCGTCGTCGTGCGTACGCCCCCGGGGGCCGCGCAGTTCTTCGCCTCGGCGATCGACCAGGCCGAGGTGTACGACATCCTCGGCACCATCGCGGGCGACGACACCGTCATGCTGATCAGCCGCGACCCCTCCGGAGGGCAGGCGGTCGCCGACCACCTGCTGCGTCTGGCCGGGGGCGGCGCCGAGCGATGAGCCCGGCGCCACGCGGCTTCCTGACGGGTGATCAGGCGACCGGGCTGAGACCGCCGTCGAGGTTGATGCCGGTGCCCGTCACGTAGGCGGCGCGGTCCGAGAGCAGGAACGCGACCAGGTCCGCGAACTCCCCGGCCCGCCCCACCCGGCCGAGCGGGATGCCGGACTCGCGGCCCATCGTGGCGTACAGCTCCTCGACGGTGATGCCCCGCTCCGCGGCCAGGCGGTCCCACTGCCCGCTCTCGACGAGGCCGACCAGCACGGCGTTGACCCGGATGTTGTCGGGGCCGAGCTCCTTGGACAGCGCCTTGGTGAGGGCCAGGCCCGCGGCCCGGGACACCGAGGTGGGAGTGCTGCCCGCTCCCGGTGCCTTGGCGGAGACGGCGAGGGTGTTGACCACACTGCCGCCCCCCGCGGCGCGCAGGTGCGGCAGCACCAGCCGGGTCAGCCGGACCGCGGCGTGCAGCTTGAGGTCCAGGTCCTCCTCCCACACCGAGTCGTCCTGGCGCTCGAAGAATCCGGCCGCGCTGCGGCCGGCGTTGTTCACGACGGCGTCGACGCGCCCCCAGCGGCCGTCGGCGGCGGAGACGAAGCGCTCCAGGTCCTCGGTACGGGTCACGTCGGCGGGGACACCGAGGACGTCCGCCCCGGTGGCACCCAGGTCCTTGACCAGGCGCTCGATGCGCTCGGCGTCGCGGCCGCACAGCGCCACCTTGGCGCCCTCGGCGGCCAGCCGCCGGACCAGGGCCGCGCCGAGGCCGTCGGACCCTCCGGTGACGAGCACGACCTTGTCGCTCAAATGCAGATCCATGGGACGCATTCTTGCCACCGCGAACCGCTGATCGTCAAGCGCTCAACTGGGCGGTGAGACCCCCGAATCCCCGGGTCTGCCAGGTGGAGCCCTCGGCGGTGACGGCGAACGCCTCCGTGCCGGGGAGTTCTTCCAGCCATTCCCGCGCGGCCCGGCCCATCGCGTACCCGGCGGTGGCCCGCACGTCGGCCTCGGTGAGCCCGGGGCAGACCACGGTGAGCGAGGCGAGGCCGTCCGCGGGCGGTTGGCCGGTGTGCGGGTCGAGGATGTGGCAGCCGCGCTCGGCGGGACCGGAGGTGGCGACGGCGAGTTCGCCGTCCGCGCACTCCACCACGGTCGCGAGGCCCCCCGGCCGCAGCGGGTCGGCGATGCCCACCCGCCACGGGCCGCCGGTGAGCTGGACGTCCCCGCCGCCGTTGACGCAGACCGACTCCGCGCCGGCGGCGGCGATGGCGCGCGCGGCGCGTTCCACCGCCCAGCCCTTCACCAGCCCGGTGGGGTCGGGCGCGGTGTCCGGCCCCGCGTAGCGGAGGGTGAACCAGCCGCCGGTGGCGAGCTCCGCCTCCGCGCAGCGCCGCAGCACCTCCCGCACCTCCAGGGAGCAGTCCTGGGGGCCGAGTTCGCCGCGGCCGAGTCGGCTGACCTCGCTGTCGGGGCGGTAGGTGGAGAACAGTGCGTCGGCCTCGTGGAGCCCGGCGACCGCCGCCTCCAGGGCCGCCCGCACCCGCGGGTCACGGGCGCCGCGGACGTCGAAGGAGAACACCGTCCCCATGCAGTGTTCGACGTGGCGCAGTCGAGGGGGGTTGTCGGACACGGTCAGACACCGGCCTTGTCCAGCGCGCTCTGCAGGGACTGCTGGTAGCCCTGGCTGGTGAAGGAGGCACCGGAGACGGTGTCGATGGCCGCGCTCTGCGCGGTGACCGCCGCCTGGTTGAGCCGTGGGATCGCGGAGGCGGTCAACTGGTCGCTCATCGGTGTGCCGTTCGGGGCCTGAACGGCGGTCGCCGCGGTGATCCGCCCGCCCTCCACGGTGATGCTGACCTGCACCGGCCCGTAGCTGGTCTGCGCCACGTCCCCGGTGACCGTCCGCTTGGCGGGTGCGGCTGGCGCCGCGGGCCGGGCGGACGCGGCGGGGGAGCCGGCCGGCGTCCGGCGCGCCGGTCCTGACGGCTCCGTCACCGGCACCGTCGGGTCGCCGCCCGCCGCGGAGGGCTCCGCCGACACCGGCGGCCGCTGCGGCGCCCGGACCCCCGCCTGCGAGGCGAAGGGCGCCGTCGTCGGCTTCAGCGCCAGCAGCAGCACGATGGCGGAGACGGTTGTCGCACCGGTCAGGACGATCCGGCGGAGCGGATGCTTCTTCTTCACGGGCACCTCACAGCTCGAAGGACTCGTGGTGGATGCGGCGTTCGGGCACTCCGGCCTCGCGCAGCGCGGAAAAGGACTCCTCGGCGAGCCCGGGCGGCCCGCACAGGAAGACGTCGTGCTCCTCGATGTCCGGCAGCATCCTGCGCAGCGCCTGCGCGGTGATCTCCGGACGGGCCCCGCCCGGGCCGTTGACCGCGTAGACCAGGCGGGCGCCGCGCTCGGCGGCGATCTCCTGCAACTCGGCCCACAGCGCCAGGTCCTGCTTGCTGCGCGCGCGGTAGAGCAGCGTGAGGTCGCCGCGCGCGGCCGGCAGCGTCTCGAACAGTGCCCGCAGCGGGGTGATGCCCGCACCGCCGGCCAGCAGCAGTACTTTGCCGCCGCGGCGCCGCGAGGCGGTCATCGCGCCGTACGGCCCCTCCGCCCACACACGGGTGCCGGGCCGCAGCCCGGCGAGTGCCGAACTGTGCCCGCCGACCGCCTTGACGGTGATGCGCAGCAGGTCGGGCCGCGGCGGCGCGGACAGCGAGTACGGGTGGGAGCTCCACCGCAGCCCCTCGGCCATGAACCGCCAGCGGAAGAACTGGCCGGGCTCCGCGCCCAGCCGGTGCAGTCGCCGCCCCCTGATCAGCACCGACACCACCCCGGGCGCCTCCTCCACGGTCTCCTCGACCCGCATGCGGTGCTTGAGGTTGAGCCGGACGGGGACCAGCACGCGGTACCAGAGCACGAGGCCCGTGACCGTGCCGTAGAGGGCGTACCAGACGCCGCGCGCCGTCGCGTCGCCTGCGAACTCCGCGCCGGTGGCGAGCTGGTGCCAGAACGTCAGGTAGACGGCGGCATAGGTGAGCAGGTGGATGTAGTACCAGGTCTCGTACCGCAATCTGCGGCGCAGCGCGCCCGCCGAGAGGAAGCCGATGAGCAGCAGCAGCCCGGTGCCGATCGTCGCCTTGATCATCTCGGGGTAGTCCAGCACGACGCTCGTCGTCTGCCGGGCGATCGGCAGCCCGGACTGCGCGGAGTAGCCCCAGAGGACGAGCACGACGTGTGCCACGACCAGCGAGATCGCGTAGCGGCCGGTCATCGCGTGCCAGCGGGCGACCCGGTCGGAGCCGACCCGCCGCTCCAGGGCCGGGACCCTGGCCATCTGGAGGACGACGAGGGAGATCGCGTAGCCGCCGAGCAGGCCGGTGATCCGGCCGGCGGCGATCAGCCGGTCGGCCGTGACCGGCCGGACGTAGGGGGTGTTGCCCCACCACAGCCAGACGACCCCGGCGGCACCCGCCCAGGCCAGCAGGAGCAGGGGGACCGCGGGGGAGCGGCGGGGACGGATCCGGCGCATGGCCTGCCGTCTGCCCGCCCTGCTGTTGTGGATCATCGTGCTCGTGGCCGCCATGCGGTGGGGTACGGGCGGGAGTTCGAGGTGACTCAAAGCGGGGCTTCGCCTGACGGCCGGGGCGGGGGTGTGCTACGTGCTGCGCGCGGCGCGCCGTTGTGCCGCGGCGGGCGCTGTGCCGGTGCTCGGGTGCGGGTGCGGGTGCGGGTGCGTGTGCGGGTCGTGCGGTTCCCCGCGTCCCTCCGGGGTGGGTTCCCGTGCCTGCGGCACGGCTGTGACCTGCGGCGACACGGCCGATTGACGAAACATACGGGGGAGTGCATACTTATACCCAACAGCGTATGCACCCTCAGGCCTCGCGCACCAAAGGAGAGACCCGTGACCGAGCGCGTCGTACTCGCCTACTCGGGCGGACTGGACACCTCCGTCGCCATCGGCTGGATCGCCGAGGAGACCGGCGCCGAGGTCATCGCCGTGGCCGTGGACGTCGGCCAGGGCGGCGAGGACCTGGACGTGATCCGCAAGCGGGCGCTGGCCTGCGGCGCGGTCGAGGCCGAGGTCGCGGACGCCAAGGACGAGTTCGCCGACGAGTACTGCCTCCCGGCGATCAAGGCCAACGCCCTCTACATGGACCGCTACCCGCTGGTCTCCGCCCTCTCCCGGCCCACCATCGTCAAGCACCTGGTGGCCGCCGCGAAGAAACACGGCGCCTCCGTCGTCGCCCACGGCTGCACCGGCAAGGGCAACGACCAGGTCCGCTTCGAGGCCGGCATCTCCTCCCTCGCCCCCGAGCTGAAGTGCATCGCCCCGGTCCGCGACTACGCGATGACCCGCGACAAGGCCATCGCCTTCTGCGAGGAGAAGAACCTCCCGATCGCCACCACCAAGAAGTCCCCGTACTCGATCGACCAGAACGTCTTCGGGCGGGCCGTCGAGACCGGCTTCCTGGAGGACATCTGGAACGCCCCGATCGAGGACGTCTACGAGTACACCCAGAACCCGGCCACGCCCCGCGAGGCCGACGAGGTGGTCATCAGCTTCAAGCAGGGCGTCCCGGTCGCCATCGACGGCAAGCCCGTCACCGTCCTGCAGGCGATCCAGCAGCTCAACGAGCGTGCGGGTGCCCAGGGCATCGGCCGGATCGACATGGTCGAGGACCGGCTGGTCGGCATCAAGTCCCGCGAGGTGTACGAGGCGCCGGGCGCGATCGCGCTGATCACCGCCCACCAGGAGCTGGAGAACGTCACCGTCGAGCGCGAGCTCGCCCGCTACAAGCGGCAGGTCGAGCAGCGCTGGGGCGAGCTGGTCTACGACGGCCTGTGGTTCTCCCCGCTCAAGCGCGCCCTGGACGGCTTCATCAACGAGGCCAACCAGCACGTGTCCGGTGACATCCGGATGACCCTGCACGGCGGCCGCGCCGTCGTCACCGGCCGCAAGTCCGCCGAGTCGCTGTACGACTTCAACCTGGCGACGTACGACACCGGTGACACGTTCGACCAGTCCCTCTCCAAGGGCTTCATCGAGATCTTCGGCATGTCGTCGAAGATCGCCGCCAAGCGCGACCTGGCCTAGTCAGTAGCCTCGACCACGGCAGACCGCCTCCCCGCCCGTCCCACGGCGGGGAGGCGGTCGCACATCGACCCACCGACGGAAGCGAGCGAAGAGTTGAGCAGCAACACCGGTGACGTCCGGCTCTGGGGCGGCCGTTTCGCCGACGGTCCCGCGGAGGCGCTGGCCAGGCTGTCGGCGTCCGTGCACTTCGACTGGCGGCTCGCGCCGTACGACATCGCCGGCTCCCGCGCCCACGCGCGCGTGCTCACCGCGGCGGGCCTGCTGACCGAGGACGAGCTCACGCGCATGCTGGCCGGCCTCGACCAGCTGGAGGCCGACGTCGCCGACGGCAGCTTCACCGGCACGATCGCCGACGAGGACGTCCACACCGCCCTGGAGCGCGGCCTGCTGGAGCGGCTCGGCCCCGACCTCGGCGGCAAGCTGCGCGCCGGCCGGTCCCGCAACGACCAGGTCGCCACGCTCTTCCGGATGTACCTGCGCGACCACGCCCGCGTCATCGGCGGCCTGGTCGCCGAGCTCCAGCACGCCCTGGTCGCTCTCGCCGAGGCGCACATCGACGTCGCCATGCCGGGCCGTACCCACCTGCAGCACGCGCAGCCGGTGCTCTTCGCGCACCATGTCCTCGCCCACGTCCAGGCGCTGTCCCGGGACGCGGAGCGGCTGCGGCAGTGGGACGAGCGCACGGCCGTGTCGCCCTACGGCTCCGGCGCGCTGGCGGGGTCCTCGCTCGGCCTGGACCCGCAGGCAGTCGCGCGGGACCTCGGGTTCGAGCACGGCTCGTCGGCCAACTCCATCGACGGCACCGCCTCGCGGGACTTCGCCGCCGAGTTCGCCTTCATCACGGCGATGATCGGCGTCGACCTGTCGCGGATCGCCGAGGAGGTCATCATCTGGAACACGAAGGAGTTCTCCTTCGTCACCCTCCACGACGCCTTCTCGACCGGCTCGTCGATCATGCCGCAGAAGAAGAACCCGGACATCGCCGAGCTGGCGCGCGGCAAGTCCGGCCGCCTCATCGGCAACCTGACCGGACTGATGGCCACCCTCAAGGCCCTTCCGCTCGCGTACAACCGCGACCTCCAGGAGGACAAGGAGCCGGTCTTCGACTCCTGCGACACCCTCGAGGTGCTGCTGCCGGCGTTCACCGGGATGATGGCCACCCTCACCGTCAACCGCAAGCGCATGGAGGAGCTGGCCCCTGCCGGTTTCTCCCTGGCCACCGACATCGCGGAGTGGCTGGTCAAGCAGGGCGTCCCGTTCCGGGTGGCGCACGAGATCGCCGGTGAGTGCGTGAAGGTCTGCGAAGCCGAGGGGATCGAGCTGGACCAGCTGACCGACGAGCAGTTCGCCAAGATCTCCCCGCACCTGACCCCCGAGGTGCGGACCGTGCTCGACGTGCCCGGCGCGCTGGCCGCCCGCAACGGCCGGGGCGGCACGGCGCCCTCGGCGGTCGTCGTCCAGCTCGCCGAGATCAAGCGGGACCTGGCCGTCCAGCTGGCCTGGGCGCAGGCCAAGAGCTGACCGGCCGCCTGTCCGGCGGTTCGGCCCGGCCGGGGTCCCAGACCCCGGCCGGGCTTCTTTGTCGTCACGTATGAGACGTTAATGTCTCATACGGAGTACCCTTGTCTCATGAGTTTCGATCGTGAGCAGGTCCTGCGCGACACGGCCGACCTGCTGTCCCGTCGCGCCACCGCCTCCATGGACGAGATCGCCAAGGCGGCGGGCGTCAGCCGGGCCACCCTGCACCGGCACTTCCCGGGACGGGACGCGCTCGTGCGCGCCCTCGGCACGCTCGGCATCGAGCAGACCGAGGAGTGCCTGGACGCGGCGCGCATCGAGGAGGGCGACCCCGTCGAGGCCGTCCGCCGGCTCATCACCGAGGCCATGCCCGTCTCCGGCTTCCTCGCCTTCCTCTACGGCGAGAACCAGCTCTACGACCTGGACGAGATCAACGACGGCTGGGCGCGCATCGACGCACGCGTCGCCGCGCTCTTCCGCCGCGGCCAGGAAACCGGCGCCTTCCGCCACGACCTGGCGCCCGCCTGGCTCGTCGAGGCCCTGTACGCGCTGATCGCCGCCTCCGCCTGGTCCGTCCTGGACGGCCGGATGGCTCGGCGGGACTCCGCGCGCATGGTCACCGACCTGCTGCTCGGCGGCATGCTGCGCGCCCCCCGCGAGACCGGGAGCACCTGATGGCCACCCTCGCCCGGGTCACCACCCCCCGCCGAGGGGGCCGCGGGCACCCCTCCCGCTGGCTCGCGCTCGGGGTACTGACCCTCGCCCTGCTGCTCGTCGCCGTCGACGCCACCGTCCTGGGCCTGGCCATCCCCTTCCTCACCGAGGACCTGAGGCCCACCTCCACCCAACTGCTCTGGATCGGCGACGTCTACTCCTTCGTCATCGCCGGCCTGCTGGTCTCCATGGGCAGCCTCGGCGACCGCGTCGGCCGCAAGCGGCTGCTGCTCACCGGTACCGCCGCCTTCGGCGCGCTGTCGGTGTTCGCCGCGTACGCCACCACGCCCGGGACGCTCATCACCGCCCGCGCGCTCATGGGTGTCGCCGGCGCCACGCTCATGCCGTCCACCCTCGCCCTGATCCGCACCCTCTTCCCCGACGCGCGCGAGCGCAGCTTCGCCATCGGTGTCTGGGGCGCGGTGTCCACCGCGGGCGCCGCGCTCGGGCCGGTCGTCGGAGGGCTGCTGCTGGAGCACTTCTGGTGGGGCTCGGTCTTCCTCATCAACCTGCCGGTGACGGCCGTACTGCTGGTCGTCGGCGTGCGCCTGCTGCCCGAGTCCCGCGATTTTGGCTGCGGGCCGTGGGACCCGGCGAGCGTCCTGCTGTCGCTGATCGGCATGTTCGGGGTCGTCTACGCCGTCAAGCAGCTCGCCGTCCACGGGCCGGGACCGGCCGCGCTCGGGACCGGACTGCTCGGCGCGGCCTGCCTGTACGGCTTCGTCCGCCGTCAACTCGCGCTGCCCGCACCGCTGCTGGACATGCGGCTGTTCCGGCACCGCGGCTTCTCCGGGGCGGTCCTGGCCGACCTGCTCACGGTGCTCGGGCTCGCCGGGACGGTCTTCTTCCTCTCCCAGTTCCTCCAGGAGGTCCAGGGCCGCTCCCCGCTCCAGGCGGGACTGTGCGAACTGCCCGCCACGCTCGGCGCGGCGGCGACGGGCCTCGTCGCGGGCGCCGCCGCCCGGCGCTGGTCGGTGCGGGGCGCGGTCGCGGGCGGGCTGGGTGCCACCGGGCTCGCGCTGGTCGCCCTGCTGGCCCTGCGGCCCGACTCGGGCTACCTGTTCCTCGGCTCCGCCCTGCTCGTCGTCGGCGCGGGGGCCGGGCTCTCGTACACGGTCACCGCCGACGTCATCCTCTCCAGCGTGCCGCCGGCGCAGGCCGGCGCCGCGTCCGGTGTCTCCGGGACGGCCTACGAACTCGGCGCGGCCCTCGGCGTCGCCCTGCTCGGCTCGATCGTCACCGGCATCTCGGGCGGTCCGGCCTCGGCGGCGCCCGCCGCCTTCACCGACGGCCTTGGGGCGGCTTCCGCTGTGGGCGGCGGCGTCCTGCTCCTCGCGGCCGCGGCGGCGTGGCGCCTTCTGCGCGGCCAGCGGCTCGCGGGTTGCGCCCGGCGCTGAGTGCTCCGCGCGGGTGCGTCATGGTTCGCCGCGCCCCTTGGGGCCCTTCGGCGTACCGGCGAATTCCTTTCGCGGGATTGGGCTGATCGTGGCCCGACCGGGCGATGGTGTGTTCCGTGCGGATACATCGTGGCTCGTCGCGCAGTTCCCCGCCCTTTGGGACGCGACGTCGTTCCGGCGCGAGACCCTCGCGCGGTGGGCTCACGCCCCTGGAAGGTGCCGGAGGTGCGTTGTGCGCAGAGAGCGCCGAAGTCCACTCCTGGCAGTACGTCAGGCACCGCTGCGCCAGCCGATGGTGGCGATCCCCGGGAGCGGGGGGCGCACCCGTTCGCCCGAAGGGGCGCGGGGCACTGCGTGACCGGCCACAGGCGGCGCGGGAGGCGACGGAGGGGCAGACGCCACGCGGCCGTCGCGTGGTCGGCGGCCTTGGTGGCGTGGACGTCGACGTACCTCTGGCCGCCCAGCCGCATCACGTGGCTCATGACCTCGTCGGTGACGGCGCGCAGGGCGTAGCGCACCCGTTCGCCCGAAGGGGCGGGGGGAACTGCGCGACCGGCGGCGACGCATCCGTGCGCGGCCCCAGGCGGCGCGAAGCGGACGCTACGCGGCCGTCGCGTGGTCGGCGGCCTTGGCCGCCTTGGCCTTGGTGGCGTAGACGTCGACGTACTCCTGGCCGCCCAGCCGCATCACGTGGCTCATGACCTCGTCGGTGACGGCGCGCAGCACGTAGCGGTCGCGGTCCATGCCCTCGTAGCGGGAGAACTCCAGGGCCTTGCCGAAGCGGACCGTGAAGCGGTGGACGCGGGGCACGCCGGCGCCGCCCGGCTGGATGCGGTCGGTGCCGACCATGGCGAAGGGGACGACGGGGGCGCCGGTCATGAGGGCCAGGCGGGACACGCCGGTGCGGCCGCGGTAGAGGCGGCCGTCGGGGGAGCGGGTGCCCTCCGGGTAGATGCCGAAGACCTTGCCCTCGTCGAGGATCCGACGTCCGGTCATCAGGGCGGCGACACCGCCGTGGCCGCCGTCGCGGTCCACGGGGATCATGCCCACGGAGGTGAAGAACGCCGCCATGAGGCGGCCCTTGAAGCCGGGGGTCGTGACGTACTCGTCCTTGCCGATGAAGAAGACCTGCCGCTTGACGACGAGTGACAGGAACATCGAGTCGATGAAGGTGACGTGGTTGCCCGCGAGGATGACCGGTCCGTCGCCCGGGATGTGCTCCGCGCCCTCGACCCTGGGGCGGAACAGCACGCGCATCAGTACTCCGAGCAGCGCCTTGAGGATGATGCGGAACAACGGGTCCTCCGGTCGTGGTCGGCAGAGGTCCGGCGGGACTCTGCGCAGGGTCTCGCTCACCAGTGTGCGCCTCCCCCGTCGACGACGATACTTCCGCGGCGCCGCGACACGCACACCGGGTTCACACGACCGGCACGCATTGTTGATCTGCGTTTCCGCCATGTTCCGACGACGGCCGCCCGGCTGAAAGGACCGCCCGCCTACGATGCGCCCGTCGCTTGGCAGGGACCGGACACATGTTCGGCCGATTCGAGGGAGCGCACATGACGCACGAGCAGCAGGGCCAGGACCAGGGCCGGGGTCCCGGTCGCCGGGCACTGATCGGGGCGGCGGCCGCCTTCGGGGCCGCCGCCTCCGTCCTCGGTGCCGCCGGGAGCGCGGCGGCGAACGGGCGCGAATCCTCGCACGGATCGTCGCGCGGCTCCTCGCACGGACCGGTGAGAGCCCTCCCCGTGCCCACCGTCGTCGGCCACCGCGGCGCCAGCGGCTACCGCCCCGAGCACACCCTCGGCTCCTACCAGCTCGCGCTGGACCTCGGCGCCGACGTGATCGAGCAGGACCTCGTCCCCACCAAGGACGGCCACCTGGTCTGCCGCCACGAGCCCGAGATCGGCGGCACCACGGATGTCGCCAAGCACCCGGAGTTCGCCTCCCGCAGGACCACGAAGACCATCGACGGTGTGGCCACCACCGGCTGGTTCACCGAGGACTTCACCCTCGCCGAGCTGAAGACGCTGCGCGCCGTGGAGCGGCTGCCCGCACAGCGCCAGCACAACACCCTCTACGACGGCCACTGGGAGATCCCCACCTTCGAGGAGGTGCTGCGCTGGGCCGACGAGCAGGGCCGCAAGCGCGACAAGGCGGTGTGGCTGCACGTCGAGACCAAGCACCCCACCTACTTCCGCGGCATCGGCCTCGGCCTGGAGGAGCGGGTCGCCGGGCTGCTGCGCCGCTACGACCGCGACGGGCGCAACTCCCCGCTGTTCCTGGAGTCCTTCGAGCCCACCAGCCTCCAGCGGCTCGGCGCGCTGGGCCTGCGCAACCCCAAGGTCTTCCTGCTGGACGCGGCCACCACCCGCCCGTACGACCTCGTGGTGGCGGGCGACCCGCGCACCGTCGCGGACCTGGTCACCCCGGCCGGCCTGAAGTGGATCGCGGGCTTCGCGCAGGGCATCGGCCCCACCGTCAACCTGATCATCCCGCGGGACGCGGCCGGCAACCTCGGCACGCCCACCACGCTGGTGCGCGACGCCCACAAGGCCGGGCTGATCCTGCATCCCTTCACCATGCGCAACGAGAACGCCTTCCTGCCGGCCGACTTCCGCGTCGGCGCCGACCCGAACGCCTACGGCGACGCCTTCGGCGCCTTCCAGGTCTACTTCGAGCAGGGCATCGACGGCATCTTCTCCGACAACTGCGACACCGCGCTGCTCGCCCGCGCGGCCTTCGTCAACAAGGCGTGACTCCGCTGCCGCGCACGGGTGGTTCCCCGGCCAGGGGGCAACCACCCGGCGCGGCACGGGTGTCCCGCCGGACATGACCGCTCACGTACGACACGACGAACTGGCCGGCATCCGGCCGCTGCTCGCCGCCGAGGCCGCGGCCGAATCCGTACCCGGCGCCGTCGAGGCCGCCGACCTCGAGCAGTCCGTGTGGCTGCGCCTGCTGGAGCTCCCCGAACCGCCCGCCGACCCCTCGGCCTGGCTGCGCCGCGCGGTGCGTGCCGAGGCCCGGCTCGCCGGACGGCACGCCCGCCATGAGACGTCGCTGGCTCCGGGTGCGCTGGGGGCGCACGCCGCGGCGCAGGCGCCCACCGCGGAACAGCAGGTGCTCGCCGCCGAGCGGCGCCGCGCCCTGCTGGCCGCCGTGGGCCGGCTGCCGGGGCGCTGCCCTGAGCTGGTATCCGCCCTGATCTCCCGTTCCGACCTCACTTACCGTGAAATCTCCCGGGAGTTGGGAATCTCACAGGGCAGTCTGGGTCCGCTCCGTTCCCGCTGCCTGAGTTGCCTGCGTACGATCCTCGCAACCGGGGTTGCATCTCCCGTACGACGGGGTAATGCACCGTAAACAGTCGGCGACAGGGCGCTTGTGCGCGGCCGCGCCGTGTTTCCGGTTCCAGTCAGGGCAACGTCCTGGGCGCCCCCTCACCCCTTGTGCGCCCGGGCGACTCGAAGGGGAGGCCAGCGCACATGGGCATGAGCGTGACCATCTCTACCGCGATGGGCGAAGACGCCGAAAAGATCCTCAAACTGCAATACCTGTGCTACCAGAGCGAGGCGGAGCTTTACGGCGACTACGGCATCGAACCGTTGACGCAGACCCTCGACGCGCTGCGCGCGGAGCTCACGCAGGGCACGGTCCTGGTGGCCAGGCTCGGCGAGGAGGTGGTCGGCTCGGTCCGCGGCGCGGTCGACGAGGACGGCACCGCCAGCATCGCCAAACTGATCGTCCACCCGCGCATGCAGCGGCACGGCCTCGGCGGCCGGCTGCTGCGGGCCATCGAGGAACGGCTGGCCGACGATCTCCAGGCCAAGCGCTACCGCCTGTTCACCGGTCACCGCAGCGAGTTCAACCTGCGGCTGTACCGCAAGCTCGGCTACGCGCAGGTGGGCACGGCCGAGCCGGTCAGCGGCCGGCTGAGCCTGGTGCACATGGAGAAGCCGGCGGCGCAGACGTACGCCGCCAGCGCCTGAGCACGGATCAGGAGGCCTTCTGTGGCTGCGCCGCCCGGCGCAGCCACAGAAGGCCGCTGACCGGGATCACCACGGGCAGGAACACATAGCCCATGCCGTAGTCCGACCACACCGTCTGGTCGGGGAAGGCCGAGGAGTCCACCAGCGTCAGCGTGCCCACGGTCAGTACGCCGATCAGCTCCAGCGTGCAGCTGACCAGGGCCACCTTCCGGGCGCCCTCGCCGCCGCGCCACAGCGCCACCGTGATCACCGCGTACACGGTCCCGGCGAGCAGGGAGAGCAGGTAGGCCAGCGGCGCCTCGTCGAACTGCAGGACGATCTGCACGATCGCGCGGGACAGCGCGGCGACCGTGAACACCCCGTACAGGGACAGCAGCAGCCGTCCCGGGCCGCGGCCGATCCCCTTGGCGCCGGTGCCGGACACGGCCTCCGGCGCGGTCCCCTCGGCGGTCTCAGGCACTGACGCCTCCCCAGATGTCGTACAGCCGCACTTCCAGCACGGCCAGGATGAGCCCGCCCGCGGCCACGATCGCCGAGCCCCAGCGGGTGCGCTCGGTCAGCGACATGAAGGCCGCCGCCGGCACCGTGCAGGCCGCCCCGATCAGATAGGCGAAGAAGATCGTCGTCCCGTCGACCGGCTTCCCGCCCGTCGAGACCTTGATCACGCCGATCACCAGCTGCGCGAGTGCCAGCACGGCCACCACGGCCATGCCGATGAAGTGCCAGTCCTTGGTCGGCTGGTCCCGGAAGGCAGCGAAACCGCACCAGGCGGCCAGCAGCAGCGCCGTGGCGGAGACCACGATCGTGAGGACGTCGAGCATGGCGCGACTCTATTACGGTCGGGAACGACCGGATCCCACCCCCCGGGCTGTCCGCATCGCGGACAGCAGGACCGGATATTGGTACGCCGTTCGGCGGTCTGCTTTACTGGTGCGCATGACCACGACGAACCGCCGCTGCCGCGCGACCGAGGCGATGACGCCCGGTGTTCGTCGTATGTGTCGAATGTGTGCACGCTGAGGGCCCACGCCATCTGAGTCTCGCGCCCCGAAGTGAGACCCGCCCCTCCTGCCACGGATCGCACACCCCGATGGACCTGGACATGGAACCGCAGCTGTCCCTTTGCCGCTGCCGGCTGACGCACGACCCCCAGCCGCCCGGCACGCGCTGCTGACTCTCCCCACGCCCCCTCCGGGGCGCAGCCATGCCTGCCGATCGTGAATTCGCCCCCGTGCGCGGCTTTTGCGTGCCGCGCACTCGACAGTGACGGAATCCCCAGTGATCACCACAACGGGCCTGACCAAGGTCTACCGTTCCCACGGCCGGGACACGGTGGCCCTCGACGGCGTCGACCTGCATGTCCGCGAAGGCGAGGTGTTCGGCGTCGTCGGCCGCAGCGGCGCGGGCAAGAGCACCCTCATCCGGTGCGTCAACCTGCTGGAACGGCCCACCTCGGGCACCGTCGAGGTCGCCGGGCAGGACCTCACCGCGCTGGCCGGCCGCTCGCCGCGCGCCGGTTCCGCCCTGCGCGCCGCCCGCGGCCGCATCGGCATGGTCTTCCAGCACTTCAACCTGCTGTCCTCGCGCACCGTCCAGGACAACGTCGAACTCCCGCTGGAGATCCTCGGCGTCTCCGGACGGCAGCGTACGGCCAAGGCCCGCGAACTGCTCGACCTCGTGGGGCTCGCCGACAAGGCGCGCGCCTACCCCGCCCAGCTGTCCGGCGGCCAGAAGCAGCGCGTCGGCATCGCCCGCGCCCTGGCCGGAGACCCGAAGGTGCTGCTCTCCGACGAGGCCACCTCCGCCCTGGACCCGGAGACCACCCGCTCGATCCTCCAACTGCTGCGCGACCTCAACCAGCAGCTCGGCCTGACCGTGCTGCTGATCACGCACGAGATGGAGGTCGTCAAGGCGGTCTGCGACTCCGCCGCACTGATGAAGGGAGGCCGGATCGTGGAATCAGGCAAGGTCACCGACCTGCTCGCCACTCCCGGTTCCGAACTCGCCCACGAGCTGTTCCCGGTCGGCGGTGAGCCCTCCGGGCAGGACCGCACCGTCGTCGACCTCACCTTCCACGGGGAGGCCGCGACCGAACCGGTCATCTCGCAGCTCTCGCGCACCTACAACATCGACATCTCGGTGCTCGGCGCCGCGCTCGAGACCATCGCGGGACGCCAGGTCGGCCGGATGCGGATCGAACTGCCCGGAGCCTTCGAGGACAACGTGGTGCCCATCGGCTTCCTGCGCGAGAAGGGCCTGCAGGTCGACATCGCGCCGGCGACCGCCGCCGAGCGGGCCGAGCGGGTCGAGGGGGCCGCGAAGTGACCTGGTCCGAGATGCAGCCCCTGCTGTCGCAGGCCTGCGGGGAAACGCTGGTCATGGTCGGCTGGTCCACGCTGATATCCGTCGCGGGCGGCCTGCCGCTCGGCGTGCTGCTCGTACTGACCGACCGCGGCGGACTGCTCGCCAACGGCGTGTTCTCCAAGGCACTGGGCGCCGTGGTCAACGTGATCCGGTCGCTGCCCTTCGTGATCCTCATGATCTACCTGATGCCGTTCACCAAGTCCCTGGTCGGCACCACGATCGGTCCCGAGGCGATGATCGTCCCGCTGTCGATCGGCGCGATCCCGTTCTTCGCCCGGCTGGTGGAGATCGCCGTCCGCGAAGTGGACTCCGGTCTCGTCGAGGCCGTCCAGGCGATGGGCGGCAGCACCTGGACCGTCGTACGCAAGACCCTCCTGCCGGAGTCGCTGCCCGCGCTGATCTCCGCCGCGACCACCACCGTCATCGCCCTGATCGGCTACTCGGCCATGGCCGGGCTCATCGGTGGCGGCGGCCTCGGCGACCTCGCCGTCCGCTACGGCTACCAGCGCTTCGAGACCGGGCTGATGAACGTGACGCTGGCCGTCCTCGTCGTGATCGTCACCGCCGTCCAGTTGATCGGCGACCTCAGCGCCCGCGGCGTCTCGCACCGCGGCCGCGCCTCCGTCGCCCCCCGGCTGCGCCTGCTGCGCCGGGCCGCCGCCCCCGAGACCTCCTGACACCCGCACCACCGACACCGCTCAGAAAGGCACTTTTCGTGCGTACCCCTGTCAAGATCACCACTGCCGTCCTGGCCGCCACCGGCCTCGCCCTCGGCCTGGCCGCCTGCGGCTCGGACTCCGGCTCCACCAAGGACAGCGCGAGCGACCCGCTCGTCGTCGCCGCGAGCCCGGTCCCGCACGCGGAGATCCTGGACTTCATCAAGAAGAACCTGGCCGCCAAGGCCGGACTCAAGCTGGAGGTCAAGGAGTTCAGCGACTACGTGACGCCGAACACCGCGACCGAGGACGGCGACGTCGACGCCAACTACTTCCAGAACCAGCCCTACCTGGACGACTTCAACAAGAAGAAGGGCACCCACATCGTGCCCGTCGTCACCGTCCACCTGGAGCCGCTGGGCCTGTACTCCAGCAAGCTGAAGTCCGCCGACGCCATCAGGAGCGGTGCGACCATAGCCCTCGCCAACGACGCGGTGAACGAGGCCCGCGGCCTCGAACTGCTCGCGGCCAACGGCCTGATCACCCTCAAGGACGGCGTCGGCAACGAGGCCACCCCCGCCGACGTCACCGGCAACCCGAAGAACCTGAAGTTCAAGGAGCTGGAGGCGGCCCAGCTGCCGCGCTCCCTGGACGACGTCGACGCCGCCGTCATCAACGGCAACTACGCCATCTCCGCAGGCCTCAAGCCCGCCCAGGACGCCCTGGTCCTGGAGTCCGCGAAGAACAACCCCTACGGCAACTTCCTCGCCGTCAAGGAGGGCAACGAGAAGGACCCGCGGGTGCTCAAGCTCAAGAAGCTGCTCACCTCTCCCGAGGTGAAGAAGTTCATCGAGGACACCTACGCCGGCTCCGTGATCCCCTCCTTCTGAGCCCTCGCGCGCCCAGGCGGGGGCGGCACCGTGTCACCGTGTGCCGCCCCCGCGGTCCGGGTCCGCCGTCGCTCCCGCCCAGTCCAGCCGCAGCTGCTCGGCCCGGGGCAGCCGGGACACGATCAGGTCGTACGAGTCCTCGATCATCTCGCGCACCAGGCGGTCGGGCAGCGAGCCGTCCAGAGTGACGGTGTTCCAGTGGCGCTTGTTCAGGTGCCAGCCGGGGGCGATCGCCGCGTGCTCCGCGCGCAGCCGCACCGCCAGTTCGGGATCGCACTTCAGGCTCACCTGGAGCGGTTCACCGCCCAGCGCGCTGATCGCGAAGATCTTCCCGCCGACCTTGAAGACGGTCACCTCCGCGTTGCGCGGGAACGGGTTCTCCTCGCTCACGCCGTTGAAACCGAGGCAGAAGCCCCTGAGCCGGTCCGTGTCCATCCGCCCATTCAACAGGGCGGCACCGACAGCCACGGCCGCGCGGCCTCAGAGCCGGCGCACCCAGTACGCATCGGTCGTGTACGGCATCTCGATGGCGCCCCTGCCCCGCGTCGCGTCGTGACCGGCGAGCACCGCCTCGACCTCCGCGCGCACGCGCTCCTGCTCCGCGGGGTCCATCACCGCGATGTGGCTGGAGGACGTCATGCGCTCCACCACGTCCGACACCGTCGTCGAGTACGGGTTGGGCCAGTGCCGCTCGTACACCTGCGACCAGCCCTCCCGGTCGGCGAAGGCCTTGCGCCAGCCGCCGTCCAGCGGGCTCGGCAGGTCCCGCGGCGCGAGCCGGAAGACGATGTCCTGGTAGTCCCGCACCCACGGCACGGAGGTGTCGTAGGTGTTCCACACCAGCGCCAGCGACCCGCCCGGCCGCAGCAGCCGTTCCACCTCGGCCAGCGCCTCGTCCTCCTGGAACCAGTGCCACGACTGCGCCGCCACCACCACGTCCGCGCACCCGTCGGGCAGCCCGGTCGACTCCGCGGTGCCGGCCGTGACCCGCACCTTCGGCAGCCGCAGCCCCGCGAGCCGGTCCCGCATCTCCGCCACCGGCTCCACCGCGACCACCTCGGCCCCGGTCAGCGCCAGCAGCCGGGTGAACTTGCCGGTGCCGGCACCGAGGTCGATGACGGTGCGCCCGGCCTCGAGGGCCAGCGCCTCCGCCAACTCGGCCAGGGCAGCCATGGGGTACGAGGGCCGCGACCGCTCGTAGACACCCGCCGCCCGCTGATATCCGACTCCTGCTGCGTGGTGCACCGTCACGCGGGCAGACGCTAGCAGGACCGTATGACCACAGGGGGAGCGGACCTGCGGAAAAGCCGAAGAACAGCATGCCAACTGCGCTCGTCGCGGGGGTGGTTGCCCGTACCCTTGACCGACGGCCGCAGGGCCACCGCGGCCACCCGGTCCTGCGGGTGACCCGATGGATGCTGCATGCTGTGCACTTCACACATGTCCTTGCTACGGAGCGTCGAATGACCAGCTTTCCGGAGATCTCCATCAGTACGGAGCGGCTGGTGCTGCGCCCCTACGAGGAGGCGGACATCCCCGCGCAGGCGGAGATGATGAACGACGAGTCCGTGGTCGCGTGGACCTCCGTGCCGCACCCCTACAGCGAGGCCGACTCCCGGGCCTTCCTCACCGAGACCGCCCCCGCCGAGCGGGCCGCCGGCCGCGGGGTCGTCTTCGCCGTGACCGAGTTCCTCACCCAGCGGCTGGTCGGCACCGTCCACCTGCAGCGCGCCGACTGGCGCATCCGCAGCGCCGAGGCGGGCTACGTCATCGCGCCCTGGGCACGCGGCGAGGGATACGCCGCCGAGGCCGTGCTGGCCGCCGCCCAGTGGCTCTTCGACGACCAGAAGTTCGAGCGGCTGGAACTGCGCACCGCCGCCGACAACGCCGCCTCCCAGCAGGTCGCCCAGCGGATCGGCTGCGTCAGCGAGGGCGTGCTGCGCAACGCGGGCCTGGTCCGCGTGCGGCCCGAGGGGGAGGCCGACGGCCGCTGGGAGCAGATCCGCACCGACCTGATCGTCTGGAGCCTGCTCCCCGAGGACCTCGACGGCCTGACCGGACGCGCCTCGGACGGCTCGGACTACGCGGCCTACGCCGACTGGCAGTGAGCACCCCGTAGGGCAAGATCCGGGGCGGGGTACTGTGCACACCCCGGGGAAGACGTGCCCCGGGAAACCACACCGCGACGCGCCCAGAAGGCAGGACGACGATGGCCGACCGTGTCACCGTGATCGGGTGGGACGGCTCACCACCGGGCGAGGCCGCGCGCTCCGCGCTGGCCGCGGCGACCCTGGTGGCCGGAACACGGCACCACCTCGCACTGCCCTTCGTGCCGGAGGAGGCCGAGCGGATCGTGCTCGGCAGCATCGACCTGGCCGCCCGCCGCATCGCCCGGCATCGCGGCACCGCGGTCGTGCTCGCCGACGGCGACCCCGGGTTCTTCGGCGTCGTACGCGCCCTGCGCGCACCCGAGCACGGCCTGGAGGTGGAGGTCGTCCCCGGCGTGACGTCGGTGGCGCAGGCCTTCGCGCGGGCCGGCATGCCGTGGGACGACGCACGGGTCGTCGTCGCGCACGCGCGCACCCTGCGCCGCGCCGTGAACGTCTGCCGCGCCCACCCCAAGGTCGCGGTGCTGACCGCGCCCGGCGCCGGTCCGGCCGAACTCGCCCTGCTGCTCGGCGACGAGCACCGCACCTTCGTGATCTGCGAGGCGCTGGGCACCGAGCAGGAGCAGGTCACCGTCCTCACCTCCGACAAGGTCCCCGACCACACCTGGCGCGACCCCAACGTCGTCCTGGTCGTCGGTGCCGCCCCCAGCGCGCCGCCCGTCGCCTCCGGGCAGGCGAGCTGGCTGGCCGGCGGCGACCCCGCTCCCGCGGACCGGGTCCGCGGCTGGGCCCTTCCCACCGAGCGGTACGCGCCGGTGGACGGCCCGGCGCAACTGCGCGCTCTTCAACTGGCCCGGCTCGGACCGCGCACCGGTGACCTGGTCTGGGACATCGGCGCGGGCGGCGGCGCCGTCGCCGTGGAGGCCGCGCGCTTCGGCGCGGCCGTCATCGCGGTCGACCGGGACGCGGCGGCCTGCGACCGCGTCGAGGCCACGGCACGGGACTTCGGGGTGCAGGTGCGCGTCGTGCACGGCGAGGCGCCGGAGGTCCTCGAGGACCTTCCGGAACCGGACATCGTGCGGATAGGCGGCGGCGGAGCGGAGGTCGTCGAGGCGTGCGCCGCGCGCCGGCCGGAACGGATCGCCGCGAGTGCCGCGAACCGGGACGAGGCAGAAGCCGTCAGAAGCGCTCTGGAAGAGGGCGGATACGCCGTCGAATGCGCGTTGTTGCAGGCTGTGGAGCTGGACTCGGACTGGACGGAGCGGGAGCGCACGGTGGTGTTCGCGCTCCTCGGCCACCGCAGGTAGGCCATGTGTTGCGCCCGTATTGCGACCGGTTTGAGGTGAACCCCCGCTGAGCACGCGCGGGCACACGCACGGTAGGCTGGCGGACCGCTGTGCCGTCGTCGTGCGTTGACGTCGACTGAGGGCTGATCAGTATCGATCAGTATCGGTCACTCCCCGCCGACGTGCCGCTTGCAGCCCACGCTCGTTCTTGCTGTGGGCAGTGTGTGCGGCGCAGCGTTGGAAGGAGCGAACCGATGGGCGAGGGGCACGCATGACTGACACCGGCCAGGTCCCGGGTGAGGGACTGCCGGAGAACGCAGGCGGAGAAGCGGTTCTGCAGCCGCACGCCGACCTTCCCGGCCTTCCCGGCAGCGGTGCGCAGCAGCCGGTCGTCCCGACCTGGGAGACCGACCCGCTGAACGCGCCGGTTCCGCCCGCCGCATACGCCTACCTCGACCAGCCGGCGGGCCCCGCGGTCGCCGACGAGGACGAGGAGATGCTGCTGATGCCCGGACTGCAGGGGTCGTGGGCCGACCCGCAGCCGGTGCCGCCGCCGCCCGTCGCGCCCGCCGGTGTCCCGGTCGCGCCGGCCCCCATGGCCGAACCCGCCCCGGCGGCGGCCCCGATGGCGCACGAGACCCACGTACAGGTCCACGAGCCGCTGCCCGGCGGTCCTCATGAGCACGATGCCCACGAGAGCGGCGGCCGCGACTCGGTCTCCCTCGACTACTCCGCCGTGCGGGCCTCGGCGACACCGCCTGCAGGTGTCCCCATGCCGGGCACGGTGGCGGCCGAGCAGCCGCAGGGCGTCCCGGTGGAGCCGGTCGTCCCGGCCCCCGCGCCCGCGCCCGCTCTCGAGACCCTGACGCCGGAGCCGGTCGTGCCGGAGGCGCCGCAGGCGTTCCAGGAGCAGGTCCCGGCCGCACCGGCACCCGTCCGGCGGCCGCTGCACATGGGCCCGCCCATCCCGGACCCGTCCAACGGCGGGGGTGTCGTACGGTCCCTGGCCGACCGCGGGCCGGCGACGCCCGCGCCGCAGCCCGTGCCGGCCACGCCGCCGCCCGCGGTGGCGGTGCAGCCGGTGCCGGAGACGCCCGTCGCGACGACCCCGCTCGCGCCGGTGCCGCCGTCCGTCGAGACCCCGCTGCGTCAGGCCGGGCCGCCGACGACCGGCCCCGAGTATCTGGACATCCCGCGCGACGAGCCGTCCGCCGCGGTGCCCGCCCCGGGGGCCGCCTGGTCGGCGCCGGAGCCCGTGGAGACGCCGTTCACGCCGCCCGCCCCCACCGCGCCGCAGGCGGAGGAGGAGGTCGTGGTGGTACCCGCTCCGGCGCCGGCTCCCGAGCCCGAGCCGGTCGGGGAGGCGCTGCCCGAGCCGGTCGTGGCGGAGCCCGAGCCGGTGGAATCCCCGGACGAGCCGCTGCCGTTCGGCATGGAGCCCGAGACCGTCGTCCCCGAGGCCGTCGTCCCCGAGCCGGTGGCGGAGGTCGTCGAGGTCGTCGAGGTCGTGGAGATCGCCGAGGTCACGGATGCCGCCCCGGCCGCCGTGATGCCCGAGCCGGTGGAACCCGCCGGGCCCGGCGAGCCGGTCGAGCCCGTCGTGTCCGCCGACGCGGAAACCGTGGAGGCGGTGGAAGCCGCGGACGCCGTCGAGGCCGCCGAATCCCCGGAGCCCCCTGAGGACGAGGACGCCCCGGAGCCGCAGCTCCCCGTGGCCGAGGGCTACGACCCCGCCGTACGGGACGCCGTCCACCGCGTCATCCGCGAACGCCGCGACATCCGCAACGGCTTCCGGAACGACCCCATCCCGCACGAGGTGCTGATCCGTGTCCTGGAGGCGGCCCACACCGCGCCCAGCGTCGGCCACTCCCAGCCCTGGGACTTCGTCGTCATCCGCTCCGCCGAGACCCGGCAGCGCATGCACGAACTCGCCATGCAGCAGCGCGACGCCTACGCCAAGTCCCTCCCCAAGGGGCGCGCCAAGCAGTTCCGCGAGCTGAAGATCGAGGCGATCCTCGACACCCCGGTCAACATCGTCGTCACCGCCGACCCCACCCGCGGCGGCCGCCACACGCTGGGCCGCTACACCCAGCCGCAGATGGCGCCGTACTCGTCGGCACTGGCCGTCGAGAACCTCTGGCTGGCCGCCCGTGCGGAAGGCCTCGGCGTCGGCTGGGTCAGCTTCTTCGACGAGCGCGAGATGGTCCGCGAACTCGGCCTCCCCGAGCACCTGGAGGTCGTCGCCTACCTGTGCGTCGGCTACGTCGACGAGTTCCCCGAGGACCCGGAGCTCGTGCAGTCAGGCTGGTCCAAGCGGCGCCCGCTGGCCTGGGTCGTCCACGAGGAGGAGTACGGCAACCGCGCCCTGCCGGGCGAGGAGCCGCACGACCTCCTGGAGGAGACGCTGCGCGGCATCCGCCCGCTCGACGCCAAGGCGCTCGGCGAGGCGTGGGAGCGGCAGAAGCGGATGACCAAGCCGGCCGGCGCGCTCGGCATGCTGGAGATCATCTCCGCGCAGCTCAGCGGCCTGTCCCGGCAGTGCCCCCCGCCGATCCCCGAGCCTGCCGCGGTCGCCGTCTTCGCCGGCGACCACGGTGTGCACGCGCAGGGCGTCACGGCCTGGCCGCAGGAGGTCACCGCCCAGATGGTCGCCAACTTCCTGGGCGGCGGGGCCGTGTGCAACGCCTTCGCCAACCAGGTGGGCGCCGAGGTCTGCGTCGTCGACGTCGGCGTCGCCTCCGAACTTCCCAGCACGCCCGGGCTGCTGCCGCGCAAGGTGCGTCCGGGCACGGCCGACTTCACCGCCGGCCCCGCGATGTCCCGTGAGGAAGTGCTGCGGGCCATCGAGGTCGGCATCGAGACCGCGCGCGATCTCGTCGCCGCGGGCAACAAGGCGCTGCTGACCGGTGAGATGGGCGTCGCCAACACCACCGTCTCCGCGGCCCTGATCTCCGTCTACACCGGGGTCGACCCGGCGGAGGTCACCGGGCGGGGCACGGGCATCAACGACGAGATGCATGCGCGCAAGGTCGACGTCGTCCGGCGGGCCCTCGAGCTCCACCAGCCCGATCCGTCCGACCCGATCGAGGTTCTCGCGGCCATCGGCGGCCTCGAACACGCCGCGATGGTGGGCCTGTTGCTCGGTGCCGCGTCCCTGCGGACGCCGGTCATCCTCGATGGCGTCAGCGCCGGCGCGGCCGCGCTCGTGGCGCGTGCCATCGCCCCGGAGGTCCTCGCGGCCTGCATCGCGGGACACCGCAGCGCGGAGCCCGGTCACCGGGCCGCCCTCACGAAGCTGGGGCTGCGGCCGCTGGTCGACCTCGACCTGCGGCTGGGGGAGGGGACGGGGGCGTTGCTGGCGCTGCCGTTGGTGCAGAGTGCTGCGCGGGCGATGCATGAGGTGGCGACGTTCGACTCCGCGGGGGTCACGGAGAAGTCCTGACGGCCCTGTCCGGCTAGGTTTTTTCCCCGCCCGCCCTCCCGTGTGCCCGGCAAGGTCTGGGCGCCCCGGCGCGCGTGTGGGGTGGGCCGGGTGCGGGGCCTCCGGGGCTGCACGTCCTGGACTGGGATATTTACGCGCGTTTCCAGCACCTGCTCATCCCGTCCCTGCCCGGATGGTGCGCACAAATATCCCGCAGCGTCCAGAACATCCACCCCTACGACCCCGCCCCCTCCGTAGTTCCATGCGCCTGATCCCCGGAGGGGGGTGTGTGGGCGGTCCGGGGCGGCTGCGGTTGCCTGACTCCACCCCTTCGGCGTGCCGCGCGATGGCTGGCCCCGCGGACTGCGTTGCGCCAACGGGCGACCCCGGGCACGGTGCCGCTATCACCACCCCCCGGGGATCAGGCGCGACAACCTGCGGAGGGGGCGGGGTCGGAGGGGTGGGTGTTCTGGACTGTGGAGCATATTTGGGTGCATGACCCGGGGTGGTCAACGGCAGGTACCGGAGGCACCGAAATGTGCTGTCCAGAATGGCCAGCCCCGGAGGCCCCGCACCCGGCCCCCACGAAACGGGCGCCGGGGTCACTGACTTCCTGGGGCACACGGGAGGGCGGGCGGGGGAGAAACGCCACCCCAGTCACATCGTAGGGTTGAGGGGCGGAACCCCACCCCCCTCGCGCCGCAGGCGCGCACCGCACGACGACAAGGAGCCGCACGACCATGACCGCCGAGCGCAGCGACGCCGTACCCGCATACCCCGTCGGACTGCGCCTCGCAGGTCGCCGCGTGGTCGTGCTGGGCGGCGGACAGGTCGCCCAGCGCCGGCTGCCGACGCTGGTGGCCGCGGGGGCGGACGTCGTCCTGGTGTCGCCGTCGGCGACCCCGTCCGTGGACGCGATGGCCGCCGCCGGCGAACTGCGCTGGGAGCGGCGCCGCTACCGTCCGGGGGACCTGGCGGACGCCTGGTACGCGCTGATCGCCACGGACGACGCGGAGGCGAACGAGGCGGCGTCCGCGGAGGCGGAGTCGCGGCGGGTGTGGTGCGTGCGCAGCGACGACGCCGACGCGGCGACCGCGTGGACGCCCGCGACGGGGCGGACGGACGGGGTGACGGTCGCCGTGCTGACCGGGCGCGATCCGCGCCGGTCCGCGGCGGTGCGGGACGCGATCGTGGAGGGCCTGCGCGACGGTTCGCTGGCCGCGCCCCAGCACCGGGGCCGCACCCCGGGCGTGGCGCTGGTGGGCGGGGGGCCGGGCGACCCGGACCTGATCACGGTGCGCGGTCGCCGGCTGCTCGCGGAGGCGGACGTGGTGATCGCGGACCGTCTGGGCCCGCGTGATCTGCTGGACGAACTGCCGCCGCACGTCGAGGTGATCGACGCCGCGAAGATCCCGTACGGCCGCGCGATGGCGCAGGAGGCGATCAACGCCGCGCTGATCGAGCACGCGAAGGCGGGCAAGGCCGTCGTGCGCCTGAAGGGCGGCGACCCGTTCGTGTTCGGCCGGGGCATGGAGGAGGCGCAGGCGCTGGCGGAGGCCGGGGTCGTCTGCACGGTGGTGCCGGGTATCTCCAGTTCGATCAGCGTGCCGGCCGCCGCGGGCATCCCGGTGACGCACCGGGGCGTGGCGCACGAGTTCACCGTCGTGAGCGGCCACGTGGCCCCGGAGGACCCGCGTTCCCTGGTGGACTGGGCCGCGCTGGCCCGCCTGCGCGGCACGCTGGTGCTGCTGATGGCGGTCGAGCGGATCGCGCCCATCGCCGCGGCGCTCGTGGCGCACGGACGGGGCGCCGACACGCCTGTCGCGGTCGTCCAGGAGGGCACGACGGCCGCGCAGCGGCGCGTGGACGCGACGCTCGCCACGGTGGGCCGGCGGGTCGCCGAGGAGGGCGTACGACCGCCCGCGGTGATCGTGATCGGCGAGGTGGTGGCCGTGGGCGCCGAGTTCCGGACGGGGCGGTAGTACCCCGTGGCTGAGATCGTCACCATCGACGACCCCGACGACCCGCGGCTGCACGACTACACGTCGCTGACCGACGTCGAGCTGCGCCGCCGCAGGGAGCCCGCGGAGGGCCTGTTCATCGCGGAGGGCGAGAAGGTCATCCGGCGCGCCCGGCAGGCCGGCTACGGCATGCGCTCGATGCTGCTGACGGCGAAGTGGGTCGACGTGATGCGGGACGTCATCGACGAGGTCTCCGCGCCGGTGTACGCCGTCGACCCCGGCCTGGCCGAGCAGGTGACCGGCTACCACGTGCACCGTGGTGCCCTGGCGTCGATGCAGCGCAAGCAACTGCCCGATCCGCGGGAGCTGTTGGCCGGCCCTGGCCCGGGGCAGCGCCGTGTCGCGATCTTCGAGGACATCGTCGATCACGCCAATATGGGCGCGGCCTTCCGCAACGCGGCCGCTCTGGGGGTGGACGCCGTGCTCCTCACCCCGCGCTGCGCGGACCCCCTCTACAGGCGGGCGGTGAAGGTGTCCATGGGGGCTGTCCTCGCCGTTCCGTACGCCAGGTTCGCGACATGGCCGCGTGACGCGGATCTCGTCCGGGAGCACGGGTTCGCGCTCGCGGCTCTGTGCCTGTCGGCGAGTTCCATCACACTCGACGAGCTCGCCGACCGCCGGCACGAGCGGCTGGCCCTGATGCTGGGCACGGAGGGGGAGGGCCTGTCGGCCGGGGCGCTGCGGGCCGCCGACGAGCACGTGCGCATCCCGATGGAGGCCGGTGTCGACTCCCTGAACGTGGCCGCCGCCTCGGCTGTCGCCTTCTACGCCACCCGGCGGCCCGGCAGCGGCTGACGTCGCCACCGGGGCGATTAGTTTAAGTCTAAATTACCGGTGTACGGTCTTCTGAGGCGCACTGCGCGGACCCCCGGGCAGCCCTCCGGCCCGGGCGCTCCACCGGCCGGGGGAGGCGCCGGGAGGACCGGGAATCGTTCGCACGCCCCCACGGTTGATGCGAGCGCAGAAAGAAGATGATCACAGTGAACGAAGCAGCAACCGCTCCCGCGGAACCGTTGCGGCGCCTGGCCGCCGCGGGAGTATCGATCTGGCTCGACGACCTCTCGCGCAGACGGATCACCACCGGCGACCTCGCCGAACTCGTGGCATCGGAGCGGGTGGTGGGCGTCACCACGAATCCGTCCATCTTCCAGGCCGCCATCGGCTCGGGAGAGGACTACCGGGAGCAACTCGCCGAGCTGGCCGTGCGCGGGGTCACCCGCGACGAGGCGGTCCGCATGATGACCGCCGCCGACGTCCGGGACGCCGCCGACGTGCTGCGGCCGGTGTACGACGCCACCGGCGGCCGGGACGGCCGGGTGTCGATCGAGGTCGACCCGCGTCTCGCCCACCACACCGCCGCCACCGTCGCCGAGGCCAAGCAGCTGGCCTGGCTGGTGAACCGCCCCAACGTGATGATCAAGATACCGGCGACCGAGGCGGGTCTGCCGGCCATCGCGGAGGTCATCGGCCTCGGCATCAGCGTCAACGTCACGCTGATCTTCTCGCTGGAGCGCTACCGCGAGGTCATGGAGGCCTACCTGACGGGCCTGGAGAGGGCGAAGGCCGCGGGCCTGGACCCGTCCCTGATCCATTCGGTGGCGTCCTTCTTCGTGTCCCGCGTGGACAGCGAGATCGACAAGCGCCTGGAGAAGATCGGCACCGAGGAAGCCAGGGGCCTCAAGGGCAGGGCGGCACTCGCCAACGCCCGGCTGGCGTACGAGGCCTACCAGGAGGTCTTCGCGGGGGAGCGCTGGACCGCGCTCGCCGCCGCCGGCGCCCACGAGCAGCGCCCGCTGTGGGCCTCGACGGGCGTCAAGGACCCCGCGTACAAGGACACGCTCTACGTCGACGAGCTGGTCGCGCCCGGAACGGTCAACACCATGCCCCAGGCGACGCTCGACGCCACCGCCGACCACGGCCGCATCGAGGGCGACACCGTCACCGGCCGCTACGACGGCGCCCGCGCCGACCTCGCGGCGGTCGAGCGGCTGGGGATCTCCTACGGCGAGGTCGTGAAGCAGTTGGAGGACGAGGGCGTGGCGAAGTTCCAGGCCGCCTGGGACGACCTGCTGGCCGCGGTCGGTGCCGCACTGAACGAAGGAGTCGACGCGGAATGAGCACGGCCGAGACCGGACCTGCCGCATCGTGGTCCAACCCCCTGCGGGCCCCCGGCGACCGCCGGCTGCCCCGCATCGCGGGACCGTCGGGCCTGGTGATCTTCGGGGTGACCGGTGACCTGTCCCGCAAGAAGCTGATGCCGGCCGTCTACGACCTCGCCAACCGCGGGCTGCTGCCGCCGGGTTTCTCGCTCCTGGGCTTCGCCCGCCGCGAGTGGGCGGACCAGGACTTCGCCCAGGTCGTGCACGACTCCGTGCGCGAGCACGCCCGCACGCCGTTCCGCGAGGAGGTCTGGCAGCACCTCGCGGAGGGCATGCGCTTCATCCCGGGCGACTTCGACGACGACGTCGCGTTCAAGCAACTGCGCGCCACCGTCGACGAACTGGACGCCTCGCGCGGGACCAGCGGCAACTACGCCTTCTACCTCTCCGTGCCGCCGAAGTTCTTCCCCACGGTCGTACGGCAGCTGAAGAAGCACGGGCTCGCCGACGCGCCCGAGGGGTCGTGGCGCCGGGCGGTCATCGAGAAGCCGTTCGGCCGCGACCTGGACAGCGCCCGGCAGCTCAACGGGCTCGTCCACGAAGTGTTCGCCCCGGAGCAGGTGTTCCGGATCGACCACTACCTGGGCAAGGAGACGGTCCAGAACATCCTGGCGCTGCGCTTCGCCAACACGATGTTCGAGCCCGTGTGGAACCGCTCGTACGTGGACCACGTGCAGATCACCATGGCCGAGGACATCGGCATCGGCGGTCGCGCGGGCTACTACGACGGGATCGGCGCGGCGCGCGACGTCATCCAGAACCACCTGCTGCAACTCCTGGCGCTGACTGCCATGGAGGAGCCCGCGGCCTTCGACGCCGAGTCGCTCCTCACCGAGAAGCTGAAGGTGCTGCGGGCGGTCAAGCTCCCCGCCGACCTCGGCGGTCACACGGTGCGCGGGCAGTACGCGCACGGCTGGCAGGGCGGCGAGGAGGTGCCCGGCTACCTGGAGGAGACCGGCATCGACCCCGCGTCGACCACGGACACCTACGCCGCGATCAAGCTGGAGGTCGACAACCGCCGCTGGGCGGGCGTCCCCTTCTACCTGCGCACCGGCAAGCGGCTCGGCCGGCGGGTCACGGAGATCGCGGTCGTCTTCCAGCGCGCCCCGCACTCCCCGTTCGACCCGAAGGCGACTCAGGAGCTGGGCCAGAACGCGATCGTCATCCGGGTCCAGCCGGACGAGGGCGTGACGGTGCGCTTCGGATCCAAGGTGCCCGGCACCTCGATGGAGATCCGGGACGTGACCATGGACTTCGCCTACGGCGAGTCCTTCACCGAGTCCAGCCCGGAGGCGTACGAGCGGCTCATCCTCGACGTGCTGCTCGGCGACGCGAACCTCTTCCCGCGGCACCAGGAGGTCGAGGAGTCCTGGAAGATCCTCGACCCGGTCGAGAGGCACTGGGACCGGCACGGCAGGCCCGCGCAGTACACCGCGGGCAGCTGGGGCCCCGCGGAAGCCGACGAGATGCTCGCACGAGACGGACGGAGCTGGCGCAGGCCATGAGGATCGATCTGACCGACACCACGGCAAGCCGCATCAACAAGGCCCTCGTGCGCGCCCGCCGCGCGATCGGATCCCCCGCCGTGGGCGTGGTCCTGACCATGGTCATCGTGACCGACGAGGAGAACGCGCACGACTCCCTGAAGGCCGCCGAACAGGCCTCGCAGGAGCACCCCTCGCGCATTCTCGTCGTCGTCAGGCGGCCGAGCCGCGCCCCGCACCGGCGCGTCGCCTCCCGCCTCGACGCGGAGGTCCGCGTCGGCTCGGACGCCGGCTCCGGCGAGGCGGTGCTGCTCAGGCTGTACGGCGAGGTGGCCGAGCACGCCGACTCGGTGGTCCTGCCGCTGCTGCTGCCGGACGCCCCCGTCGTGGTCTGGTGGCCCGTGGACGCGCCCGCGGCCCCGGCGCGGGACCCCCTGGGCGTGCTCGCCCAGCGCCGTATCACCGACGCGTACGCCGTCGAGCAGCCGCTGGAGCAGCTGGCGGCGCGGGCCGCGTCGTACGCGCCCGGCGACACCGATCTGGCGTGGACCCGGCTGACGCCGTGGCGCTCGATGCTCGCCGCCGCCCTCGATCAGGCCCGTGCCCGGGTCACCTCGGCGGTCATCGAGAGCGAGGCCGACAACCCCAGCGCCGAGCTGCTGGCCGGCTGGTTCGCCGACCGCCTGCACGTGCCGGTCGAACGGGTCGTCACCGCCGGGCCCGTCGTCACCGCGGTCCGGCTCCGCACCGGGCAGGGCGACATCGTTGTCGACCGTCCGGAGGGCGCCGTCGCGAGCCTGTCCATCCCCGGGCAGCCCACGCGCGTCCTGGCCCTGAAGGTCCGCACCACGGCGGAACTGGTCGCGGAGGAGCTCCGCCGTCTCGACCCCGACGAGGCGTACGCCGCGGCGCTCCGGGCAGAGGTCAAGGCGCCCCCCGCGGCCGCCGCCCCCGAGGACGGTTCGTCCCACGAACAGCGAAGGAACGCGTGACATGCAACTCGGTCTCATCGGTCTCGGCAAGATGGGCGGGAACATGCGCACCCGCATCCGCCAGGCCGGCCACACGGTCATCGGCTACGACCGCAACCCGGACCTCGCCGATGTCCACAGCCTGCAAGAGCTTGTGGACAAGCTGGAGGCGCCGCGGGTGGTCTGGGTGATGGTGCCGGCCGGCGCCGCGACCCAGTCCACCATCGACGAGCTGGGCGAGCTGCTGTCGCCCGGTGACGTGGTGGTCGACGGCGGCAACTCCCGCTGGACGGACGACGAGAAGCACGCCGAGGAGCTGGCCGCCAGGGGCATCGGTTTCGTCGACTGCGGTGTCTCCGGCGGCGTGTGGGGCCTGCAGAACGGCTACGCGCTGATGTACGGCGGTGACGCCGAGCACGTCGAGAAGGTCCAGCCGGTCTTCGACGCCCTCAAGCCGGTGGGTGACTTCGGGTCGGTGCACGCGGGCAGGGTCGGCGCGGGGCACTTCGCGAAGATGGTCCACAACGGCATCGAGTACGCCATGATGCAGGCCTACGCCGAGGGCTGGGAGCTGCTGGAGAAGGTCGACTCCGTCACCGATGTGCGCGAGGTCTTCCGGTCCTGGCAGGAGGGCACGGTGATCCGTTCCTGGCTGCTGGACCTGGCCGTCAACGCCCTCGACGACGACGAGCACCTGGAAAAGCTCAAGGGGTACGCCGAGGACTCCGGCGAGGGCCGCTGGACGGTCGAGGCCGCCATCGACAACGCCGTGCCGCTGCCCGCGATCACCGCGTCGCTCTTCGCGCGCTTCGCCTCCCGGCAGGACGACTCCCCGCAGATGAAGATGATCGCCGCGCTGCGCAACCAGTTCGGCGGCCACGCCGTCGAGACCGCGGGCGGCGACAAGTAACCCCCGGTTCGGGCCCACGGCGGCGCCGGTCCTCCAGCGGCCGGCGCCGCCGGCGCCCGACCCGTCCCGAAGTACTCCGCACCACCCGCTGATTGCCGAAAGTGGATGAACGATCATGGGCGACCTGCTCCTGCTCCGCCACGGCGAAACCGCTTGGACCCTGTCCCGGCAGCACACCAGCCACACCGACCTTCCCCTCACGGCCCACGGCGAGGAGGAGGCCGCCCGCGTCGCGCCGCTGCTCGCCGCGCACGACATCGGCCTCGTCCTGACCAGCCCGCTGCGAAGGGCCGTGCGCACGGCGGAGCTGGCCGGGGTGGCCGGCGCCGATGTCGACCCGGACCTGCGGGAATGGGACTACGGCGGTTACGAGGGCGTCACCACCGCGGAGATCCACCGCACCCGGCCGACGTGGAACCTGTGGACCGACGGCGTGGCGCCCGGGCCCGCCGGCCACCCGGGGGAGCGCCCCCGGGACGTGGGCCGCCGCGCCGATCGCGTGCTCGCGCGCATCGAGCCGATGCTGCGCGACCCCGCCGCGGGCGACGTGCTCCTGGTGGCTCACGGCCACGTACTGCGCGTGCTCACCGCCCGCCGGCTCGGCCTGCCGCCCTCCGCGGGATCGCTGTTCGCCCTGGACACCGGCACCGTCAGCCGGCTCGGCGTCGAGCACGGCCGCCCCGTGATCAAGGCCTGGAACATGACGAGGAGCCCGGCGGGCCCCGGGCCGGGACGTCCCCGAGCGGCCGCGGCGTAGATCCCACCGGTACGCGAGCACCACATTCCCGCCGAAGTTGGTGTTACCGGCCCAATGCCCCGTCCGCCCGCGGCTTCTAGCCTCGACGGTGCGGACGCGATCCGGTCCCGTGATCCGGTCCCCGCGGGCGGGACGCACGCGGGACAGCCGGTGGTGGGGGCGTCGCGGGTGCGTATCGCCGGCGTGCTCGCCCGTCCCCGGGTGCCGCGCCGGAGAAGGGACCTGCCATGACGGACACGCCCCTGCTGGCGGGACTGCACGTCGTCGACCTCGCGAGCTTCATCGCGGGTCCCGCCGCGGCCACGGTGCTCGGGGACTTCGGCGCCGACGTCGTCAAGGTGGAACCACCGCACGTCGGCGACCGCTACCGGGCGCTCAGCCGCTTCCCGCCGAACCCCCGCGTCGAGGGGGTCAATTACCCCTGGCAGATGGACAACCGCAACAAGCGCGGCATGGCCCTCGACCTGAAGGCGCCCGGGGCCCGCCCGGTGGTCGAGCGGCTGGTGGAGTGGGCGGACGTGCTGGTGACCAACTTCCCGCCGCGCACGCGGGCCGAGCTGGGCCTGGAGTACGACGATCTGGCGCCCCGCAATCGCCGGCTGATCTACGCCGACGTCACCGGCTTCGGGGAGGAGGGCCCGGAGGCGCATCTGCCCGGATTCGACGTGACGGCCTTCTGGGCGCGCACCGGCCTGATGGACGTGACGCGCGGGCGGGGCGCGCCGCCGGTGATGAACGCGTACGGGTCGGGCGACCACCCGACGGCGATCACCCTGTTCGCCGGCATCATGACCGCGCTGTACCGGCGGGAGAGGACCGGCGAGGGCGCCCGTGTCACGGCGTCGCTGATCGCCGAGGGGGCCTGGTCGGTGAGCATGTGGCTGCAGGCCGTACTGGTCGGCGGCAAGGGCCCCCGCCCGTCCGACCGCACCGACCCGCCGAACGCCCTCGCCAACGTGTACCGTACGGCGGACGACCGCTGGCTGCTGCTGGCCTTCGCCGACGAGGACAAGCAGGTCCCCCTGTTCCTCCGGGCCATCGGCCGGCCCGAGGCGGCCCGCGACCCGGACTGCGCCGACACACCGAGCCGCCGCCGCCACGCCGCCGAGATCGCCGCTCTCCTGGACAGGACCTTCGCGACCCGCCCTCTGGCGGAGTGGCGCGAACTGCTCGACGCCGCGGGCCTCACCTACGGGGTCGTGCGGACGCTCGAGGAGTGCGCCCGTGACCCCCAGCTCCTCGCCAACCAAATCCTGGTGCCCATCGAGGACGGCGCCACCGAGCGGCATCTGACGATCGACAGTCCCGTACGGCTGGACCAGGTACGGAAGGTGCCTCCGCGGCCCGCCCCCGATCTGGGCGAACACACCGATTCCGTGCTCCGTGACCTCGGCTACGACGATGCCGCGATCGAGAGCCTCCGCAGGGCGGCGGCGGTCGACTGAGACCGCGCCGGAAAGGACGGAGCAGAGCAGGGGGGACCGCAGAGAAGGGACTTTCCGCCATGAGTGCGACCAATGGCACACCGACCGTGCGCACCGAGGAACGCGACGGCGTCTTCGTGATCACCATCGACCGGCCGAGGGCCCGCAACGCCATCGACGGCGCCACCGCCCACGCACTGGCCGCGGCGGTCGACGAACTCGAGGCCCGTGACGACCTCCTGGTCGGCATCCTCACCGGCGCCGGCGGCGTCTTCAGCGCCGGCATGGACCTCAAGGCGTTCGCGACCGGGCAGACGCCGGTCCTCCCCGGCCGCGGGTTCGCGGGCATCACCCGCATCTCGATCAACACCCCGCTCATCGCCGCGGTCGAGGGCTACGCGCTGGGCGGCGGCACCGAGATGGCGCTCGCCTGCGACATGATCGTGGCCGCCCGCGACGCCACTTTCGGCCAGACCGAGGTGCACTACGGCATCGTGCCCCCCGAGGGCGGCATGGTGCGCCTGCCCGAGCGCATCCCCCGGAACATCGCCCTGGAGCTGCTGCTCACCGGCGACCCGCTGCCCGCCGACCGCGCCGAGCGGCTCGGCCTCGTCAACCACCTCACCGAGCCGGGCGCGGCACTGACCCGGGCCCTCGAACTGGCCCACCGCGTCGCGCACAACGCGCCCCTGGCGATCGCGGCCGTCAAACGCGTCGTCAACGAGCGGACCGCCTTCCGCGACCAGGACGCCTTCCGCGACCAGGACCGGATCGTCGCTCCGGTGCTGGCCTCCCACGACGCCAAGGAGGGCGCCCGCGCCTTCGCCGAGAAGCGGGCGCCCGAGTGGCAGGGCAGCTGACCGCGCGACCTCCCACCGCACCCACCCATCCCAGGCGGCCCCACCATGCGCACCCAGGACGTGACCCACCGGCTCACCACCCCGTTGGACGCCCCGGCCTACCCCCCGGGCCCGTACCGCTTCACCGACCGGGAGTACCTCAACATCACCTACCGCACGGACCGGGAGGCCCTGGAACGCGTCGTCCCCGCACCCCTGCGCGTCGCCGAGCCGACGGTGCGGTTCGAACTCATGAGAATGCCCGACACCACCGGTCTCGGCGACTACGCCGAGTCCGGCCAGGTGCTCTGCGTGGAGTACGAGGGCGAGCGGGGCGAGTACGTCCTGAGCATGTACGTCGACAGCCTGCCGGCCATCGCCAGCGGCCGTGAACTGAGCGCCTACCCGAAGAAGCTCGGCACCCCGCGGCTGGCCGTCGACTCCGACACCCTGGTCGGCACGCTCGACTACGGCTCGCTGCGGGTGGCGACCGCCACCATGGGCTACAAGCACGCCCCGCTCGACGCGGACCAGGCGCGCGACGAGGTCTGCCGCCCCACCTTCATGCTGAAGATCCTCCGCGGCTACACCGGGGAGCCGCGGATCTGCGAGCTGGTCAGGTTCCAGGTCGGGGACATCACCGTCAAGGGCTCCTGGACCGGCCCCGCCCGGCTGCAGTTGTTCCAGCACGCCCTGGCGCCGCTGGCGGACCTCCCCGTGCTGGAAGTCCTCTCCGCCAGTCACGTGCTGACCGACCTCACTCTGCCGCCGGCCGAGGTCGTCCACGACTACCTCGGCGGAAAGGAGTCGTCATGAACGACACCTTGGACGAGTATCGGCACGTCACCGTCATCGGCGCGGGGGTCATCGGTGCGTCGTGGGCCGCCCTGTTCCTCGCCAGGGGCCTGACCGTCACCGTCAACGACCCGGTCCCCGACGTGGACCGGCGCGTGCGCGGTCAACTGAGGGAAGCCGAGCCGGCGCTGGAGGCGCTCGGTCTGCCCACCGCCGGACTCGACCGCGACCTGCGCTTCGAGGCCGACCTCGACCGGGCGGTCGCGGGCGCCGACGTGGTGCAGGAGAACAGCCCCGAGCGGCTGGAGTCCAAGCAGGAACTGCTCCCGCGGGTGGAGCGGGCCGCGCGCCCGGACACCCTGCTGCTCAGCTCGACCTCCGGCATTCCCGCCACCGACATGGCCCGGGGGATGAAGCAGCCGGGACGCCTGGTCATCGGCCATCCCTTCAACCCGCCGCACCTGGTGCCCCTGGTGGAAGTCGTCCCCGGCAAGGAGACCGATCCGGGGACCGTGCGTCGCGCCGTCGCCTTCTACACGGCGCTGGGCAAGCGACCGCAGGTGCTGCGCAAGGAGTTCCCCGGCTTCGTCGCCAACCGCCTGCAGGCCGCGCTCTTCCGCGAAGCGGTCCACCTGGTCGTGCAGGGCGTGGTGACCGAGCGGGAGCTCGACGAGATCGTCACCGCCTCGATCGGCCTGCGCTGGGCCGTCGCCGGGCCCTTCCGCAGCTTCCACCTGGGCGGCGGCCCCGGCGGCCTGCCCGCCTTCCTGCAGCACCTCGGCCCCGGCCTGGAGGCCGCCTGGCGTGGGCTCGGCACCCCGGTACTCGACGAGCGGACCGTCGAAATCCTCTCCGCGCAGGCGGACTTCGGAGCCGGCATCGGGGAACTGGAGACCGCGCGGGACCAGGCGCAGATCAAGGTCATGCGGGCCCTCGGCGAAGCATGAGGTCCGGCGGGTCATGAGGTTCGGCGCTCAACGGGTCACGCGGGCTTCCTCCTGAGTACCACCGATCCCAGGTGCTCCACGGCGAGCAGGGCGACGTCCAGATCGGTGCGCCGTTCCTCGACGGTGTGGCCCATGGCCTCCTCGGCCTTCCGGATCCGGTACTGCACCGTGTTCTTGTGCAGGATCTGACGGCCCGCGGTGGCGGTGTAACTGCAGCCGGTGGCAAGGAAGATCCGCAGGGTCTCGCGCAGGCGCGAGGAGTGCTCGTCGTCGACGGCCAACGGGCCCAGGACACTCCTGACCCAGGTGCCCAGGTCGTCGACGTTCCCGCACATCAGGGCGATCGGCGCCACCCGGGCCCAGGCCGTGAACCGGCGGCCGGGACTCGCCACCGCGGCGAGTTCCTGCGCGCGCAGGGCCTGGCGGTGGGTGCGGCGGAAGCCCCCGATCCCCGGCTCCACGCCTCCCGCGCAGACCCGCACGGAGGGATCGGCGTCCTCCACCACGTCCGCCAGCCGTTCCCAGGGGACCCGGTCGCGCCCGCCCAACGGCAGCCACGCCCAGGCCAGCGTCTCGTCCTGGGGGACGAACAGGGGCCGGCCGGGGCAGTCCAGCGCCCCGGCGAGCCCGGCCGTGAAGCGGTCGAGCCGGGCCGGCGCGGCACTGCCGTGACCGGGGGAGGGGAGCCGGGCCACCAGCCCGAGGTGATGCTGGGAGAACCGGTAGCCGAGGGCCGACTCGGCCCGGCCGGGGTCGGCGTCCTGCTCCGCGAGCACGTCACGGACGCGTGCGGCCAGTCCGGCGGTCCCGTTCAGCAGCCACCGCTCCCGCTCCCGCCGGTAGACCTCGACCGCGTGCTCGGTGACGCGGTCGACGTGGTCGAAGCTCACCGCCAGCATGCGCGAGGTGGTCGCGGCGGAGAGCTCCTCGTCGACGTACTGGCGGTGGAGTTCGTCGAGACACCGTTGCAGGAAGCACCCGTGGGCGATCCGGAGGACCCTGATCAGCGCGACGACGGGAACGTCCCGCTGGGCCAGCCGCCGCGCGTACTCCCCGGCCGCCGCGGGCTCCCCGACGGCGTCCGGCGGGATGTCGTTCTCGAAGACGTCCAGCAAGGTCCTGACGTTCTCCGCGACGCTCGCGCGCAGCAGGCGCAGGACGGTGTCGTCGCCCCCGAGGGGTGCCATCGCGGACATCACGTGCTGCTGGACGTCGCGGCTGACATCCGGGAGGTGCGGCCTCATGTGCGCTGCCGCCAGGGACAGTTGCTTCGCGGCCTCGGGAGTGTTGCCGGCCATGTCCGTGCGCCTCCGCCGTCGTCGCCCTATCGCCTGCCCGCTTCGGCCGGAGGGACGATCGCCTGCTTGAGGGTCTTGCCGGTGGGTCCCTTCGGCAGCGAGTCCACCAGCCAGACCCTCCGCGGGTACTTGTACGCGGCGACCCGGTCCTTGACGTACTGGCGCAGCTCCTCGGCCGTCGTGTCGGCGCCCGGTGCGAGGACGACCGCCGCGCCGACCTCCTCGCCGAGATCGGGATCGGGCATGCCGACGACCGCGGCCTCGGCGATCGCGGGATGCCCGTACAGCACGGCCTCGACCTCACGCGGGTACACGTTGTACCCGCCGCGGATGATCACGTCCTTCTTCCGCCCGACGATCCAGAAGTATCCGTCCTCGTCGACCCGGCCGAGATCGCCGGTGTGGAACCAGCCGTCCCGCATGGCGGCCGCGGTCTCGTCGGGCCGCCGCCAGTACCCCTTCATCACGTTGTGACCACGGATCACGATCTCGCCGGTCTCTCCGTGCGGCACTTCGTCGCCGCCGGCGTCGACCACCCGCATCTCGACGCCCGGGACCGGGGTGCCGACCGAACCGGGTTTGCGTTCGCCCTCCAGGGTGTTGAACGAGGCGACGGGCGAGGTCTCCGACAGCCCGTACCCTTCGAGCACCACGCATCCGAACGCGGCCTCGAAGTCGCGCACCAACCGGGCCGGCACCGCCGCGCCGCCGCAGACCGACAGCCGCAGCCGGGAGACGTCGTAGCTGTCCCTGTCGGGCGGCTTCAACAGCCTCCCCAGGATCGTCGGCACCCCGGCCAGGACGGTCACCCCGTGCTCGGCGAGGAGGGCCAGAGCCGCTTCGGCGCGGAAGTGCGGCAGCAGGGTGAGGCACGCGCCAGCGGTGACGGAGGCGTTGAGCGTGCAGGTCTGCCCGAACGCGTGGAACAGCGGCAGCCCGCCGAACACCACGTCGTCGGGGGAGAGCCGGATCAGACCGGCGGCCACGTCGCGGTTGCGGACGAGGTTGGCGTGGGTCAGTTCGGCCCCCTTCGGATGCCCGGTCGTCCCGGAGGTGTAGAGGATCACCGCGGTGTCGTCCGCGCGGCGGTCGGTCAGGTCCCCGGCGGTCGGGGCGTCGGCGAGCAGCCCGTCGAACCCGCCGGGCCCGACGACGAGCACCTCGGCCTCCGCCTGCCGCGCACCGGCCCGCGCCTCGTCGGCGGAGGTGTGCCAGGCGACCAGCAGGCGGGCACCTGAGTCGTCGAGGTAGTAGGCGATCTCCCGTGACCTGAGCAGGGGGTTCATCGGGACGACCATGGATCCCGCGCGGAGCGCGCCGTAGTAGGCGATGGCGAACTCCGGGGTGTTGGGGAGCATGACGGCCACGCGGTCGCCCGGGGCGACCCCGCGGTCGCGGAGCAGCCGGGCCATGCCCGCGCTGCCCCCGTCGAGGGAGCGGTAGGAGACGGTCCCGTCGCCCAGGCGCAGCGCCGCGCGGTCCGGGTGGGCGCGGGCGCGGTCCACCAGGTCAGAAGCGAGGTTCATGGGAGAACCGCCCTCCAGCATCGTGGTGCGGTGCCGGCGCCGCCTGGTGCCGCTCTCCTCAGAACGCTACGCCCCGGCCAAGCCGCCACGCCACCGCACCGGGGGCGGGCACGGCGTGCGGCCCCGCGCAGCGGAGGTACGTCACGAAGCCGGCGCGACGGGACCGCGGCGCAGGACCGCCGCCAGGGTGTCGACGGCGTTGACCACGTCGTCCGTGAGGGGCGTCAGATGGACATCGGGTGGGACCGGCTGGTCGCGGAACTCCTCCTGGAGCCGTCGGAGTGGGGGGAGCGCGCCCGGCGGCCGCATGGATCTGAGCGCTCCGGCCAGGTCGGCCATCGTGACGTCCAGGGCGGCGCCGAGGGCGTCGAGGCGCCCGGCGCCGTCATCGGCCAGGTCCGTGCTGCCGCCTTCCCGGCCGACCGGCGGGCAGGGGCAGGGCGAGGCGATGAGGGCGTGCAGCGACAATTCGGCGTGCGCCAGTCTGGTCACCGCGGCGACCAGGGCCCTGGCGACGGCCGGGGTCAGCGGGGGGTGCGCGGGTTCGTCGGCGAGCCGGGCCGTGGAGGCCTCGGCGTCGGTGCGGGCCCGGCGGGCGGCCGCCTGGAGGGTGCGCAGTCGCTCCGCCCTCACCTGCCCCGGATACGCGAGTTCGTGGAGCAGGGCCTTCGCGTACCGTCCGTTGGCCCGCATGAGGCGGGCGAACTTCTCCTGCGCGGTGAGGCCCTCCCAGGTCGGCCACAGGGAGAAGGCGACGAGCGCGAGCGTGGCTCCGATCGCCGTGTCGACCAGACGGGCCGTGGCGGTGGTCCCCGCCGCGAACCCGAGGATGTCGAGGAGGACCACGATGTACACGGTGAGGAAGCAGCTGTAGAGCGCGTAGTTCACGTCGAACAGGGCGTAGGCGGCCGCCACGGTGATACCGGCCGCCACGACCAGACCACCGGGGCCCGGGTGCGCCAGTTCGGCCACGGCGGCGCCGAGCCCGGCTCCGACAGCCGTGCCGATGGCCCGGTGGACGCTGCGGTACACCGTCGAGTTGTAGTCGGGCTTGAGCACCAGGAAGATCGTCAGCACCACCCAGCGGCCCTCGAAGAGACCGGTGGCCTGGACCATCAGTTCGGCGAGGCCCGCGACCACGGCGAGCCGCACCGCGTGACGGCCGGCCTCCCCCGCGGGGGTGAGGTTGGCCCGCAGGGTGAGGACCGTCCATCCGAGGCCGCCCGCCGGGGCCGGTACCGGAAAACCGCTCGGCACATCGCCGGAAGGCGTGCGCCCGCGTGCCGCGTCGAGGCGGCCCAGGATGCGGCTGCAGGCCCGCAGTTGGCCGAGCAGGGACTCGGCGGCCCAGTGCGCACCGGCGCCGGAGGGAGCCTTCAGCTCCGCCAGGTACCGGTCCAGCTCCCGGAGGCGCCCGGGCCGCTCGGCCCGGCCGGAGCTCAGCGCGTCCGCGGTGAGGCCGAGGGCCCGGCCGGCGCCGGCGGTGAAACGGCCGGCGGACCCGGAGGGATCGCCCGCCACGTGCACGCTCAGTGCGGAGAGCGCGGCGCGGATGCGTTCGGCCTGCTCCAGCAGGTCGATGCCGGCCAGCCGGACGGCTTCGGGCAGCAGGGGGTTGGGGTCGGCGAGACGGGCCCTGCCCGGGAGGGCGGCGGACGGCGGCGCTCCGGCCCGCCCGGTGGTCACCTCGGCGGCGTACGCGGCCAGGCTCCGGAAGGACGCCGACAGCGCCGCGCGCTCCGGATCACCCTTCTGCAGCGCCCAGGAGAGGGCGACCAGGGCGCCCTGGAACAGACCGCCGGCGAGCACGAGACAGGCCCGCAGAGCGGCCTCGGCCGGCCCGAGCGGCAGGCCGATCGAGATCAGCAGCGCGACGGGCCACTGAACGGCCGCCACGCTCAGCCGCGGCCCCAGGCAGACGGCCAGCCCGACGAGGTATCCCCAGAGGCTGACGACGACGACCAGCAGCCAGGGAACGGCAGCCGCGGTCGTGGCCCCGACGAACGTGGACACGGCCATCCCGACGCTGGCCGCGGACACCGCGGCCACCCGGGTGCGGGTGACGCCCTGGAAGGACGCGAACCCGGCGGGCAGCGCGCCCAACGACGCGAAGGCCCCGTACTCCAGATGCCCGGCGGCCGATCCCACCGCGAGCGGCACGACCACCCCCACCGCCACCCGGGCCGCGCGCCAAGGCGCGGCGGCGCGCCACCGGAACGGCCCCAGCCGCAGCCGCCGCCGCCACCGGAACCGGCCCAGATAGCTGCGAGCCGACCTCAGATCACTGCGCTCCCGGGACGCTCCCCCGGGTCCGGTGCTCACGGGCGGATGACCACGGCCCCTTTGACGTGGCCGGCCACCGCGCGGTACGCGTCCTGGGCGTTCTCCAGGCTGAAGCGCTCGGCGATCGGCAGCGGACGGAACTGCCCGGAGTCGAAGTACGGCGTGAGCCGGCCGAGGAGCGCACTGCTCTCGACGACGCCGAGGTCGGCGCTGTTGCAGCCGATGATGAGGGTCTCGTTGTGGTACAGGTCGACGAGGTCGATCTCCACGGTCCGGGTGCCGACCGAGCTGATGACCACGAGCCGGCCGCCGTGGGCGAGCGAGGCGAGCGCCGCCGCGGTGGTGACGCCGCCGACGGCGTCGAACACCACGCTCACGCCTTGGCCCGCGGTGCCCTGCTTGATGCGGGAGCCGATGGCCTGAGGGGCGCCGTCCAGGGCCACGAACGCGTCGATGACCGAGGCGGCCGGGGTGTGGGCGGCGGGGTGCACGCGGTCGACGCCGATGACATGGGCGCCCATCACATGGGCGATCTGGGCCACGGCGCCACCGACGCCGCCCGAGACGCCGAACACCGCGATGGCCTCACCCGGAGCCAGTTGGGCCTTCACCACGGTGCCGAGCCAGCCGGTGACGAAGTGCACGCCCGAGGAGGACGCCTCCTCGAAGCCGAGCCGTTCGGGCTTGCGCACGAGCGCCGCCTCGGGGACGGCCAGGAACTCCGCGTGGGAGCCGTCGCGCCGGAAGCCGATGTCGCCACCCGTGCCCCACACCTCGGCGCCGACCCAGTCCGACGGTCCCTCGACCACGACGCCGGCGAAGTTGCGCCCGGGAATGCGGGGAAGGACCGTTCCCTCCATCTGGCCGGCGACGGTCTTCACGTCGGACGGGTTCACGGACGCCGCCCTGACGGCGATCAGCGCTTCGCCGGCCTTCTTCGAGGGATCGGGCCGGGTGGTGATGCCGAGGACATCGGGACCGCCGAAATGATCGAGACGCACAGCGCGCATCGCAAGGCCTCCAGCCTGGTGCGTGTCGCAGTTCCCGCGGCTCTCCATTCTCCCGGGTCGCGGAGGAGGGCGCACTTCTGTGCGGATCGCCGGCGCTCGGAGGGGCGGCCGGCGTCAGGCCCGGCCGCCCCACCGAGCGGGAATCAGCCCGCCGGCGCCAGGTCCACCAGTGCGGCCAGGGCGGCGCGGTGGCGGCCGGGCGTGCCCAGCGCGATCTCGTCGGCCTTGGCGCGCTTCAGGTAGAGGTGGGCGGGGTGCTCCCAGGTCATGCCGATGCCGCCGTGCAGCTGGACGCACTCCTCGGCGGCATGTACCGCCACGGGCGCGCAGAACGCCTGCGCCACGGCGACCGCGACGGCCGCCTCCCGGTCCCCGCGCGCGAGCGCGTCGGCGGCGTTGCGGGCGGCGGCACGCGCCTGCACGAGTTCGAGCCACAGGTCCGCGAGGCGGTGCTTGAGCGACTGGAACGAGCCGACCGCGCGGCCGAACTGGTGCCGCTCCTTCAGGTACCGCACGGTCTCGTCCAGGCACCACTGGGCCACGCCCAGCTGCTCGGACGCCAGCAGGCCCGCCCCGGTCAGCAGCGCCGAGCGCAGTGCCGCGGCGGCGCTCCCCGGCCCGGCGAGGCGGCGGCCCGCCGCGCCCGCGAACGTGATGTCGGCGATGGGCCGGGTCAGGTCCAGCGGCACGGGCACGGAGACCTCGACACCGGCGGCGTCCGCCCGCACCTCGTACAGCTCGGGCCCGTCCGGGCCGAGCGCGGGCACGAGCAGCACACCGGCGGCGGACCCGTCCGCCACGCTGGTCACCCCGCCGGTCAGCAGCCCCTCCGCGTCGGCGCGCACCGTCGTGGGGAAGTCCGCGCCGGGCGCGGTGGGCAGCGGCACCGCGAGCGCCGCCGGCTCCGTGCCCTCGGCGAGCCGGGCCGCCACCGCGTCCGCCTCCTCCGTGCCCGCCGCGAGCAGGACGGACGTCGCCAGCACGGCGCTGCCCAGGAACGGAACCGGTGCGACGAAGCCGCCCAGTTCCTCCAGCACCACCGCGGCCTCCCGCGCCGAGGCGCCCTGGCCGCCCAGCTTCTCGGGCACCAGCAGCCCCGCGAGCCCGACCTCCTGCGCGAGCGTGCGCCACAGCGCCCCGTCGTAGGGCGCGCCCGTGCCGACCTGGGCCAGCACGCCGGCGGGCGCGCACCGGTCGGTGAGCAGCCCGCGCACCGCGGCGCGCAGATCGTCCTCGACGTCGGAGTACAGCAGATCGGAACTCATCGCGGCAGGTCCTTCCACGGGACGTCCTTGTCGGTACGGGGCTCGGAGGGCAGGCCCAGGACCCGCTCGGAGATGATGTTGCGCAGGATCTCGGACGTGCCGCCCTCGATCGAGTTGCCCTTCGCCCGCAGATAGCGGTAGCCCGCGTCGCGGCCGTAGAAGTCGACGATCTCCGGGCGGCTCATCGTCCAGTCGCCGTACCGCAGTCCGTCCTCGCCCAGCAGCTCGACCTCCAGGCCGCTGATGCGCTGGTTGAGCGTGGCGAACGCCAGCTTCATGCCCGAGCCCTCGGGTCCGGGCGCGCCCACCGCGAGCTGCTGGCGCAGCCGTTCGCCGGTGAGGCGGGTGACCTCGGCGTCCACCCAGAGCCGCAGCAGGCGGTCGTGCAGGTCCGGCGTGCGCAGCTCCGGCCGTTCCCGCCAGGTCGCGGCGACCGTGCCGATCATGCCGCCCTCGCGGGGCAGGGCCGTGCCGCCGATCGCGACCCGCTCGTTCATCAGCGTCGTCTGTGCCACCCGCCAGCCGTCGCCCACGGCGCCGAGGCGGTGCGCGTCCGGGATCCGGACGTCGGTGAGGAAGACCTCGTTGAACTCGGCCTCGCCGGTGATCTGGCGCAGCGGCCGGACCTCGACGCCGGGGTCGGTCATGTCGCACACGAAGTACGTGATGCCCTGGTGCTTGGGGAGGTCCGGGTCGGTGCGGGCGATCAGGATCGCCCAGCGCGCGTTGTGCGCGTTGGACGTCCACACCTTCTGCCCGGTCACCAGCCAGTCGTCGCCGTCCCTGACCGCACGGGTGCGCAGCCCCGCCAGGTCCGATCCGGCACCGGGCTCACTGAACAGCTGGCACCAGACCTCCTCGCCGGTCCACAAGGGGCGCAGGAAGCGGGACTTCTGGTCGTCGGTGCCGTAGCGGAGGACGGTCGGGGCCGCCATCCCGAGGCCGATGCCGATGCGGCGCGGTTCGTTGTCCGGTGCCCCGGCGGCGGCCAGCTCCGCGTCCACCACGGCCTGCAGGGCGCGGGGGGCGCCGAGGCCGCCGAGGCCCTCCGGGTAGTGCACCCACGCCAGCCCGGCGTCGAACCGGGCCCGCAGGAAGTCCTGGCGGCCGGTCGCCGCGGGGTCGTACGAGGCGAGCAGCGCGTGTGCGCGTTCGCGCAGTTCCTCGGGGGTGAGCGTCATGCGGTCCTCCGCGGTTGCGGGTCTCTAAGCAAGCGCTTGGAAAGTAACTCACCCCGCCCCGTGTGTCACCCCCCGAGGGCGGTTCCCCCGTTTTTCCCCCGCCCGCCCCCCGAGTGCCCGGCGCGGTCAGTCACCCCGGCGCGCGTGCGGGGTGGGCCGGGTGCGGGGCCTCCGGGGCCGGCCATTCTGGACAGCACATTTCGGTGCCTCGGGTACCTGCCGTTGACCACCCCGGGTCATGCACCCACATATGCTCCACAGTCCAGAACGCCCACCCCTACGACCCCGCCCCCTCCGTTTCGTATCGCGCCTGATCCCCGGTGGGGGGTAGAAGCGGCACCGTGCTTGGGCCACCGTTGGCGCAACGCTGTCCAAGGGCGCAGCCGTCACCCCCACCGGCCGTCAGTCGCCCGACTGGCCCGGGAGGGGGTGTGGCGGGACGGCCCCCGCTGGGGGCGTACCCCGGCGCGGGCACCGACCCCCCAACGCACGCAGCGCAGGGCGATCACTTACCTCGCCGGGTTGGGGGAGGGCGGGCGGAGGGAAAAGCTATCCGGACAGCTGGCGCGCGCCCGTTACCGGGTGAAGACCCCGCGACGGCCCCTGACACCCCTGCGCGGCGGCGATCCCGAGCGCCACAAGCAGCGTGACGGTCACGAAGACGATGAGCCGCTGCCGCAGCAGCCTCCGGTCCGCACCGCCGGGACGGCGCTTCGTGGGCGTACGCGGCGCCGGGGTCCGCCCGGACGGCGTGCGGGCGGGGGTGCGCGCCGGCGTACGCGCCGGGGTACGGGAGGAAGGCGGAGGCGTGCCCGGCGCCGTGCGGCGCTCCGTCTGCTGCTCGGCGTACGCCTGCGCCCGCGGCCCCGTGGGCCGCTCGGGCCGCGGTCCGGCGGCCTTGGGCACGATGTCCCGGCGGCCCGGCCCCAGTCCGCGCGCCTCGCGGGCGGCGATCTCGGCCAGCCGCTCGGAGAGTTGCACCGTGCTGGGCCGCGCCTCCGGATCCTTCGTCAGGCAGGCGTACACCAGGGGGGCGAGCGAGTCCGGGACGCCCGCGAGGTCCGGCTCCTCGTGCACGACGCGGTAGAGCATGACCTCGGAACTGCCCTGCCCGAAGGGCGAGTCGCCCATCGCGGCGTACGCCAGCGTCGCCCCGAAGGCGAAGACGTCCGTCGCGGGCGTGACCGCGGCTCCGCGGACCTGCTCCGGTGCGAGGAAGCCCGGCGAGCCGACCGCCGTGCCGACGTGGGTGAGGGTGCTCGCGCCGGTCGCCCAGGCGATGCCGAAGTCGATGATGCGCGGACCCTTGGGCGACAGCAGGATGTTGGAGGGCTTCAGGTCGCGGTGGACGACCCCGGCCTCGTGCACGGCGACCAGGCCCTCGGCCAGGGCCGCGCCCACCGAGGCGACCTCGGCGGCCGGCAGGATGCCGTCGCGGGCGACCTTGTCGTGGAGGGAGGGCCCGGGCACGTACTGGGTGGCGAACCAGGGGCGTTCGGCCTCCAGGTCCGCGGCCACGAGTCGCGCCGTGCAACCGCCGCGGATGCGCCGGGCGGCGGAGACCTCGCGGGCGAAGCGGGAGCGGAACTCCTGGTCCTCGGCGAGCTCGGGGCGGATCACCTTGAGCGCGACGCGCTGGCCGCGCTTGTCGGCGCCCAGGTACACCACCCCCATGCCGCCCGCGCCGAGTCTCCGGTGCAGCCGGAACGAGCCGACGACACGCGGGTCCTCGCGCCGGAGCCGCATCATCGTCATGTCGTCCATCCCCGCTGCCTGCCCGGCCAGTCTGACGTCGACAGCTTACGGACTGACCGACCGTCGTGCCGCGAGGCCGCGCCCGCGCCGGACGGGGGATTGTCAGTGCCGGGTGGGATCCTTGAAGGGTGGGGAACGGTCCGGCGGATTCGGGGCCGGATTTTCTTCATGCCGTCAACAATCCATCGTGCAAGGGGGATTGACGCCATGAAAGGTGATCGTGTGGAGATCGTCGTGGATGCGGGGGACACGACCAGGACGTACGAAGTAGTGGCCACCAGGGCGGGGCGCAGGGTCGAGACGGCAGTGCGCCGCGGGGTGGTGGAAGTGAGCGAAGTCACCCGATCCGGCTCGGTGGTGCGCACCGCGCGCTTCATGGCGACGCGGGTCCTCGCGCTGGTGGAGCAGCCCATACCCAGGGACGACACCGAGGAGGGCGACGGGGACTGACCACCCCGCCGCGCCCGTCCCCGGGACATCCCCTCGGGGATGTCCCGGGGCCTTCGGCCGCCACCTCCACCCACGGGAGTACGCGACGCGTCGCGGAGTCATCCTGGGGGAGGCCGGAGAAGGGGTACGAAGGCATGACGACCCGTCCCGGCCCGGCGCCTAGTGTTGAGGTCAAGCGGCGGGCGGAGCACTCGTCCCCCGAGGTCAAACGCCCGCCGCCCTGAACATCAACAGAAGGATGCACGACCACGGGACCCAGGAGAGGGCCATGGCGAACACGGTGAGCGGTCCGGCGCGGCCCGGACGCGGCAGCAGGATCGTCGCCTTCGGCATACGCCCGTCCGGCACCCGGCATCCCCTGGTGGCGGTGGCCATGGCCCTGCCGCTGGCGGTGCTGCTCGCGGTGGTCTTCGGGGGCTGGGACGCGGTCGTCACACAGGCGTCGTCCGTAGCCGGTCTGATGGGGCGCTGACAGATCGCTCCGAGGGTCCGGAAGAGCGGTCCGGGCCAGCGACAGCCGGTGAAGTAACCCCGTGGGGACGGGGGTCCGGCGGACGGCATGAGTGCCCGGGTACCTGTGGCGGTACCCGGGCATCTTCTTCGGCATTGCCACCGCGCGGCGCGCTGCCGCACAGTGGGCCGGTGAGACCAGCAGTGGGGGAGCCCTTGACCAGCAGTGCACCGCCGCTGACGCGCGCCCTGGGGGCGGTCGCGGCAGCGGCCTCGGGGATTCCCGGCCCGGCCCGGCCGCCGGAGCCCGCGGTGCTGGCCGAGCGCGCCGAGTCCACGGTCGTGCGCAGCGGCGGCCTGGTCGCCAAGGCCCACGCCGGTGACACCGACTCCGCGGCGCTCTCCGTACGCCTGCGGGTGGCCGCCCATCCGCTGCTCGACGGCATCCTGCTGCCCCCCGCCGCGCTGCCCGGCACCGACGGCGCCCTGAGCGCGCCCGTGCACGGCCGCACGGTGACAGTGTGGCCGTTCGGTCAGCCCGTCGATCCGGACGCCCCGGACGCCGCGCCCTGGGAGGACGCGGGCAGGCTGCTCGCCCGGCTGCACTCGGTGCCGGTCGCCGCGCTGCCCGGCCCGCTGCCGCCGATGCGCGGCCCCGCCAAGGCGGCCCGGGGGGTGGCCCGGATGCTCGCGGCGGGCGCGGCCGAGCCGGCCGTCCTCGCCGCCTGGCACGGGCTGCCCGCCTGGGCGCGCGACGAGGCGCCGCAGCCGCACGACGGCGCCGGGCTCTGCCACGGCGACCTCCACCTCGGCCAACTGGTGCGCCATCCGGCGCCGCTGGGCCCGTGGCGGCTGATCGACGTGGACGACCTCGGGCTCGGCCGGCCCGCCTGGGATCTGGCCCGGCCGGCGATGTGGTTCGCCGCCGGGCTGCTGGACCCCGCCGACTGGGGCCGTTTCCTCGGCGCCTACCGCGCCGCCGGCGGCCCCGCCGTTCCCGCGGACGGCGACCCGTGGCCGCATCTGGACGTGGCGGCACGGGCGTTGGCGGTGCAGACGGCGGCCATCGCGGTCGCCAAGGCCACGCAGGAAGGCCGCGTACTCGACGGAACGGAACAGGCCGTCCTCGATACATGCCGCCGAATCGCGCAAGTAATGTTCAGTTCGACGCCGGGGGAGGACCCCCGGCCGGTGCGAGCGAGGAGATGAGCCGACGATGCTCTGTCCCAAGTGTCATGGCCAAATGCAGACGTTCAACCGCAGCGGCGTCCAGATCGAGCAGTGCTCCAACTGCCGGGGGATCTTCCTGGACTACGGGGAGCTCGAGGCGCTGACCCGCGTGGAGTCGCAGTACGCCCAGCCCGCTCCGCCGCCGCCCGGCTACCCGCAGGCCTACCCCCAGCAGCACGCCGCCCCTGCCTGGGGCGCGCCGCACCACGGCGGTCACCACGGGGGGCACCACGGCCACCACAAGCAGAGCTGGGCGCACATGCTCTTCTCGTCCTGACACGGCAGAGGGCCGGAGCGAAACGCTCCGGCCCTCTGAGGTGGTGGACGATACTGGGATTGAACCAGTGACCTCTTCCGTGTCAGGGAAGCGCTCTCCCGCTGAGCTAATCGTCCTCGTGAACCATCGGTACCTCTGATACCGCGTGCGCGATACTGGGATTGAACCAGTGACCTCTTCCGTGTCAGGGAAGCGCTCTCCCGCTGAGCTAATCGCGCGTGAGGGAAGACCCTCGAGGGCCGGAGCCCCAGTGGACGATACTGGGATTGAACCAGTGACCTCTTCCGTGTCAGGGAAGCGCTCTCCCGCTGAGCTAATCGTCCGAAGAGGTGGAGACGGGATTTGAACCCGTGTAGACGGCTTTGCAGGCCGTTGCCTCGCCTCTCGGCCACTCCACCAGCGCGGGGGCGGGAACCCCCACTTCGAGCGGACGACGAGATTCGAACTCGCGACCCTCACCTTGGCAAGGTGATGCTCTACCAACTGAGCCACGTCCGCAGCGTCTCCCCCGGAGCTCGCACCCGGGCGGGACCTCGGCCGGGGCGCTTCCGCGTCCCGGCGACGAGTTGAACTCTAGCGGAAGACCGCCCCGCCTCCAAAACGCGTTTCCGCAGCGTGCCGGGTCGGTGACCAGCGCATCTGGCCCGCCGATGCCGACTTACACTCGCATTCACCCCTACGGACCGACCTGGGAAGCCCCGTGCCCGACCTCGCCCCCCTCGCCAGAATCGGCGGCTTTCTCGCCTCCGACCTGCGGGATGTCACCAGCGACCCCGCCGCGCTGGACTCGTCCGGCTTCTGGGCGGTCGTCGCCGGCTTCGAGGGCGGGACGGTCTGCGCGCGCTTCGGCACGGTCGTCCCCGATCCCGGTCCCGCTCCCCGGCGCGCCGCCGCCGACTGGCGCGGCCCGGCCACCGACGCCTGGACGTCCTCCCTGGACCGCGCGGCCTACACCGCCGGAGTGCGCCGCGTGCGCGAGTACATCGCGGCCGGCGAGGTCTACCAGGCCAACCTGTGCCGCGTGCTGTCGGCGCCGCTGCCCGACCCGGGCGCCGACATCGACGCCCTCGGCGCCGCGCTGGCGCACGGCAACCCGGCCCCGTACGCGGGCACCGTCCGGCTGCCCGGGCACGGCATAGAGGTCGCCACCGCGTCCCCGGAACTGTTCCTGCGCCGCAGCGGCGGCGTGATCGAGTCCGGCCCCATCAAGGGCACCGGCCGCACCGAGGCCGATCTGCTGCCCAAGGACCACGCCGAGAACGTCATGATCGTCGACCTGGTCCGCAACGACCTCGGCCGGGTCTGCGCCACCGGCTCGGTCACCGTCCCCGACCTGTGCGTCGTGGAGAAGCACCCCGGACTGGTCCATCTGGTCTCCACCGTCCGCGGCGAGCTGCGCAAGGATGCCGGCTGGGCCGACCTGCTGGCCGCCGCCTTCCCGCCCGGCTCCGTCACCGGTGCCCCCAAGTCCAGCGCCCTGCGGATCATCGAGGAGCTGGAGACGGCCCCCCGCGGCCCCTACTGCGGCGGCATCGGCTGGGTCGACGCCGACCGCCGCACCGGCGAGCTCGCGGTCGGCATCCGCACCTTCTGGATCGACCGCGCCGCTCCCGGAGCGCCGCTGCTGCGCTTCGGCACCGGCGCCGGCATCACCTGGGGCTCGGACCCCGAGCGGGAGTGGGAGGAGACCGAGCTCAAGGCGTCCCGGCTGCTGGCGGTAGCGTCGGGTACGTACGACTGCGACGACGAGGCGGAGTGACACGGTGAGCACGACGATCTGGGTCAACGGCGCGCTGCGCGAGGCCGACGAAGCCCTGGTGTCCGTGATGGACCACGGACTGACCGTGGGCGACGGCGTCTTCGAGACGCTCAAGGCCTCGCACGGCACGGCCTTCGCCATGGACCGGCACCTGCGGCGCCTGGCCCGCTCCGCGGAGGGCCTGGGCCTTGCCGAGCCCGACCTCGACGCGGTGCGGCACGCCTGTGAGGCGGTCCTGGCCGCGAACCCGGTGCCGCTCGGCCGGCTGCGGGTGACGTACACCGGCGGCACCTCCCCGCTCGGCTCCGAGCGGGGGACCACCGGCCCGACCCTCGTGGTCGCGCTCGGCTCCGCGAACCCGCGCCCGGACAGCACCGCCGTCATCACGGTGCCCTGGACCCGCAACGAGAAGGGCGCGCTGGCCGGGCTGAAGACCACGTCCTACGGCGAGAACGTCGTCGCCCTCGCGCGGGCCCACCACGCCGGCGCCTCGGAGGCGCTGTTCGCCAACACGCAGGGGGCGCTCTGCGAGGGCACCGGCTCCAACGTCTTCGTCGTCGTGGGCGGCACACTCCTCACCCCGCCGCTCGCCTCCGGCTGCCTGGCCGGGATCACCCGTGAACTCGTGGCCGACTGGGCCGGCGCCGAGGAAGCGGACCTGCCCCTGGACGTGCTCGACGAGGCCGACGAGATCTTCCTGACCTCCACCCTGCGCGACGTCCAGGCCGTCCACCGCACCGACGCCCGCGAACTGCCCGGCACACCGGGCCCGGTGACCGCCAAGGCGATGCGCGTCTTCGCCGAGCGCGCGGCGGAGAACGCCAACCCGTGACGTACGGGCGTCGACCTAGTAGAACCCCACCATGACCACCACGCTGCGACCCGCGGAGCCCGAACAGACGTGGCGCGGCGGCGTCCGCGCCCGCCGCTACGCCATCTGCGTCAACGGTCGCCCCGTGGGGGAGACCACGCTGTGCACCGACGCCCGGTTCGGCCCCGGGACCGGTCGCATCGCCGCCCTGCGGATCGATCACGACCAGCAGCGCAGGGGCCGCGGCACGGTCGCCGCCCTCGCGGCCGAGGAGGTGCTGCGGGACTGGGGCTGCCGCCGGATCGAGGTCAGCGTCCGGTCCGGCGAGACGGCCGCGTTCCGCCTCGCCAGGACGCTCGGCTACACGGAGCGGAACCGCAACATGCTCAAGGCGCTCCCGGACGCGCCGCCCGCCCTGCCGGAGGGCAGCGAGCCGCGGGCGATGACCGAGGCGGAGTTCCCCGCGTGGCTGGCCCGGATGCAGGACGAGTACGTGCGCAGCTGGACCCTGCGCGGCGTCCCCGAGGCCCAGGCCCGCGCCAAGGCCGAGGCCGACCACCGGTCGGCGCTGCCCGGGGGGCTCGCGACCCCCGGCACCGTCCTGCGGGTCCTGCGGGCCGGCGGCGAGGACGTCGGCGACCTGTGGGTGGGCCGCCGCGCCACGGACGACGGCGAGCCCTCCGGCTACGTCTACAACGTCCAGGTCGAGGCCGCCCACCGCGGCCGGGGCCACGGCCGCACCCTGATGCTCGTCGCCGAACGCGCCTGCGTCGCCGACGGGCTGCACTGGCTCGGCCTCAACGTCTTCGCCGGCAACGATCCTGCGCTGCGGCTCTACGAGTCGCTGGGCTACCGCACGACACAGGTCCACTTCGCCAAACCGCTGCTCTGAGCGGCGCGGCGCCGTGGCATCGGCGTTCCTACCGCCCGAGCAGCCGGTCGGCGACCGCCTCGACGCGCTCGCGCAGCCCTTCCTGGCTCTTGCCGCCGTCGAAGCGCTCCCCGTCGATGACGTACGTGGGGGTCCCCGTCACGCCGATCGCCTTGCCCTCCGCGTGGTCCGCGTCGACGATCAGCAGATGGCGCCCGTCGATCAGCGCCGTGTCGAACTCCTCCGCGTCCAGTCCCAGCTCCGCCGCGATGTCCACGAGCAGCGGCTCCCCCCGGCTGCCGAGCTCCTCCGTGCGGGCGAGGACGGCTTCCGCGTACTCCCATCCCCGGCCCTGAGCGAAGGCCTCCTCGGCGGCCTGCGCGGCGGCGTAGGAGTGCTTGTGCTTCTCCAGGGGGAAGTGCCGGAGCTGGATCTCCAGGGCGTCGCCGTACGTGTCCCGCAGCGTGCGGAGGTCGGTCAGCGCTGTCGCGCAGTCGGGGCACTGGAGTTCGCACCAGAACTCGAGGACGGCGGTGCCGGGGGTCGCTTCGTTCATGGGGTCAGTCTCCCACCGGGGGAGGAGGCGTCCCGGAGATCACCCTGACCTTGGCGCCGGAGCATGGCCCGGCAGGGCGGGACAGGTGCACGATGGACCCAGGAGTCGCCTTCGGAGGAGCTGCGCATGCTGACCTCGACCGTGTGTGTGGCGCTGTCCGCGGCGGGCCTCGCCATCGCCGTGCTCACCGCGTACCGCCGCAGGTTCGCGCGGGCGGTGCGGATCGCCGCCGTGGCGTTGCTGCCCGTGGGGTTCTGGATGACGGGCCTGGCGACCCTGGCCGGCAAGGTGGTCGCCGCCGTGGGGGACTGGACGGCCGGCCTGGCCTTCAAGCCCTCGGTGTGGGCGGGATTCGCCGTCCTGGCGCTGGCCGTCGTGCTCTATGCGGCGGGCCGGATCGCCGGACGCCGCGGGCGCGCACCGGAGCGCCGCGGGACGCCCGCGGCGGTGCCCGGGGCGAGCGCTCCGGCACTCGGCGCGGCGCGTCGGCCGGAGGTGCGGCCGGAGTCCAAGAAGGCCAAGGAGAAGATCAGAACCGATCCCGACCTGGCCGAATTCGGTGAGATCGAGGAGATCCTCAAGCGCCGGGGCATCTGAGCGGCGTGTTGGTCGCCGGGGTCGGCGCGGCTACGCCATCATCACGGTGGCAGCAAACCTCAACTACCGTCCCCGGGGCGTCAGTTGGCGTGCCCTGGGGCGTACGGTTGTGCGAGTTCGTGCCCCTGCCGAACGTCCCACGACCTTGTAAGGCCATGGAACTCGAAAACGACGAGCCCCGCGGTTGCCTCTTCGCGCTCTCCCAGCCGCCGCTGATGCTGTTCCTGACCGTCATCGGCGGCCTGCTCGGCCTCGGCGGGCTCTACGACCTCTGGCCGTTCTGAGCCGGTACCGCCACCGCCTCGCGGCGCCGCGCCCGGTAGGCCGCCACGTGCAGCCGGTTGCCGCAGGTGCGGCTGTCGCAGTAGCGGCGGGAACGGTTGCGCGACAGGTCCACGAAGGCACGGCGGCAGTCGGGCGCGTCGCAGTGGCGCAGCCGCTCGCGCTCGCCGGCGACCAGGAGGAACGCCAGGGCCATGCCGCAGTCCGCCGCCAGGTGGTTCGCCAGCGACGCCCCGGGGGCGAAGTAGTGCACGTGCCAGTCGTAGCCGTCGTGGTCCGTCAGGCGCGGGGTGGTGCCCGCCTCCGCCACCAGCGCGTTGACCAGGGCGGCCGCCGCGGGTGTGCTCGGGGCGGCGAACGCCTGCGCGAAACGGCCGCGAATCCTCCGCACGGCCAGCAGGTCCTGCTCGTCGAGCGTGTTCACGTCGCTGATCTGATTGCGTTCCACGAAGGCCTGCAGGGCCGTGAGATCGGGGAGACCCTCCCGGCCGTCGCTCTCCGGCGTGGTGTTGATCAGGTCCACCACGCAGTCGAGCGCGCACCTGGTGTCATGGTTGATCAGCACGGAATCGCTCTCTCCCTGGCCTTGTGGGGCGGGCGTTCCGGTGACTGTAGCGCGAGAGCCGCCGTCGTGGAGCGGCACGGCTCCGCGGCGGCGGCTTCGGCGGGTCAGGTCCGCGCCGTACCCCCGAGATGCGTACGGCAGCGGACGGTCGGCGGACTCAGCTCTCGGCGAGGATGTGCGAGAGCTCGGTGTCCAGATCGAAGTGTCGATGCTCGGTACCGGGCGGCACCGCGGCGTCGGTCCGCTTGAGGAACGACTCCAGGGCGCGTGCCGGGGCTTCCAGCAGCGCCTCCCCCTCGGGAGAGCTGAGGGCGATGCACACGACGCCCTGACCGTGACTGCGGGACGGCCAGACCCGGACGTCGCCGGTACCGGTGGGCCGGTGCAGGCCTTCGGCGAGCAGGTCGCGGGCGAAGACCCATTCGACCGTCTCCTCGGCACCGGTGTGGAAAGTGGCGTGCACGGCGTAGGGATCGGCCGTGTCGTACCGCAAGCCCGCGGGCACGGGCAGTGACGATTCGCTCGACACAACGAGGCGCAGGTGCAGCTCGCAGCTGACCGTGGTGTTCATAAGCGCCAGGGCCTTTCGCTCAGTGTGCGCTCGGGGATTCGCACGTCGGCGAAATCGACATGCCACCTGCGGGGACGTTGTAAACCCCTCTGACGGGTTTGTGAGGGTTCCGGTACCTCGTCCGGCCGAGTTCTTTTCCTCCCCGGCGAGCCATTCCGGTGAGGAGGCGGGGTCGGGTAGGTTTGAGAACATGACTGCGGAGAGTGACGAGCGGACGGCGGCCGTGGCCACGGATCCCGCCGCCGGCGACAACGACGGCACGGCGGGCGACGCGCCTGGACCGGGCGGTCCGGAACGCCCGCTGGGCTCCCGGGCGCCGCTCTTCATCCGGCGGTCCCGCGCGCTCCACGTGAGCTGGCAGGTGGGCGTCTTCGTCCTCGGCCTCGCCATCGTCGGCGGCGGCATCGTCCTGCTCCCGCTGCCCGGTCCCGGCTGGGTGATCATCTTCGCCGGTATGGCCGTATGGGCGACCGAGTTCGTCTGGGCCCAGCTCGTGCTGCGCTGGACCAAGCGCAAGGTCACCGAGGCCACGCAGAAGGCGCTGGACCCGGCTGTGCGGCGTCGCAATCTCATCCTCACCGCCATCGGTCTGGTGATCGTCGGCGCCCTGCTCGGCTACTACCTGTGGCGCTTCGGCTTCGTCATGCCGTGGAGGGCGGGCATGGGCTGAGCGGGCGGCCGGGGGTGCGTCGGGGGCACGGGCTGACATGCGGTAATGTTGTTCCCGCGACGGGCGATTAGCTCAGCGGGAGAGCACTTCGTTCACACCGAAGGGGTCACTGGTTCGATCCCAGTATCGCCCACCGTCACCGAGGCCCGCAGGCGTCCCGCCTGCGGGCCTCGGCTTTTTTCCCCGCCCGCCCTCCCGTGTGCCCCAGGAAGTCTGGGCGCCCCGGCGCGCGTTTCGTGGGGGCCGGGTGCGGGGCCTCCGGGGCCGGCCATTCTGGACAGCACATTTCGGTGCCTCGGGCACCCTCAACTGATCACCCCGGGTCATGCACCCAAATATGCTCCACAGTCCAGAACGCCCACCCCTACGACCCCGCCCCCTCCGTAGTTGCGAGCGCCTGATCCCCGGAGGGTGGTGGAGACGGCACCGTGCTCGGGCCACCGTTGGCGCAGCGCCGTCCAAGGGCGCAGCCGTCACCGCCGACAGCACCCCCACCGGCCGTCAGACGCCCAGCCGGCCCGGGAGGGGGGCGTGGCGGGGTGCCCCCGCTGGGGGAGCGACAAGCGGAGACTGCGGGGTCCGATGCCGGACGATGTGGGGCCAAACCGCGAGCGCCGAGGTGGGGGTACCTCCCAGCGGTAGCTGGGGGCGTACCCCGGCGCGGCACCGACCCCACACGAACAGAGCGCAGGCGGTCACTTACCGCGCCGGGTTGGGGGCACCCCCGGCCGAAGGCTGCGGGAGGGCGGGAAAAAACCTACCCGCACAGCCGGCGCAGCGGGGGGCTCAGTGGAGGCGGAGGAGGCGGCGGCGCAGCTGCCGCACTTCCCGAAGCCGGCGCTCGTACGTCGCGCCCAGCGCGATCAGCAGCACCCCCGCCACCGCAAGCGGAACCCAGCGCGGCACCGCCCCCAGCGCCTGCGCGATGAAGGGCGCGAGCTCGTGAACCGCGTCGAGGGCGAGTACGGCTCCGCCGAGAAGCAGGGGGGCGGCGAGCCGCCGTGCCGCGCCGAGGAGCGTGACGGCCAGGGCGGCGGCGCCGAGCAGGAGGGGCCGGGGCCACGCCGGGTCGCCCCAGGCGGTGACGAGCGAGGGCAGGAGCGTGACCGCGAGGGCGGGGCCGTAGGCGAGCCAGGAGGAGACCGTGGCGTCGCGGCGCCGCGCGAGGAGGCCGAGGGCGATCGCGACCGCGCTGACCGGCGCGGTGTAGGCCTCGGGGGTCGTGACGCCGGACGCCGCGAGGCGCACCCAGAGCGCCGCGACGCACAGCGCGGTCGCGACGTGGTGGAGGCGGCGGCGGTCGGCCCGGAGCGCGGCGACCGCCGCGACGGCCGCCCCGGCGCAGGCGAGAGCCAGGGCGAGGGCCGCGGGCTCACCGGCCGTGAGGCAGACCGCCAGGGCGGCGGCCGCGTACCCGGGGTACTCGAAGGCGCGTGCGGTCCGGGTCAGGGCGAGTGCCTGGGCGGCCGCGGCGACGCCCAGGACGACGAAGGCGGCGTCGTGCCGCGGCCAGCCCGCGACGAGCGGCCCGTCCCACGCGAGGCCCGCCGCGCAGGCGACCGCGCAGGCGGCGCTGACCGCCCGTGTGCGGGCCGCGGCGGCGAAGAGGGCGCCGTACGCCACGAACAGCAGCGCGAGCACGGTGAGCGTCATCGGGCCGTCCTCGTGCACCCACCCGATGGTGGTCAGCGCCAGGACGCCCGCCGTGGCGAGCGCGGCCGGCGCGAGGGCGACGGCCGACAGTGCCAGGAGGGCCGCGACGACGGCGACGCGGGCCAGGGGCAGGTCGATCGCGCCGAGGGCGGCCGCGGCCGCCACGAGTGCGCCGGAGGCCGCGGTGCGGGAGTGCAGGCGGCGGGCGGTCGCCGCGAGCGTCGCGGCGGTGAGCCCGGCGACCGCGGCCGCCGCGGCCGGCCCGTGGAAGTCGTCGGGCGTGAGGAGGGCGACCGTCAGCGGTGGCAGTGCCCACAGCACGGTCAGCGCGCCGGCGGCCGCCGCCCCGGAGGCGAGGCCGACGGCCGTCACGGCCCGCCGCGGGGGCAGGGCCGCCGCTGCGGCCAGGGCCGCCATCGCGCACAGCAGGTACCCCACAGCGGTCCAGTCGGCGGTCACCAGGACGCGCACCACCCCGCCGGCCGCCGCGACCGCGGACACCGCGGCGACCCCGGCGAGGATGCCGGCGACGGGCGGGGC
>NZ_JARAWX010000037.1:0-65376 GCF_033793585.1 Streptomyces sp. MI02-7b | reverse complement strand
CAAACCCACGACACCGTCCTGGCCGCCGAGCTCACCGCATAGCCTCAAAGAAGAGATCACCGAGTGGCCGTCGATACACCACTCCAGCGGACGTGACCGCAATGGGAGCAACGCTGTGACCTGCGGCTGTACTATCCCTGAGCTGCGAGAACCGTCCGTAGACGTTCGTGGTTGTACGCCTCGGTGCGGGGCCGTTGTAGCGCAGTTAGACACTCACTCGTTGTCTGCGCACTGCGCATGATTCACGACCTAGGCAGAGTCCAATCGGGTGCGCTCCGGGCGCGCCGCGCTGTGTGCCGACCGAGCGAGAACGACCAGCCGACCGCTGTGGCTGCGCTGATGATTCTGGTGACTTGATCGCCATCAGTGGCCGCGATAATTGCCGTCGGCACTACAAACAACAACTCCCACCACGGACTGTTACGCCAGGTCTTGGGCTTACCGGCCACTTGGGACCCCCTCTCTTGTCGGCACCCTACCTGGCGGGCCTGGTCGCCCTTCTGCGGCTTTGGACCGCTCAGGCTGCTGGTTGCCCCTGAGCTGTGCTGACACCAACCTGTGGCGAAGCGGTCGAGTCACCGTGGTTCCCCGTGAGCCCCCGGGTGTTCCCTGCCCCATCTGGCACGGGTGTGGCACGCGATGCAAGGCACCGATGGCAGGATCACCCTCATGTCCGATCAATGGAGCACTCACGCCGTCGAGCTGCATCCCGACTCTGTGACTAAGCGATTCCGGGATGGGGATCGTCAGCGGGGCGACCGCGAGTGGCGCGCTTTGACGTTGCTCGCTACCTATGCGCCCGGCCTCGCTCCTGCCCCTCGGGAGTCGGATCTCTCCGGGCCGATCCCCACGATTGTGATGTCCAGGTTGGCTGGCACGCCCTTGCGTGGTCGTTCTCTCAAAGATGACCAGATCAAGGCGCTGGCGGCAGCGGTGACTAGGGTGCACGACGCCGTGCCGCCTGACGTTCTGGCTGAGGTTCCTCTCAGGCCTGGGCGGCAAGCCGAGCTCATCGCGCACATACATTCCTGGTTTCCGCAAGCCCGGCCTCGGGTCAACCACGAGGTGGGCCGCGCTCTGGACCGCGGTATGGATTGGCTCGCCCGGTCAGCCCTGGACTCCACGGGTCACCCGGAAGTCCCCGATGTTTTCGGGCCCGGAGATGGCAACCTCGCAAACTACCTGTGGGATGGAGAGCGAGTCCAGGTCGTTGACTTTGAGGACTCGGGTCTCAGCGATCGCGCTTTCGAGCTCGCAGAGATCACTGAGCACGTGGGCAGCTGGGTAGAGCACCCGCTGGACGTCGACGCCTTCCTCGCACACTTCGATCTGACAAACACCGAAGCTGCACGCTTGGTGGACTGCCGGCGCCTTCTCGCGCTCGTCTGGCTGTTCCTGCTGACCTTCGACGACGCCGACAATCCGAGAAACCCGCCCGGCACCGCAGAGCGACAAGCCAGTCGGTTCCTGGATCTGCTCGCCTGAGACGTGTGCCGGGGCCAACGCCACACGGTTGGGCACGAGGTCGGTGTAGCGGCTTTGGGCGGGAGCTGCCATGGGGCGAGAGATCGGGGCCCGTAAGCTTGCAGCGACTCGGGCGGTCTGTGGACCTGCCCGCTAAGGCCCGACGTGGGGCCCCGATCTTCGAGGCTCGCCCCATGGTGGCTGCGTAAAGCCGCGGAGCCGACCGCCCTAGCCACAGCGGGTTTCTCCTCAGTGCACCCTTCGCCGTCTGGCGGGCGGCCGGCGGCCGGGCCGGAGCGGGACGAAGGCAGGAGCGGCGGCCCGAGACGCCGGGCCGCGCGCCGCCGCGCTCTGCGCGGCGGGAGCGCCTTGATGAGGTAGAGAAATCCGTAACTCGGCTGCTACTGGTGGCGATTGATCGAGGAGTAGCCAAGATCTGTGGATGGATCTCGTGACTTCTCTGGTGGGGTCTGATGCAGTTGCCATGTTTCGAGGGCGGTGGTGAGTTCTGGCTCGTCCGTGACGGTTGCGTCGTTGATCAGGACGGCACCGATGTCGTAGTCGAAGCCGGAGATGCGGTCGGCATCGTACTCCCAGTGCTGCAGGCGGAACGTGCGAGCACGATCAGCTCGTTTCCAGCCCTGGCGGCTGGCTTCGGCGTCGGCTGGTGTTATGGCGGGCCTGATGTCAACGAATGCACGACGGCCGGGACTGGAGGCTGGGACCTCGGTGACCAAGCGCTGGCCGAGGCGCAACGAAGTCAGCTTTTCGATGGGCCACTGCCACTCGCCGCCAACGGATCGCGTGCTCATGCCGCTGCCTCCTCCGCCGACCGCTTGGGGAGCTGTCCGTTTGTGAACGTGGCGCTCTCGCGGACGATCTCGTCAACCAGGGAGCTGTATCGCGTCGAAGCGTCGTCATTCGCTGCGGTGAGCACGGGTGTGCCTTCCTGACCCGCACTGGAACGCGGGCCTACTCGGTGACCATCACAGGATCATTCGCGAAGGTACGCCCTCCGCGCGCCTCCCGGGGCTGATCCACATGTCTTGAGAATGGCTCCGATTGGTCGCAGGACTGTCAGTTTTACTGACAGCGTGGTCCTACCTGGTGGGTACCTTCGAAGTGTCGAAAGGGGGCCCATGATGGGAGTTGACCTGCCTACCGGGCAGCGCGTTGCGAGGGCACGACGCCGCATCGGCTGGGACCAAGCGCAACTTGCAGCCGCGGTAGATCGTTCCGTGAGCTGGGTCTCCAAGGTGGAAACCGGGCGTCTTGCGCTGGACCGCATGAGCGTGCTCGGACAGCTTGCTGACGTTCTCGGCGTCGAAGTTGTTGAACTGACCGGGCAGCCGTACCGGCACGACACGAGCGAACTCGACTCCGGTCACGCTGCCATTCCGGGTCTCCGCCTGGCAATGCAACAGGCGACGATGCCCGGGGGCGCGGATCTCATCGTGCTCTCCGAGGCCCCGACGCTCGTTGATCTTGCGGCGCGTGTAGCTGCTGCCGAGCGTCTGCGGCAGACCCCAATGTCGTGGAGCTGTGCTCGGTGCCCAAGGGGCAGCCTGGCCGGCCGTCCAAGGCGCTCACCCTCGCCCAGGCCGAGGCAGTGCTGACAGCTGCCGAACGCACCTCGATGCACGCCTACATCGTGGTGGCTCTCCTCACCGGAGCACGCACCGAGGAGATGCGGGCGCTCACCTGGGACCACGTCTTCCTGCGAGGCGACCCCAAGACCGACCCGCCGACCCCGCCCTACATGGCGGTGTGGCGCTCGGTCCGCTCCGGGGGCGACACGAAGACCAGGAAGTCACGCCGTACGCTCGCACTCCCCGCCCGGTGCGTAGAGGTGCTGTGGCAGCACTGGGAGGAGCAAGGGTGGGACCGCCTGGCGGCCGGCGACGCCTGGGAGGAGCACGGACTCGTCTTCAGCTCCGCTGTGGGCAAGGAAGGCGACGCCTCCCACGTCCGCCGGGCCTTCCGCGCGGCCCTCAAGAATGTGAACGGCGTGAACGCCGCTGAGTGGACGCCCCGGGAGCTGCGTCACAGCTTCGTGTCCCTGCTCTCGGACCGCGGGGTGCGGTTGGAGGAGATCTCGCGCCTGGTCGGCCACTCGGGGACCGCGGTCACTGAGGAGGTCTACCGGAAGCAGATCCGCCCCGTAATCCAGACTGGCGCGGTGGTCATGGACGGCATCTCCAAGCGCGATCCGAAGCCGTAGACACTCACTTAGACACTCAACAGCAAGCAAGGCCGGTCTCCCCACTGGGGAAACCGGCCCTGACCTGCACTTTACGAAGTCGGGGTGGCGGGATTTGAACCCACGGCCTCTTCGTCCCGAACGAAGCGCGCTACCAAGCTGCGCCACACCCCGGTGTTGCGTCGTGGCCCTGCAGCCCGGCGCAACGAGGATTACTCTAGCGGACCGGCCGCTGGAGACGAAATCCGGTTTTCCGGGTGGCTCAGCCGGCCGGGACGAGGGTGAGGAGCGTGGCCTCCGGGGGGCAGGCGAAACGGACCGGGGTGTAGCGGTTCGTGCCGCAGCCGGCGGAGACGTGGAGGTGGGAGCGGTGGCCGCCGGCCTCGTGGGAGGACAGCCCCTTGACGCGTTCCGGGTCGATGTCGCAGTTGGTGACCAGGGCCCCGTAGAAGGGGACGCAGAGCTGCCCGCCGTGGGTGTGGCCGGCGAGGATCAGGGGGTAGCGATCGGCGGTGAAGGCGTCGAGGACCCGCAGGTAGGGCGCGTGGACGACGGCGAGGGAGAGGTCGGCGCCGGTGTCGGGGCCGCCCGCGACCTCGGTGTAGCGGTCGCGCCGGATGTGGGGGTCGTCCAGGCCGGTGAAGGCGATCTCGATGCCGTCGTCGAGCTTGAGGCGCCCGCGGGAGTTGTTGACCCCGACCCAGCCGGCCATGTCGAAGGCGTCGCGGATGTCCTCCCACGGGTTGCGGTCGACGTTGACCGCCGGGTCGGCCTTGCCGTTGAGGCCGTGGACGCCGCGGACCCGCTCGACCAGGTAGCGGGCGGGGTTCCGCAGCTTGGGGGCGTAGTAGTCGTTGGAGCCGAAGACGTAGACGCCGGGGAAGTCCAGCAGCGGGCCGAGGGCGTCGAGGAGCTCGGGGACGCCGTGCGGGTCGGAGAGGTTGTCGCCGGTGTTGACGACGAAGTCCGGCCGCAGCCCGGCCAGCGACTGCAGCCAGCGGCGCTTCTTGTTCTGTCCGCTGACCATGTGGATGTCCGAGAGCTGCAGGACGCGGACGGGCCGCATGCCGGCCGGCAGCACGGGCACCTGCACCCTGCGCAGGCGGAACGACCGTGCCTCGATGCCGGCCGCGTATGCCACGCAGGCGGCGCCGGCGGCGGTGATGCCCAGGGGTACTCCGTATAGCGCGCGCATGCCCCCATGGTGGCAGACGGCTCGTCAGCGATAAATCTCCGGTCCTCCCGGCGGGGACCTGGCAGACTCGACATATGACCACCACGCTCAAGCAGCGTCTGCACGACGACCTCACGGCTGCCATCAAGGGACGGGACGAGCTCGTCACGTCCACCCTGCGCCTGACCCTGACCGCGATCACCAAGGAGGAGGTCGCGGGCAAGGAGGCGCGCGAGCTGTCCGACGACGAGGTGCTCCAGGTGATCGGCCGCGAGGCCAAGAAGCGCCGGGAGGCGGCCGAGGCCTTCGAGCAGGGCGGCCGCAAGGAGTCCGCGGAGCGCGAGCTCGCGGAGGGCGAGGTGCTCGCCGGCTACCTGCCCAAGCAGCTGGACGACGCCGAGCTGGCCGGGATCGTCTCCGCGGCGATCAAGGAGTCGGGCGCCGAGGGGCCGCGGGCCATGGGCGCGGTCATGAAGATCGTCAACCCGAAGGTGACCGGCCTCGCCGAGGGCGGCCGGGTCGCCGCCGAGGTGAAGCGGCAGCTCGCGGCCGGCTGAGCGGCCGGCCGACCTCGCGGGGGTACGCCCGCCGCGCGCACGCCAACAAGGGGCGCCCCGGACCGATGCGGTCCGGGGCGCCCTTCGTGTGCGTGACGTGCGTGACGTCGTGGCCGGGTGGTGTCAGCCCGTGCCGCCGTTGCCGGGGGTGACGGCACCGCCGTCCGTGGTGCCGACGTCGCTGCCGCCGCCCGGGCCTCCGTCGGCCGGGCCGGTGCCGCCGTTGCCGCCGCCGTTGCCGTTCGCCCCGCCGTTGGCGCCGCCGATCAGACCGCCGAAGAAGCCTCCGTCGCCCCCGTTGTCGCCCTGGCCGCCGGTGTCGTTGCCGCCGTTGTCGCCGCCCCGGACATCACCGTGGCCGTCGCCGTCACCGTGGTCGTCGGGCTTGGGCTTCTCCGGCTCGCGGATCGCGACCGTCGGCAGGCTGTCGGAGGTCGTTCCGGAGAGGGCGCCGCTCATGGCGTCCTTCCAGATCGGGCCCGGGGTGTCGGCACCGAAGACCTTGTCGTGCCAGACGCCGCCGATGGTGATCTTGGTCATCTGGCGCTTGTGGGTGGGGTCACCGACCCAGACCGCGCCGGCCAGGTCCGAGGTGTAGCCGACGAACCAGGCCGCGTAGCGGAAGTCGGTCGTACCGGTCTTGCCCGCGCTGTCCCGGTCGGTCAGGCCCGCCTGCTGGCCGGTGCCGTCCTCGACCACGCCCTTGAGGAGGGTGTTGAGAGTGGCGGCCGTCTGCTCGGACATGGCCCGCTTGCACTCGCTCTTCGGCACGGGCAGCTTCTTGCCGGTCGCGTCGGTGATCGACTCGATGGCGACCGGGGAGCAGTAGACGCCCTTGTTGGCGAAGGTCGCGTAGGCGTTCGCCATGGTCAGCGGCGAGACCTCCTGGGTGCCCAGGGTGATGGAGGGCACCTGGTCGAGCGCCTTGCCGTTGGCACGCTCTATCCCCATGGCCTTGGCCATGTCCGTGACCGGGCACACACCGATGTTGCTGATCAGCTGCACGTAGTAGGTGTTGACCGACTTGGCGGTGGCTTCCTTCATCGAGTACGGGCCCTTCTCGGACTCGTTCTCGTTCTCCACCGTCGCGCCCTCGGTGTTGACCCAGTTGCCGCGGCACGTCGTGACCGGGCTCGGGTAGTCCATCTTGTACGGCGCCGGCAGCACGGTGGCCGGGTCGGTGCCCTGCTCGATGGCCGCGGCCGCGGTGATCGCCTTGAACGTGGAGCCGGGCTGGTAGCCGGCGCCGCCGCCCATGGCCTGGTTGACCGAGAGGTTGATCTGCGTCTGGTTCTTCTTGAAGCCGTACGGGCGCGACTGCCCCATCGCGACGATCTTGCCGGTACCGGGCTTGACCAGCGTCACCGCGGAGGCGACCTCGTCGCTCTGGTAGACGTGATCGCTTATCGAGGCCTGGACGGCCTGCTGGGCCTTCGGGTCCAGCGTGGTGCGGACGACGAGGCCGCCCTGGTTCCAGCGCTTGGCGCGGTCGGACTTGGTCTTGCCGAAGGTCGGGTCGGTGAGGAAGACCTCGCGCACGTAGTCGCAGAAGAAGCCGGCGCCGCTGACGGCGGTGATGCAGCCGTTCTTGGGCTGGCTGACCTTGAGGCCGAGCGGCTTCTTCTTCGCGGCGTCGGCCTCCGCCTGCGTGACGTCCTTCAGGTCGGCCATCCGCTGCAGCACGACGTTGCGGCGCTTGGTGGCTTCCTGGGGGTCGTTGACGGGGTCGTAGCGGCTGGGCGACTGGACGATGCCGGCCAGCAGGGCGGACTCGGTCAGCGACAGGTCCTTGGCGGACTTGCTGAAGTAGCGCCTGGCGGCCGACTCGACGCCGTACGCCTGCTCGCCGAAGAAGGTGATGTTGAGATAGTTCTCGAGGATCTTCTGCTTCCCCAGCTCCTCCTCGAGCTGGATGGCGTACTTCATCTCCTTGATCTTGCGACCCACGGTCTGCTGGGTGGCCTGGGCGACCTTGGTCGGGTCGTCGCCGGCCTCCTCGATGAAGACGTTCTTCACGAACTGCTGGGTCAGCGTGGAGGCACCCTCGGAGACTCCGCCGTCCTGGGCGTTCTTGTTGAGGGCGCGCAGGATGCCCTTGACGTCGATCGCTCCGTGCTCGTAGAAGCGGGAGTCCTCGATGGCGACGATGGCCTGCTGCATGGTCTTGCTCATCTGCGTGATGGGCACGACCTTGCGGTCCCGGGAGTAGACGGTCGCGATCAGACCGCCCTTGGAGTCCAGGATCTGGGTGCTCTGCGAGAGCGGCGGACGCTTCAGCTCGCCGGGCAGTGAGTCGAAGCCGGCGGCGGTGCCCTTGGCGCTCAGCCCGAGCGCTCCTGCCGCGGGCAGCGCGATGCCGGCCAGCACGACGCCGGACAGGACACTGATACCCAGGAACTTGGCGGCCTGCTGGGCGGTGCTGATGCCCCCGCCGCGGGTGCCGCCCGATCGCTTGTGACCCATGAGGTGCAGCTTACGTTGCGATTCCTAAGACGTGGGCATGCTTGTTCGCCTAGTCTGTAACAGACAGGCGCCAAAGATGCGCACGCGTCTGTCTTCCAACCTCACTCTTGTGGGTGATGAGAACTGCCCGAAATCCTGTCATATGCCAGCCATATGGCGTGGTTCTCGGGGAACCAGGCGGGCGATCTAGCCGTTTATGCACGGTTCGTCCGTTTTGCCGTCGACTCACTCCCCAGGGTGATCTACCGCTGACCCATAGTCCGTTCGGGCCATTCAAGATTGGGCCTGAAAGGGCTGTTGCGTCGTGCCCACCTTCCGTAACGTCCTCAACTGGCAACGGTGAATATGCCGCTTGCCGCCGTGGGGGAGCCTCGAATCGGGAGAGGACGGCGCCAGCATGAGCAGCTGGGTTACGGACTGGAGTACGCAGGCCGCGTGCCGCACGACGGATCCGGACGAGCTTTTCGTCCAGGGAGCGGCCCAGAACAGGGCCAAGGCGGTGTGCACGGGGTGCCCGGTACGCACGGAGTGCCTGGCCGACGCCTTGGACAACCGGGTGGAGTTCGGTGTCTGGGGCGGGATGACCGAGCGCGAGCGCAGGGCACTGCTGCGCCGGCGCCCCACGGTCACCTCGTGGCGCAGGCTGCTGGAGACCGCGCGTACGGAGTACGAGCAGAGCACCGGCGTGCACCTGGGCGACGACGACTACGACGGTGAGTACGACGACTACGCGGCCGTCGGCTGACCCTGCGCGAGGCGTTCGCCGATCTCGCGCAAGCCCTCCAGGTCGTGCACGTCGCCCGGCAGGGCGGCCACGTCGACCATGGGTACTTCGGGGTGCACGGAGACGAAGCGGTCGCGGGTGCGTCGTTCACGCGCGACCAGCTGCATCCGCTCGGCGTGCAGGCGCAGCAGTCCGGCGGCGAGACGGTCGGCGCTCCACGGATCCGCGTCCGGATCGGTGGGGTCGGAAGTGCTGTGGTCCGTGCTGAGGGTCCCTTCGGTGCCGTCGGCCGTACGGAGTCCAGCCTTCCCGCCGGGCTGATCCACAATGCCGCCGTTTTGAAGATTTTCTGCGGATTCGTCAAACTCCCTGGTCAGCCGGGGAGTTGACGAATGTCCCGGGTCGGAGGGATCCGCCTCGGCGGTCATGGCGCCGCTGTCGGCCGCATGGACGGCTGCTTCATCGGACTCGGCCGCTTCGTCGGCGCTGTCGCCGAGTGCCTCCGCCGCGGCCAGCGCCCGCTCGGCCGTGAGCTGCGCCGCACCGCTGCCGTGCACCCGGTTCAGCACCAGGCCGGCCAGCGGCATGTCCTCCGCGGCCAGCCGCTCCACGAAGTACGACGCCTCGCGCAGCGCGTCCCGCTCCGGCGCCGCGACTACCAGGAACGCGGTGCCGCTGGCCTGGAGCAGCTTGTAGGTCGCGTCCGCCCGGGAGCGGAAGCCGCCGAACATCGAGTCCATGGCCGCCACGAACGTCTGGACGTCCTTGAGCAGATGGGCGCCCATGACCTTGCTGAGCACGCCGGTCATCATCGACATCCCGACGTTCAGGAACTTCACCCCGGCCCTGCCGCCGACCTTCGCCGGGGCCATGAGCAGCCGGATGAAGCGGCCGTCCAGGAAGGACCCGAGCCGTTTGGGCGCGTCCAGGAAGTCCAGCGCGGACCGGCTCGGGGGCGTGTCGACCACGATCAGGTCCCAGGCCTCCAGTGCCCGCAGCTGGCCCAGCTTCTCCATCGCCATGTACTCCTGCGTGCCGGCGAAGCCCGCGGAGAGCGACTGGTAGAAGGGGTTGTCGATGATCGCGCGGGCCCGTTCCGGGTCGCTGTGCTGCACCACGACCTCGTCGAAGGTCCGCTTCATGTCGAGCATCATCGCGTGCAGTTCACCACCCGCGGACTCGTCGATGCCCGCGACCTTGCGAGGGGTGTTGTCCAGCTCCGTGAGCCCCATCGACTGGGCCAGCCGGCGCGCCGGGTCGATGGTCAGCACGACCGCCTTGCGGCCCCGCTCGGCCGCGCGCACGCCCAGGGCGGCGGCGGTGGTGGTCTTGCCGACCCCGCCGGAACCGCAGCACACGACGATCCGGGTCCTCGCATCGTCCAGCAGCGCGTCGATGTCCAATACCGGACTGTCCAGACTCATGCGACCCCCAGCCCCTGTTTCCGCAGATTTTCTGCCAATCTGTACAACCCGCCGAGATCGACGCCGTCGGCCAGCTGTCCCAGTTCGTAGCTGGGCAGGCCGAGCCCGGCCAGTTCCTCGCGCTGGGCGCGCTCCAGCGCGACCCGTTCGGCGTGCTCGTGCGCCTGCGCCAGCAGCGGGTCGACCAGCCGCTCCGCCAGCCCGCCGCGGCGGGCGCCCCCGAGACCGGCCTGGGACAGCGCCTTGGCGAGCGCGGTGCGCCGTCCGGTGCTCGCGGCGGCGACGGCGTCGGCGTCCATCACCACGGGGCGCACCATGTTGATGATCACGGCGCCGGTGGGCAGACCGGCCGCGTGCAGCTCCGCCACACCGTCCACGGTCTCCTGCACCGGCATCTCCTCCAGGAGGGTGACCAGGTGCACCGCGGTGTCGGGGGACTTCATGACCCGCATCACGGCCTGCGCCTGATTGTGTATCGGACCGAACCGGGCCAGCCCCGCGACCTCGTCGTTGACGTTCAGGAAGCGGGTGATCCGGCCGGTCGGCGGCGCGTCGAGGACGACCGCGTCGTACGTCCGCCAGCCCGCGCGGTCCTTGCGGCGCACGGCCTCGACCACCTTGCCGGTGAGCAGCACGTCCCGCACGCCCGGGGCGACGGTGGTCGCGAAGTCGATGGCGCCGAGCTTCTTCAGGGCCCGGCCGGCGCGGCCGAGCTTGTAGAACATGTCGAGGTAGTCCAGGAGCGCCTGTTCGGCGTCGATGGCCAGCGCGTGCACCTCGCCGCCGCCCGGGGCGACGGCGATCTTCCGCTCCTCGTACGGCAGTGCGTCCGTCTCGAAGAGCTGCGCGATGCCCTGGCGCCCCTCCACCTCGGCCAGCAGGGTGCGCCGTCCCTCGGCGGCCAGTGCCAGCGCCAGCGCGGCGGCGACGGTCGTCTTACCCGTCCCGCCCTTGCCCGTCACGATGTGGAGCCTCACGTCTTCGAGCCTAACCAGTGGAGGGCGGGGCTACTCGGGGGCTGGGCTGTGCGAGGCATTACAGTCCCCTCATGACCAAGTGGGAATACGCGACCGTGCCGCTGCTGGTGCACGCGACGAAGCAGATTCTGGACACCTGGGGCGAGGACGGCTGGGAGCTCGTCCAGGTCGTTCCCGGCCCCAACAACCCCGAGCAGTTGGTGGCGTACCTCAAGCGGGAGAAGGGCGCGTGAGCGCCGTCGAGCAGCGGCTCGTCGACCTCGGGCTGACGCTGCCCGAGGTGGCGGCGCCCCTGGCGGCGTACGTGCCCGCGGTGCTGTCCGGGTCGTACGTCTTCACGGCGGGCCAGCTCCCGCTGGTCGACGGCAAGCTGACGACCTGCGGCAAGGTCGGCGCCGAGGTCACCCCCGAGCAGGCCAGGGAACTCGCGCGCACCTGCGCGCTCAACGCCCTGGCGGCGGTCAAGTCCGTGGCCGGCGACCTCGACCGGGTGAAGCGGGTCGTCAAGGTCGTCGGTTTCGTCGCCTCCGCCCCCGACTTCACCGGGCAGCCCGGGGTCGTCAACGGTGCGAGCGAGCTGCTGGGCCAGGTGCTCGGCGACGCCGGCGTCCACGCGCGCAGCGCGGTCGGCGTGGCGGTGCTCCCGCTGGACGCCCCCGTCGAGGTGGAGATCCAGGTCGAGCTGGAGCCCGCGGGCTGACGGCTCGCGGCCACCTGCCGGCGGTCCAGGGGGAGCGACCCCCTGGACCCGGGGCGCCCCGGCGGGGGCGCCCTATCGAACATCCCCGCGTGAGCGCATAGCATCCGCCCCATGACCACCACGAACGGCCAGTGGTTCCCGCCGAGCTGGCCCGAGCGGATCCGGGCGCTCACCGAGGGCAGGCTGGAGCCCGTCGAACCCCGCCGGGCGGCCACCGTGCTGCTGCTGCGCGACACCGCGCGCGGCCCCGCGGTCCACATGCTGCGCAGGCGCGCCTCCATGGCGTTCGCCGCCGGCGCGTACGCGTACCCCGGGGGCGGTGTGGACCGGCGCGACGAACGCCCGGTCGCGTGGGCGGGACCGGCGCCGGAGCAGTGGGCGGGACGCCTGGGCGAGGGCCTGGGGCCGGCCGAGGCGCAGGCGATCGTGTGCGCCGCGGTGCGCGAGACGTTCGAGGAGTCGGGCGTGCTGCTGGCCGGCCCGGACGAGGGCTCGGTCGTCGACGACACCACCGGCGAGGAGTGGGAGGCGGACCGCCGCGCCCTGGTCTCCCGCGAGCTGTCCTTCGCGGACTTCCTGGCCCGCCGCTCCCTGGTGCTCCGCTCCGATCTGCTCGGCCCGTGGGCGCGCTGGATCACCCCGGAGTTCGAGGAGCGCCGCTACGACACCTGGTTCTTCCTCACCGCGCTGCCGCCCGGTCAGCGGACCCGCGACGTGTCGGGGGAGGCCGACCGCACGGCATGGCTGCGGCCCGAGGAGGCCGTCGCCGGCTACGACCGGGGCGAGATGGTCATGCTGCCGCCGACGATCGCGACCCTGCGCGGGCTGCTGCCGTACGACTCCGCCGAGGCGGCCCTCGCGGCGGCGGGGGAGGGCCGCCGGGACCTGGCACCGGTGCTGGCGCGGGCCGAACTCGTGGGCGGCGAGATCGTACTGAGCTGGCCCGGCCACGAGGAGTTCACCAAGCGCATGGGAGCGGGCGAATGACCTCGGCGCTGCCTCCGGGCAACCCCCGCGGCGCGGTCGGCGGCCGGGCCACCGAGCGGGCGCTGTGCGTGCTGGCCCCGAACCCCTCGCCGATGACCCTGGACGGCACCAACACCTGGATCGTCGCCGAGCCGGACTCCGACCTCGCCGTCGTCATCGACCCGGGCCCGCTCGACGAGGGGCACCTGAACGCGGTCGTCTCCACGGCCCACTCCCTCGGCAAGCGGATCGGCCTGACCCTGCTCACCCACGGCCACCCGGACCACGCCGAGGGCGCGGCCCGCTTCGCCGAGCTGACCGGCACGGCCGTGCGCGCCCTGGACCCGGCGCTGCGCCTGGGGGACGAGGGCCTGGGCGCGGGGGACGTCGTCACCACCGGCGGCCTGGAACTGCGCGTCGTGCCCACCCCCGGGCACACCGCGGACTCGCTGTCCTTCCACCTGCCGGCCGACCGGGCGGTGCTCACCGGCGACACCGTCCTCGGCCGCGGCACGACCGTCGTCGCCCACCCCGACGGCCGCCTCGGCGACTACCTCGACTCGCTGCGCCGGCTCCAGGCACTGGCCATGGACGGCGGTGTCACCACCGTCCTGCCCGGCCACGGGCCGGTGCTGGCCGACGCGCGCGGCGCGGTCGAGTTCTACCTCGCCCACCGCGCCCACCGCCTCGCCCAGGTCGAGACGGCCGTCGAAGGGGGGCGCACCACCCCGTCCGAGGTCGTCGCGCACGTGTACGCGGACGTGGACCGGGCGCTGTGGCCCGCGGCCGAGCTGTCGGTGCGCGCGCAGATGGACTACCTGCTGGAGCACGGGCTGATCTGACGCCGGTTGCCGCCGCTGCCCCCGCCGGCCCCGGTCAGCGCCAGTCGTACGCCTTGACCGGCGCGGTGGCCGCGGTGCTCGACGTGCTGACCCACAGCAGCCGCCTGCCGTGCACATGCAGCGTGTACGGCTCGTCCGACCCGGTGCGGCGGATGGAGCGGCGGGCCACCTCGCGCCCGGTCGCCGCGTCGAGCACGTAGGCCCGGGAGGAGAAACTCTCGTCGTAGTGGCGCACCATGACCACATGGCCCCGGTGGGGCGCGAGAGCGACGATGCCCCAGTGGTCCGAGGTCCACAGGTGGCGGCCCGTGGACAGGGAGAAGCCGGCGGGCCTGACGAGGGTCTCCTCCGGCGAGGGCTCGACGAACGCCAGCAGCGTGTCGCCGACGGCCGTGAACCGCCGGCGGCCGTCGGCGACGGTCCACGGGGCCGTCCTGATCGTGCCGTGGCCGCCGGTCATCGGGATCTCGACGGCGGTGCCGCCGCCCTCGTCCAGACGCAGGAGACGGTGCGGGCCTCGGCGGCCCTCGCCCTCGACGGCCAGCAGCAGCGGATCCGCGCCGAGCAGGCCGACGGCGCCGACCGGGCCGTCGACGGGGAGCGGCTTCTTCCACAGCACCGCGCCGTCGGCCAGTGCGACCGTCAGGACGGTCGTGATGCCCGAGTTCTCCGTCACCACGACGAGCCGCCCCCCTGCGGCCGCGATCCGCACCCCGTGGTCCTCCTCGTGCGGCACCGACCACATGTGCCGGCCCGTACGGGCGTCGCGGGCGACGACCTTCTCGCCCGTGGTGACCAGCGCGCACTCCCCCGACAGGGCGACGGTGCCGACGCGGAGCCCCGGGTCGTGGTGAGAGAGCCCGGAGAGGTTCAGCCGGGCCGACCACAGCCCCTTGCCGGAGGCGGTGTCCAGGGCGGTGACGCCGGCCTTCTCCGGACCTTCGGACGTGTCCGGCCAGTGGGCCAGGAGCACGACACCGCCGGTCGCCTCGTCGGCCACGGCGGACAGCACGTCGCGGCCGGGCACCTCCCAGGCCCAGCGCTGCTCGCCGGTCTCCGCGTCGAAGGCCCGCACCCGGTCGAAGGCGGCCCTGAGGACCAGTCCGCTGCCGCTGTCCAGCAGGCTTGCCAGCGCGCCGGCGTCGGCTCGGCCGTCGTGCGCCGCCTGCCACACCGGTTTCAGCGCGCGCAGTCGCTTCGCGGGCTTCCAGACGGTCTGCGGCGCCCTGTCCTCGTCCATGTGTCTCCCCACCCCGGCAGGCACAGCGGAACCCACCCCGGGGAAGCGTAAGGGGCGCCCACCATGGGTGGGCGCCCCTTACGGATGTACGGGTGTACGCGTCAGCGGGAGCGCTTGGCCAGCCGCTCGACGTCCAGCAGGATGACCGCGCGGGCCTCCAGGCGCAGCCAGCCGCGGCCCGCGAAGTCGGCGAGTGCCTTGTTCACGGTCTCCCGGGAGGCGCCGACCAGTTGGGCCAGCTCTTCCTGCGTCAGGTCGTGGACGACGTGGATGCCCTCCTCGGACTGCACGCCGAAGCGGCGCGACAGGTCCAGCAGCGCCTTGGCCACGCGGCCGGGCACGTCGGAGAAGACCAGGTCCGACATCACGTCGTTGGTGCGGCGCAGGCGGCGCGCGACGGCGCGCAGCAGGGCGGTGGAGACCTCGGGGCGGGCGTTGAGCCAGGGCTGCAGGTCGCCGTGGCCGAGGCCCAGCAGCTTGACCTCGGTCAGCGCCGTGGCGGTGGCGGTGCGCGGGCCGGGGTCGAAGAGCGACAGCTCGCCGATCAGCTCGCCGGGGCCCACGACGGCGAGCATGTTCTCGCGGCCGTCGGGGGAGGTGCGGTGCAGCTTCACCTTGCCCTCGGTGACGACGTACAGCCGGTCGCCGGGTTCACCCTCATGGAACAGCGAGTCGCCGCGCGCGAGCGTGACCTCCGCCATCGAGGCGCGCAGTTCAGCGGCCTGCTCATCGTCGAGCGCCGCGAAAAGCGGTGCGCGCCGCAGAACGTCGTCCACGTGCTCTCTCCTTGTCGACATCGCTGGGTCGGTCCCCATCATGCCCGACAGTAAAACAGTGCGATCAATCACAAGTCTGTCTTATGTGCTCGCGGGAGAGCGCCCCGGGGGTCCTTTCGGGGGCCGGATCGCGGCAGTCCGGGGCGATTGTCGGTGCCGAGGCTTAGGCTGGCCGGGTGTCTGATACGCCGAGCGTGCGCAGGAAACAGCAGGGTGGAGGGGCCGGGAGGGTGAAGCCGGGCGTCGATTCAGCTCTGAGTGAACAGGCGCCCGTGAAGCCCGCCGGCGGCCGCGCGCGGGGTGCCCGCAAGCCCGAGTCGCGCCTGGGGATGGTGCGCCGGGCCCGCCGCATCAACCGCGAGCTCGCCGAGCTGTATCCCTACGCCCACCCCGAGCTCGACTTCGAGAACCCGTTCCAGCTCCTGGTGGCCACGGTGCTCTCGGCGCAGACCACCGACCTGAGGGTCAACCAGACCACCCCGCGGCTCTTCGGGACGTACCCGACGCCGGAGGACCTGGCGGCGGCCGACCCGGAGGAACTGGAGCAGCTGATCCGGCCCACCGGGTTCTTCCGTGCCAAGGCACGCTCGCTGCTCGGCCTGTCCGCGGCCCTGCGGGACCGCTTCGGCGGCGAGGTCCCCGGCCGGCTGGAGGACCTGGTCACCCTGCCCGGTGTCGGCCGCAAGACGGCCAACGTCGTCCTGGGCAACGCCTTCGGCGTCCCCGGCCTCACCGTCGACACCCACTTCGGCCGGCTCGCCCGCCGCTTCGGCTGGACCGCCTCCGAGGACCCGGAGAAGGTCGAGCAGGACGTCATGGCGATCTTCCCGAAGAGCGAGTGGACGATGGTGTCCCACCGGCTGATCTTCCACGGCCGCCGGATGTGCCACGCCCGCCGCCCGGCCTGCGGGGCCTGCCCGATCGCCCCGCTGTGCCCGTCGTACGGGGAGGGCGAGACCGACCCGGAGAAGGCGAAGAAGCTGCTGAAGTACGAGATGGGCGGTGCCCCGGGCCAGCGGCTGAAGCCGCCCCCCGGTTTCCCGGGCAAGGCGGCGCCCCCGCTGGAGGTGGAGTGACCGGAGCACGGCACAGCGTGAACGGCAGGGACGGGGTCGAGGACACCAGCGGCGTCAGCGGCGTCAACGGCGTAGAGGTGCGGCGCGACGGCCTGCCCGAGTGGCTGCAGCCGGTGGCCCGCGCGGCCGACGCGGTGCGGCCGGAGCAACTGAGCCGCTTCCTGCCGCCGGCCACCGGTGGCCGGGCCTCCGCCGTCCTCGTGCTCTTCGGCGAGGGGGCCGCGGGGGGACGCCCCGAACTGCTCCTGATGGAACGCGCCGCCTCCCTGCGCTCGCACGCCGGGCAGCCGTCCTTCCCCGGCGGTGCGCTCGACCCCGAGGACGGCGACCCGGAGGGCGCGGGACCGCTGCGGGCCGCGCTGCGCGAGGCGTGGGAGGAGACCGGCCTCGACCCGTCCGGAGTGCAGCTGTTCGGCGTGCTGCCGCGCCTGTACATCCCGGTGAGCGGCTTCGTGGTGACACCGGTTCTGGGCTGGTGGCACACCCCCAGCCCGGTGGGCGCGGTCGACCTGGCGGAGACCGCGCGGGTGTTCGCGGTGCCGGTCGACGAGCTGACCGACCCCGGCAACCGCGTCACGGTCAGGCACCCCAGCGGGTACCGCGGTCCGGCGTTCCAGGTCGGGGGCGCCCTGGTGTGGGGCTTCACGGCGGGCCTGATCGACCGGATTCTCCACTTCGCGGGCTGGGAGCGGCCTTGGGATCGGGCAAAGACGGTCCCGCTGGGTTGAGTGGCCATGAGACGGTGTGCGGGTGAATGTGCTGGACATCGTGCTGTTGCTGGCCGCCGTGTGGTTCGCGATCGTGGGCTACCGCCAGGGATTCATCGTCGGCGTGATGTCGGTGATCGGCTTCCTCGGCGGTGGACTGGTCGCGATCTACGTGCTGCCCGCGATCTGGAACGAGGTCACCGACAATTCCGCCCCGGGCACGGTCGCGGTGGTCGCCGCGGTGGTCCTGGTCATCGTGTGCGCCTCGGTCGGCCAGGCGTTCACCACACACCTGGGCAACAAGGTCCGCACCCACGTCAGCTGGTCCCCGGCGCGCGCCGTCGACGCCGTCGGCGGGGCCCTGGTCAACGTCCTGGCCATGCTGCTGGTCGCCTGGCTCATCGGCTCCGCCCTGGCCACGACCACCACGCTGCCGACCCTGGGCCGCGAGGTCCGCTCGTCCAAGGTGCTGCTGGGAGTGGCGCGGATCGTGCCGCAGGAGGCCAACACCTGGTTCGCCGACTTCAGTTCCGCCCTCGCGCAGAACGGACTCCCCCAGGTCTTCTCGCCGTTCGGCACCGAACCGATCACCGACGTTCCCGCGCCGGATCCCGCCCTCGCCGGGAGCCGGGTCGTCGGCGAGGCCCGGCGCAGCATCGTGAAGGTCGTGGGCACGGCGCCCAGCTGCGGCAAGGTACTGGAGGGCACCGGCTTCGTCTTCGCGCCGCACCGGGTGATGACCAACGCCCATGTCGTCGGCGGCGTCGACAACCCCACCGTGCAGATCGGCGGCGAGGGCCGGGTGTACGACGGAAAGGTCGTGCTCTACGACTGGCAGCGCGACATCGCCGTCATCGACGTCCCCGGGCTGGCGGCGCCTCCGCTCACCTTCACCGGCGGCGACGCCAAGTCCCGCGACGGCGCGATCGTGGCCGGCTTCCCGGAGAACGGCGGCTTCGACGTCCGGGCCGCCCGGGTGCGCGGCCGTATCTCGGCGACCGGCCCGGACATCTACCACCGCGGCACGGTCCACCGCGATGTCTACTCGCTGTTCACCCTCGTCCGGCAGGGCAACTCCGGTGGACCGCTGCTGACTCCCGACGGGCGGGTGTACGGCGTCGTGTTCGCCAAGTCGCTGGACGACGCGGACACCGGCTACGCCCTGACGGCCGACGAGGTCCGTGCCGACGTCCAGGCCGGACGTACGGCGGACCGGCAGGTCGACACGCAGGCGTGTGCCCTGTGAGAGTCCGTGCGGGCGGGGTGCGTCCGCCGGCGGCGGGGGAGTTCGTCAGTCGCTGCGGGTGTGCCGCAGGCGGGCGCCGACCCACCGGGCCCGTCGCCTGAGGATGTGGGGGATGCCGAGCCCCGAGTGGCCCGGCCGGTGGTCCGGGGCCGTGGTCCCGGTGATGATGCGCGCTCCGTTGGCGCGGCGATCGCGTGACACGTCACGGTAGTCGTGCGTCCAGCCCATACCGAGCTGTCTGCCCGGGGTCCAAGGTCCGTAATCGCCCGTGGGTCCATCAATTGGCCTATGCGCCCGGCATTTGGCTGATGGTCATATGGGATTAACGGTCGTGGATCAACGGTGCCGGATCAACGGCGCAGGATCAACGCTGCGGGATCAACGATCGGGCTCGGGGTCCTTGAGCCAGTTGATGAGCTCCGCGGAGAACGCCGCCGGGTCCTCCTCGTGCGGGAAGTGCCCGAGGCCGTCGAACAGCCGCCAGCGGTAGGGCGCCTCGACGTACTCGCCGCTGCCGGCGGCGTGCCGCGCGCGCATCGCCGGGTCGAGCGAGCCGTGCAGATGCAGTGTGGGCACCCGTACCGGGCGCTTCATCCGGCGGTTGAACTGGAAGCCGTCCACCCGGGCCAGCGAGCGCACCATCCAGCGGTAGGGCTCGATCGAGCAGTGCGCCGTGGACGGGATGCTCATCGCGCGCCGGTAGACCTCGACGACCTCGTCGTCCGGCACCCGCGGCCCGGACCAGTCCCTCAGCAACTGCCCCACGAGCGCGGCGTCGTCCGCGACCAGCCGGCGCTCGGGGATCCACGGCCGCTGGAAGCCCCACACGTACGCCCCCGCCGCGCTGTGCCGCAGGTCCGACAGCATCGCCGTGCGCCAGCGCCGCGGATGGGGCATCGAGCTGACGGCCAGTCGGCGCACCAGCTTGGGCCGCATCGCCGCCGCCGTCCATGCCAGGTAACCGCCGAGGTCGTGGCCGACCAGCGCGGCGTCCGGCTCGCCGAGCGAGCGGATCACGCCGGTCACGTCGAGTGCCAGGTTCGCCGGGTCGTAGCCGCGCGGGGTGCGGTCGCTGCCGCCCACTCCGCGCAGGTCCATCGCGACCGCGCGGAAACCCGCGTCGGCCAGGGCGGTCAACTGGTCCCGCCAGGTCCACCAGAACTGCGGGAAGCCGTGCAGGAGCAGCACCAGCGGTCCGTCGCCGGCCTCGGCGATGTGGAAGCGCGCTCCGTTCGCCGCGACATCCCGGTGGGTCCAGGGCCCGTCGATCCGTACCACCGAGGAACTGTCAGCGACCGTCATGCCCTGAGCGTGTCATACCTTGACCGCCGGCGTGTCCTCCGTTTCCGAAGGCCGCGGGTGCGGCTTGACGTTCTGGAGCACGGCCGCGGTCTCCTTGGCGGAGGCGATGCTGCGTTCCGGCTTCTTGATCTTCTTGAACTTCTGCATCGCCAGCAGGCCCAGCAGCCCGGCCAGCACCAGGAAGGCGCCGCCGACGATCAGGAACGACCAGGCGAGGCCCAGGCCCAGGTTGTGGATGCCGTAGGCGGCCGCGAAGCTCAGCACGGGCAGCGCGAACAGCGCGAGGACGCCGGCGGCCCCGACGGCGCCGCCGCCGATGCCGGCGCGCTTGGCGTCCTGCCGGAGTTCGGCCTTGGCGAGGGCGATCTCCTCGTGGATCAGCTCCGAGAGATCCGCCGTGGCCGCGGCGAAGAGCTGGCCGAGACTGCGGCCGCCGTTCGCGGTCACCGTCACCGCCACGGGCTTGTCCACGTCCGCTGGGCTCATCGCGTCCTCCGTCGTTCGTCGCTTTGTCGTGAAGTCATAACGGGCAACTGGGTTACACGGCTACCCCCTGATCATGCCCGACTCATCCTCGTCCGTGCCGCCGGAGCGCGCCACTTCCGCGAGCCTGCGGTGCTCGGCCGCCTTCGCCTCGTGGATCGCCGCCATGCGCAGATGGAACTCCGGGTTGCCCCATTCGTAGATGTCGGGGATGCCGTCCAGGTCGGTGTCGCGCTCCTCGTCCTCGCACATGCGGCGGTACTTGTTGTCGCGCAGCTTCAGCAGGACGGCGGCGGACGCGGCCGCTGTGCACGAGCCCACCAGGACCGCCGCCTTGACCTCCGGCATCAGCACCTCGTTGCCCGCGAAGGCCAGCTCGCCGATGAGCAGCGAGACCGTGAAGCCGATCCCGGCGAGCGCGGCCACGGCCAGCACGTCGGCCCATGCGAGGTCGGGATTGAGCTCGGCTCTCGTGAAACGCGCCGCCAGCCAGGTGCCGCCGAAGACGCCCACGGTCTTGCCGACGACCAGGCCGAGCACCACTCCCAGCGTCTCCGGACGGGTGAAGACCTGCCCGAGCGCTCCCCCGGTGACCGGCACCCCGGCCGAGAAGAGCGCGAACAGCGGCACCGCGAGCCCGGCCGACACCGGCCGCACCAGGTGCTCGATCCGCTCTCCCGGCGACACCTTCTCGCCCTCGCGGTGGTGGCAGCGCAGCATCAGGCCCATCGCCACGCCCGCGACGGTGGCGTGCACCCCACTGGCGTGCATCAGCCCCCAGTTGACCAGGGCCAGCGGTACGTAGACGTACCAGCCGCGGACCTCCTTGCGCAGCAGCAGCCAGAACAGGACAAGGCCGGCGAAGGCCAGGCCCAGCGCCGCGAAGTCGATGCCGCTGGTGAAGAAGACCGCGATGATCAGGATCGCGAGGAGGTCGTCCACGACGGCGAGCGTGAGCAGGAAGGCGCGCAGCGCCGAGGGCAGCGAGGTGCCGAGCACCGCCAGCACGGCGAGCGCGAAGGCGATGTCCGTCGCCGTCGGCACCGCCCAGCCCTGCAGCGAGCCCCCGCCCGCCGTGTTGACCACGGCGTACACGGCCGCGGGCACCGCCATCCCGCAGACGGCGGCGATCACGGGCAGCGCCGCGGCGGAAGGGGTCCGCAGCTCACCCACGACCAGTTCGCGCTTGAGCTCGATGCCCGCGACGAAGAAGAAGACCGCCAGCAGCCCGTCCGCCGCCCAGTGGGATACCGACAGGTCCAGGTGCAGCGCGGCGGGGCCGAAGTGGTGGCCGACGGTTGCGGTGTACGAGGCGCTCACCGGGCTGTTCGCCCAGACCAGTGCCGCCACGGCGGCCAGGAGCAGCAGCATGCCGCCGACGGTCTCCGCGCGCAGCGCGTCGGCGACGTAGTTCCGCTCCAGGAGCGGCACACGCCCCAGGAAGACGGAGCGGCGGCGGGTGGACGCGTTCACGGGTGGACCTCCGGTCGGGTGCGGCAACGGCTGTTCACCTCGCCGACCAGACTTCCCGGCACGCCCTGTTCTCTGTCGCGGTTCCAACGCCCTCCACCGTAACGGGCGGGGCGGCCGGGTCGTTCGGGCCCTTTTCACCTTACGGACACAGCGGCGGGGGCGCAGGACGCGCCCGGACGGACGAAAGGCCCCCGAAGGGGCCCGTCGTCCGTGCCGCGGGGTGTGCTCAGTCCTCGCCGGGGGCGGAGGGGAGCTTGGCCTGGATGAGGTCCATGACCGTGGAGTCCGTCAGCGTCGTCACGTCCCCGAGCCGGCGGTTCTCGGCGACGTCCCGCAGCAGACGGCGCATGATCTTGCCGGAGCGGGTCTTCGGCAGCTCCGCCACCGTGAGGATCCGCTTCGGCTTGGCGATGGGGCCGAGCGTCCTGGCCACGTGGTCGCGCAGCTGGGCGATCAGCTCGTCGCCGTCGTCGCCCAGGGCGGCGCCGCGCAGGATCACGAACGCGACGATCGCCTGGCCGGTGGTGTCGTCGGCGGCGCCGACGACGGCGGCCTCGGCGACCTTCGGGTGCGAGACGAGCGCCGACTCGACCTCGGTGGTGGAGATGTTGTGGCCGGACACCAGCATCACGTCGTCGACCCGGCCCAGCAGCCAGATGTCGCCGTCGTCGTCCTTCTTGGCGCCGTCGCCGGCGAAGTAGCGGCCCTCGAAGCGGGACCAGTAGGTGTCCAGGTAGCGCTGGTCGTCACCCCAGATGGTGCGGAGCATCGACGGCCACGGCTCGGTCAGGACGAGGTAGCCGCCGGAGCCGTTGGGCACCTCGTTGGCCTCGTCGTCCACGACGGTGGCGGAGATGCCGGGCAGGGCGCGCTGCGCGGAGCCGGGCTTGGTCTCGGTCACGCCGGGGAGCGGGGAGATCATCATGGCGCCGGTCTCGGTCTGCCACCAGGTGTCCACGATCGGGCAGCGGCCGCCGCCGATGTGCTCGCGGTACCAGATCCACGCCTCGGGGTTGATCGGCTCGCCGACGCTGCCCAGCACCCGCAGCGACGACAGGTCGAACTTGGCGGGGATGTCGTCGCCCCACTTCATGAAGGTGCGGATCGCGGTGGGCGCCGTGTAGAGGATCGACACCCCGTACTTCTGGACGATCTCCCAGAAGCGGCCCTGGTGCGGCGTGTCGGGGGTGCCCTCGTACAGCACCTGGGTGGCGCCGTTGGCCAGCGGCCCGTACACGATGTACGAGTGGCCGGTCACCCAGCCGACGTCGGCCGTGCACCAGTAGACGTCGGTCTCCGGCTTGAGGTCGAACACCGCGTGGTGGGTGTAGGCGGCCTGGGTCAGGTAGCCGCCGGAGGTGTGCAGGATGCCCTTCGGCTTCCCGGTCGTGCCGGAGGTGTAGAGGATGAACAGTGGGTGCTCGGCCTCGAAGGCCTCCGGGGTGTGCTCGGTGCTCTGCGCTTCCAGGGCCTCGTGCCACCACACGTCGCGGCCCTCGTTCCAGGCCACCTCCTGGCTGGTGCGGCGCACGACCAGCACCTTGCTCACGCTCTCGGTGCGGTCGACGGCGTCGTCCACGGCGGGCTTGAGCGCCGAGGGCTTGCCGCGGCGGTAACCGCCGTCGGCGGTGATGACCAGCTTCGCGTCCGCGTCCTGGATACGGGCGGCCAGGGCGTCGGCCGAGAAGCCGCCGAAGACCACCGAGTGCGCGGCGCCGATGCGGGCGCACGCCAGCATCGCCACGACGGTCTCGGGGATCATCGGCATGTAGACCGCCACCCGGTCGCCGGACCGGACGCCGAGCTCGGTGAGGGCGTTGGCCGCCCGGCTGACCTCGTCCTTCAGTTCGGCGTAGGTGACGGCCCGGGTGTCGCCGGGCTCGCCCTCGAAGTGGAGGGCGACGCGGTCGCCGTTGCCGGCCTCCACGTGCCGGTCGACGCAGTTGTACGCCACGTTCAGCGTGCCGTCGGCGAACCACTTGGCGAACGGCGGGTTCGACCAGTCCAGCGTCTCGGTCGGCTCCTTCGCCCAGGCCAGCCGGCGGGCCTGCGCCGCCCAGAAGCCGAGCCGGTCCTCGCCCGCCTGCCGGTAGGCCTCCGCGGTGACATTGGCGCCGGCCGCCAGGCCGGCGGGCGGAGCGAACCGGCGCTCCTCCTTCAAAAGGTTGGCCAGGCTCTCGTTGCTCACGCCGTGCTCCTTCGCAGGGGTCCTCGTGTGTCCCAGGCCATAGCTCACCAGCACAGGGGCGGGATGACAAGGGTTCGCGGCGAATATTGGTTTAGACCTGTCATCGCGACGGCTCGACGGCCGGCACGGTCCGCGCGCACCCCGGCCCGCCGGCGGGCGGCCGGCGGGCCGGGGGACAGTGGGTGCGGCGGGGTCAGCGGACCGGGGCCGGTTCCTCCGGCCGTACGGCGGCGAACGTGCCGGTCCCGGCGTCGAGGACGTACGCCTGGGCCTCCGCGACGTGGAAGTACATCCCGTGCAGCTGCAGCGACCCCTCGGCCACCCTGCGGGCGACGCAGGCGTGCGCCATCAGGTGGTCGAGCTGCTGGACGACATTGACCAGAGAGAGCCGTTCGAGGTCGTCCGTCACCGGGCGGTCGGCGACCGCGACCTCGCCGCGCCCCAGCCGGCCGATCCGTTCCATCCGGGCCAGGCTCGGCCGTCCGTGCCGCAGCCAGCGCGCCAGCGGGGTCTGCGCGCCCGGATCCCGGCCCGCCCCGCCGAGCAGCGCCTGCATCGCGCCGCAGCCGGAGTGGCCGCACACGGTGATGCTGCCGACCTTCAGCACCTCCACCGCGTACTCGATGGCCGCGCCGACCGAGTCGCACGAGGCGTCGTCACCGGGCGGCGGCATGAGGTTGCCCACGTTGCGCACGGTGAACAGGTCGCCGGGGCCACTGGAGGTGATCATGCTGGTGACCAGGCGGGAGTCGGCACAGGTGAGGAAGAGCTGGGTGGGCCGCTGCCCCTCCCGGGCGAGCCGCGCCAGCTCCTCCCTGACCAGCGGGGCCGTGTTGCGCTGGAAGGCGCTGAGCCCGCCGACCAGCTGCCCGGCCCCTCCCGTCCCGGCGCCCGGCTTGGTGCAGTGGTGGTTGCGCCACGGGGTCCACGGGCGGCACGCGTGCGTCGTCGCCGGGACCGTGATCGGCGCGCCGGTGCGGCCGGTCAGCGTCGCCCAGCCGCCGCGTGCCCGGTGCGCCTCGCACCAGTGGTGCAGGCTCTCGTACGCGGCGTGGTCCATGAAGGAGCCGTCCAGCGTGACCACCGCGTTTGCCCCGTCCGGCACCTCCGCCAGCGCCCGGGTCAGCCGGGGCACCGCCAGGAACGTCAACTGACCCCGTACGTGGACCCGGTGGATACCGGACTCCTCCAGGACCGTGATCCGGGTGTGGGTCAGCCGCCGCAGCGACAGGAAGACCGCCACCACGATGCCGGTCGTGACGCCCGCGAGGACGCCGAAGGCGACGACCGCGACCAGCGTGGCCGCGTACGCCGGGAACTCCCGGTGCCGCTGCACATGCCTGATGTGCGCGAAGCTCACCATCTTCACGCCGACCACCATCACCAGCGCGGCGAGCGCGGCCAGCGGGATCAGCTCCAGCACCCCGGCCAGCAGACCGGCGCACACCAGGACCCACACGCCGTGCAGCACCGTGGCCCGGCGGGTGCGCGCGCCCGCGGCGACGTTCGCCGAGCCGCGGATCGCCCCGCCGGCGATCGGCAGCCCGCCGAGCAGTCCGGAGACGACGTTCGAGGCGCCCTGACCGAGCAGTTCGCGGTTCAGGTCGGCGCGGCCGCCGGTGCCGTCGCCCGGTTCGCCGCGGCCCGTGCGCAGCTTGTCGATCGCCACGGCGGACAGCAGCGACTCCATGCTGGCCACCAGCGTGACCGTCAGGACGGCGGCGGCGATGCCGGCGACGGGCCCGTGCGGGAGGCCCGGCAGTGCCACCGCGTGCAGCGCGGGGAGCTCCACCCGCGGCAGCGCGATCGGCACGCCGACCGCCGTCGCCGCCGCGATGGCGGCCAGCGGCGCCGGAAGGGCCGAACGCAGCGCCCGTCCCGGCCTGCCCGGCAGCCGTGGCCACAGGACGAGGACGGCCACGGTCACCGCCCCGACGAGCAGCGCCCCGAGGTGCGGCGCGGCCAACTGCCGTGGAAGCGCGGCCAGATTGGCCAGGGCCGAGCTGTCCGGTTGCCCGCCGAGGGCGACATGGAGCTGGGCGATGGCGATGGCGGCGCCGATGCCGGCCAGCATCCCGTGCACGATCGCGGGGCTGACGGCGAGTGCCGCGCGGGCCACGCGCACCGCCCCGAGAGCGAGTTGGCAGACGCCGGCGAGCACGGTGATGGCGCAGGTGGTGCGCCAGCCGTAGCGGTGGACGAGGTCGGCGGTGACCACGACCAGGCTGGTGGCGGCGCCACTGACCTGGAGCGGGGCGCCGCCGAGCAGGCCGGCGACGATGCCGCCCACCGCCGCCGCGACCAGTCCGGCCTGGAGCGGGGCGCCGGTGGCCAGGGCGATGCCCAGCGACAGCGGGACGGCGATCAGGAAGACGGCGACCGAGGCGGACAGATCGTGCCGCCACGCGGCGGGACCGCCGTCACGGCCCCCCGGCGGCTGGGGGTGCGGCCCGAAGGCTCGCGGTGGTTCCTTCCCGGAGCCCTGCGGGCGGCGGGGACGGCCGGGCGGCTGGGCTTTCGGCTGGTGTGTGGGGTGCATGTTCCCGTCTCCTCCGGGGCGGCGCGGCTGCGTGCGGCATGCGCGTACGCGGTCGTGGTCACGGCTGTGCGGCGGGTGCTGCGCACTGTGGTGCGCGGTGGTCCTGCTGCCGAACCCCGGGGTAACGGTGTCGACGGAATGTGACGGTCTCGTTACTACCAAGAGTCGGTAAATGGAGAGTAATCCACACAAAAGGGCTTTGGATGAAGATTCGCCCGCATGGGTGAGCGATTACCTCGTGAGGGTGAGCCGTTCGTCCAGGACGAAGGCCGGGTCGACCTGCGCGGCCAGGTCGGTGCCGGTGCGCTCGTTGCCCCAGCTCTCGGCGTTCTTCAGGTGGAAGTGCACCATCTGGCGGGTGTAGCGCTCCCAGTTCCGCGACGCGTACGCGGCGTCCGCGGCCTCGTGCATGACCCTCAACGCGCGGCGGTTGGGCTCCTCCAGCGCCGCGAAGTACGGCGGACGGCCCTTCTCCATGGCGCGCACCCAGTCGGAGTGGCCCACCGTCACCAGCAGGTCGTCGCCGGTCTCCGCCCGCAGGAACTCCAGGTCGTCCGGCCCCTGCACCTTGTTGCCGACGACCCGCAGCGCGACGCCGAAGTCGCGGGCGTACTCCTTGTACTGGCGGTAGACGGCGACGCCCTTGCGGGTCGGTTCGGCCACCAGGAAGGTCATGTCGAAGCGGGTGAACATCCCGGAGGCGAAGGAGTCGCTGCCGGCCGTCATGTCGACGACCACGTACTCGTCGCGGCCGTCCACCAGGTGGTTGAGGAACAGCTCCACCGCGCCGACCTTGGAGTGGTAGCAGGCCACGCCGAGGTCGGACTCGCTGAACGGGCCGGTGACCATCAGGCGCGCCTCGCCGCCTTCCAGGGACAGCGGGCGGGCGCAGGCGCCGTAGACCGGGTTGTCCTCGGTGACCCGCAGGAGACGCGAGCCGTGCCCCGGCGGCGTGGTCTTGATCATCGTCTGCGCGGAGGCGATCCGCGGATTGGCGCCGCGCAGGTACTCCTTGATCTCCGGCAGGTGCGCGCCCATCGCGGGGAAGGCGGCGGCCTCCTCCTCGTCGAGCCCGAGCGCCGGGCCGAGGTGCTGGTTGATGTCCGCGTCGACGGCGACCACGGGGACGCCGGCGGCGGAGAGGTGGCGGATGAAGAGGGAGGACAGGGTCGTCTTGCCACTGCCGCCCTTTCCGACGAAAGCGATCTTCATGTTCGATAAGCGTAGTGGCGGCCCTGCCGCGTTCCCGTGCGTTTCCCGTGTGTCACGCCGGGAGTTCACCCGTCGGTGGACGTGGCGGTTCCATGGAGGGGCCCCTCCGGGGACGCTCCGCGCATCCTTCGCATCCGCCGGGAGGCCTCCTGGCGATCTCCCGGCGGTCTCTCGGCGGTCTCTCGGCGGCCTCTGGGCGCCTCTCCCGGCGCGGGTGACGAACCCCACTCGCGCGCCGGTGCGCCGACCGGGGTGCGTAGGGTCGTACTCATGGGTACGACAGCTGATCCGCTCGCCGTTCTCGGCTCGCTCCCCGGAGTCGCCGATTCCGTGGCCCTCGTGCGCAAGGCCGTGGACCAGGCCTACGGGCACCGGGTGATGCGCCGCCGCTCCGACGAGGTGGCCTCCGAGGCCGCACTGCGCGGGGCCCGCGGCTCGGCCGCGCTCGCCGGTGCCGACTGGGCGCTGGAAGAGGTCCGCCGGCGCAGCGACTTCTCGATCGACGGCGAATCGCGCACCGTCGGCGCCGCGCTGCGGCTGACCGCCGAGTCCGGCCAACTGCTCGGCGTCTGGCGGCAGTCGCCGCTGCAGGCGCTGGCCCGGCTGCACCTCGTCGCGGCCGGAGGCGCCGTCCCGGACGAGACCGTCGGCAGGCCGCGGCTGGCCGGGGAACCGGTCGACGAGCCCCTGCTGCAGGCGGCGGAATTCCCGTTGCCCGATTCCTCCGAGGTCGTGGCCCGGCTCGACGGCCTCGCCGAACTGCTGCTCGCGGGCAGCGAGGCGCCCGCGCTCGTCGTCGCGGCCGTCGTGCACGGCGAGCTGCTCTGCCTGCGCCCCTTCGGCACCTGCAACGGGCCGCTGGCGCGCGCCGCACAGCGCGTCGTGCTGGTCGGCAGCGGTCTCGACCCCAAGTCGATCTGCCCCGCCGAGGTCGGCCACGCCGAGCTGGGCCGCGCCGAGTACCTCAAGGCGCTGCGCGGCTACCTCTCCGGCACCCCCGACGGCATGGCCGCGTGGATCGCGCACTGCGGCCAGGCGCTGGGGCTGGGTGTCCGGGAGAGCGTGGCCGTCTGCGAGGCGCTGCAGCGCGGCGCGGCCTGACCGGGACGCCGAGAACGAAGTTGCGGCGGCACCCTGAGGTGCCGCCGCTGGCATGATCGTCGAGTTACCAAGCGTGCACGATGTCTGCCCATCAGGTCGGGGTCTTTGCCCGTCACCTGGTGCGGCCGGCCCGGTCAGCGGGTCTGCGTCGCGTGGGTACCCGGTGGTCATGCTCGGTCCGTGGGGCCTGATACGACGGGGTTCCTCTCGGATGTCCGTGGTCACGCGGGCCTTACGACCTTTTTACTGCACCCGCGGAGGAACCGGAAGTCCTCACCGCACTTCTTTGCATACCGGGACGACCGGGGTGATCCATGCCAAATGGGCAGGTGGTGGGGGTGGGGCCGCGGGGCTCGGTGGTGCGCGGGCGCGGGCGGTGCCCGCATGTCGGCGTGGCTGCTCGGTGGCGTGCCGACGGGCGGGGGTCAGGCCGTACGGCGGCGCCGGGTGGCGTACCAGACCAGGCCGGCGGTCGCCGCGGCCGCGCCCACCGCGGCGAGCGCCAGGGCGGGGCCGGTCGGGATCGCCAGCGACGGCACCCTCTGGTGCAGGCGCACCGGGCGGCTGAAGGTGAGGACCGGCCACTCGCGCGACACCGCCTCGCGGCGCAGACCGCGGTCGGGGTTGACGGCGTAGGGGTGCCCCACCGTCTCCAGCATGGGGATGTCGGTGACGGAGTCGCTGTAGGCGAAGGACCGCTCCAGGTCGTAACCCTCGGACTCGGCCAGCCGGGCGATCGCCTCCGCCTTGGCCGGGCCGTAGACGTAGTGGTCGATCCGGCCGGTGTAGCGGCCGTCCTCCACCGTCATCCGGGTCGCGACCACGTGGTCGGCGCCCAGCATCTCGCCGATCGGTTCGACGACCTCGGCGCCCGAGGCGCTGACGATGACGACGTCGCGGCCGGCGAGGTGGTGCTCCTCGATGAGGGAGGCCGCCTCGTCGTAGATGATCGGGTCGATGAGGTCGTGGAGGGTTTCGGCCACGATCTCCCGGACCTGCTGCACATTCCAGCCACGGCAGAGGTCGGAGAGGTACTTTCGCATCCCCTCCATCTGGTCGTGGTCCGCGCCGCCGAGCAGATACACGAACTGGGCGTACGCGGTCCGCAGCACGGCGCGCCGGTTGATGAGGCCGCCTTGATAGAAGGGCCTGCTGAACGCCAAGGTGCTCGACTTGGCGATCACCGTCTTGTCGAGGTCGAAGAACGCGGCGGTACGCGGCGACAGGTGGTTTTCCACGAGGACGAGCATAGGGACCCACCATTCGGCGTAAGCTCGAGCGCGTGGGTTTGCCTGAGAAGGCCTTCGGGTACACCATGGAAGTCACGGATCGTTCGCGACCGTGCTAACCCGGTCTGGCTCCTCCCCCCCCGAGTCGGACCGTGGGGACGACCCCCGCTCTCCCCCCCGGCGGGGGTCGTCGCATGTCCGGGGACACTTTCAGCGCTGAGGCCCGGGTGGCCCCGCTCCGTTTTCCGCACTCCACCGCCGTCGGCGGGCGGATCCCTTCATGCTGCGTGATCGTCACTTTGCGTGACGCATTGTCATCGCTGCGAATCCGGTGCGCCGTCCAGGGGAAGTGGCCGAACTCACCCGCACGGGTGGCGGAGATATCCACAACCCCTGAGTTATCCACCGATTCCGATCAAGATCAACAACTTTCGCCAACTCGCGCGACTCTGGCCGTAAATGGTGCGCCGGAGATGTGCTCGGCGCTTATGCCCGGTGCCGTTGAGGCGGGCCGGAACGAGCGAGGAGTGCGGGTAGGTCATGGTCGATTCAATCAAAGCTGGGACAAAGGGAACGCGGGACGATAATCGGGCGAACGGAAGGCTGTCAGCAAGGCCACCCGGAGCGCCTCCGGGCCCGGCGCCCGGAACGCGACGGGGGGCGAGGGCGGGCGGCGCGCCTCCCGGTGAGCCGGGGCACGGCAGCCCTCGGCCGCCCACCGGGCCGGGCGACGGCACAGGGCCGCTGATCGTCACCGAGGACGGCGAGCTGCTGGACGACCTGCTGCGGCTGTGCGCGGCGGCAGGCGCCGAGCCCGAGGTGGTCTTCGGCGCGCCGCCGGGGCCGCGGAGCTGGGAGCGTGCTGCGCTGGTGCTGGTGGGTACCGCCGACACCCGGCGGCTGTCGGGCACGGTCCGGCGTCGCGGTGTGCTCCTGGTGGGACGCGATCTCGACGACCCCGATGTCTGGCGGCGCGCGGTGGACGTGGGCGCCGACCACGTCGCCTTCCTGCCCGACGCCGAGTCCTGGCTGACCGACCGGATCGCCGACGCGGCGGAGGGCGTCGGCGACCCGGCCCTCACGATCGGGGTCGTCGGCGGCAGCGGAGGCGCCGGAGCCAGCACGCTGGCGTGCGCGATGGCCGTCACGGCGGCGCGCACCGGGCGGCGCGCGGTGCTCGTCGACGCCGACCCGCTCGGCGGCGGTCTGGACGTGCTGCTCGGTGCGGAGAGGGTGGCCGGTCTGCGCTGGCCGGACCTCGCCGAGTCCCGGGGCCGGGTCAACAGCGGCGCTCTGGAGGAGGCACTGCCGCGGGCGCACGCCCTGAGTGTGCTGAGCTGGGACCGCGGGGACACGGTGGTCGTTCCGCCGCAGGCGATGCGGTCGGTCATGGGCGCCGCCCGGCGGCGTGGCGGAGTGGTCGTGGTGGATCTGCCGCGGCGCATGGACGAGGCCGTGACCGAGGCGCTGGCGCAGACGGACGTGGGCCTGCTGGTCGTGCCCGCGGAGCTGCGGGCCGTGGCGGCGGCGGGCCGGGTCGCCTCCCGGACGGGCATGGTGCTGCGGGACCTGAGGGTCGTCGTCCGCGGACCGTTCTCCTCCGGGCTGACCGACGAGGCCGTCGCCGACCTGGTGGGCCTGCCCCTGGCGGGTGAGCTGCCGGCCGAGCCCGGGCTGCCCGCGTCCCTGGACGGGGGCGAACCGCCCGGGGGCGGCGTGCGCGGACCGCTCGCCCGTTTCTGCACCGCGTTCCTCGCGGCCGCCCTGCCGAGCGGCGGGAGCGTGACCGCGTGAGCGCCGGGATGATGGCCCCCGGACTGCTGGACGCCGTGCGGCTGCGGCTCGCCGCCGCCGGGGACGAACCGACCCCGGCAGGCGTGGCCGCCGCCCTGCGGGCGCAGGGCCGGTTGCTCGGGGACACCGAAGTCCTCGACGTGGTGGCCGCGTTGCGCTCGGAGATGGTCGGGGCCGGTCCGCTGGAGTCACTGCTTGCCGAGCCCGATGTCACCGATGTGCTGGTCAACGGACCGGACGAGGTCTGGGTCGACCGCGGCGCGGGACTGGAGCGCACGGGCGTGCGTTTCGCGGACGCGCTCGCGGTGCGCCGGCTGGCGCAGCGCCTCGCCACCGCCGCGGGGCGCCGGCTGGACGACGCCCGCCCCTGGGTGGACGCCCGGCTGCCGGACGGCACCCGGCTGCACGCCGTACTGCCGCCGGTGGTGGTCGGTGCTCCCTGTCTGTCGCTGCGCGTCGTGCGCACCCGCGCCTTCGCCCTGGAGGAACTCGTGGCCGCGGGCAGCATGGACCGCGGCACGGCGGGACTGCTGCGGGCGGTGCTCGACGCCCGCCTGTCCTTCCTCGTCTCCGGGGGCACCGGTTCGGGCAAGACGACTCTGCTGAGCTGCCTGCTCGGCCTGGTCGACCCGGCTGAACGCGTCGTCCTCGCCGAGGACTCGGCCGAGCTGCGGCCACGGCATCCGCACGTCGTACGGCTGGAGACGAGGCCCGCCAACCAGGAGGGCGCCGGGCTGGTCACGCTGCGGGACCTGGTTCGGCAGGCCCTGCGGATGCGGCCGGACCGGCTGGTCGTGGGTGAGGTGCGCGGGCCCGAAGTGCTCGATCTGCTCAGCGCGTTGAACACCGGGCACGAAGGAGGCTGCGGCACAGTCCACGCCAACGCCGCCTGCGACGTCCCGGCGCGGCTGGAGGCGCTGGGCGCCGTGGCCGGACTGGACCGGGCCGCGCTGCACAGCCAGTTGGCCGCCGCCTTGTCGGTGGTCGTGCATCTGGTCCGGGACCGCTCGGGGCGGCGCAGGGTCGCCGAGGTCCATGTGCTGGAGCGCGGCGCGGACGGCATCGTCGGCACCGTTCCCGCCCTCCGGGACGGCGAACGAGGCCCCGGCTGGGCGCGGTTGGCGACGCTGTGCGAGCGGGGTGCGGCATGAACGCCGTGGTGTTCGGCGCCGTGCTGTGCGCGGGCGTGGCGGCGTGGGTGCTCTGCGCGCGGGACGAGGCGGTGCGCCGGGCGCGAACGCTCCTGGTGGGCCCCTGGGGGCCGCCGGGGCCGGGGTGCGGGGTTCCGGGGCTGCGGAGGCTGGACGTGCGCGTCCAGGCCCTTCTGGAGCCGTTCCGGGTCCGTTTCGGATGGCGGCTCGGGCGTGAACTGCTGTGCCTACCAGCGGGGTTGGTGCTCTCGGTGGCCGCCCACTCGGCGGTGCCCGCGGTGCTGGCGGCCGGCGCGGTGCCTCTCGTGGGGCGGTGGTTGCGCGGGCGGGAGTCGCGGGCGTTGGCGGAGGAGCGGGCGCTGGCCGCAGGGGCGTTGTGCTCGGCCGTCGCCGGCGATCTGCGGGCCGGGCTGGCGCCGCAGGGCGCGCTGGCCGGGGCGCTGCTGCGGGAGGGCTGGCCGGGCAGGCCCGCCCTCGCCGACGCCGCGTTGCCGTTGCTGGCCGCCGCGCGCTTCGGTGGTGATGTGCCGGCGGCACTGCGGACGGCCGCCCGTCTCGACGGCGCACAGGGGCTGGCCGGGGTGGCCGCGTGCTGGCAGGTCGCGGTGGACGGCGGCGCGGGCCTCGCGGACGGCTTGGACCGGATTGCCGCGGCCCTGCGCTCGGAGCGCGACCAACGGGAGGATCTGCGAACCCAGTTGGCCGCGCCCCGCTCCACGGTGCTGATGCTCGCGCTGCTGCCGTTGTTCGGGCTGGTGCTGGGCGCCGGGCTGGGCGCGGACCCGGTGGGAACGCTGCTGCGCACCCCGTTCGGGCTGGGCTGCCTCGCCGCGGGCGGATTGCTGGAGTGGGCCGGGCTGGCCTGGACCGCGCGGATCGTGCGGACGGCGGAGGCGTCATGAACGGCGAGCTCGTCCACAGGCTGGGGATCGTCGGGGCGCTCGTGGCCGCCGCCCTGTGCACGGCGGGGGCACTGGCCGCGTCCCGCCGCGAGAGAGCGGCCCGGCGCCGGGGCCGGCAGCTCCTGGGCGCCCCTGCCCGCCATGCCCGCACCCGGGCACGGCCGCGGCTGAGCGCCGTGCGTGCGTGGGGGCCGGTCGCCGGTGTCGCCTTGGGCTCCTTCGCACTGGTCGGCGGCCTGCCCGGCTGCCTTGCCGGGCTCGCCGCGGCGTACGGGATGCGGCGTTGGCAGCGCCGGCCGCGTGCCGGCGGCGACGCGGACCCGCGCCGTGCGGACCGGCAGCTTCCGCTGGCCGCCGATCTGCTCGCCGCCTGCGTGGCGGCCGGGGCCGGTCCACGCGAGGCCGCCGAGGCGGTCGGGCCGTCCCTGGGCGGACCCCTCGGCGAGGCCTTGACCCGGGCCGCCGCCGAACTCCGGCTGGGCGGCGACCCGGCCGAGTGCTGGGCCCGGCTGGACCGGCTCGGCTGCCGGGAACTGGCGCGCTGCATGGAGCGTGCCGCGACGACGGGCGTGCCTCCGGTCGAGGAGATCTCGCGGCTCGCCGCCGGCTGCCGCGCCGCGCACGCCCGCTCGGGGCTCGCCCGGGCACGGCGCGCCGGAGTGCTGATCACAGCCCCGCTGGGGCTGTGCTTCCTGCCGGCCTTCCTCCTCGTGGGGGTCGCGCCGGTGGTCATGGGACTGGCGGGGGCGATCCTCGCCGACGCAACGATCTGAGGGGGAGTCATGCGACTTCTGAGGAAGCTGGCAGGCCGGTGCAGGACCGGCGAGAGCGGGATGACGACAGCCGAGTACGCGGTCGGCACCCTGGCCGCGTGCGGCTTCGCCGCCGTGCTCTACAAGGTGGTCACCTCCGGCGCGGTGAGCTCCGCGCTCGGCGGCCTGATCAAGCGGGCCCTCGATGTGGCGTTCTAGGCGGCCCCGGGACGGCGGTTATGTCACCGCCGAGGCCGCCGTCGTCATCCCGTCGCTGGTGCTCCTGACGGCGATGCTGCTGTGGGGGCTCGCGGCCGCCGCCGCGCAGATCCGGTGCGTGGACGCCGCGCGGGCCGGGGCCCGCGCGGCGGCCCGCGACGAACCGGAGGGCGCCGTGCTGGCGGCCGTCCGCTCCGCGGCACCCGCCGGGGCCGGCGTCGCGGTCCGGCGAGTCGACGGCCTGGTCCGGGTGACCGTCGAGGCCCGTTCGCTCTCCCTGACCCTCCACGGCGAGGCGGTCGCCGCCGTGGAGGGTCAGGGAGAGCAGGAAGGCCAGGAGGGGCAGCAGGAGACCGCCCCGCGGCCGGGGGAGGCGTCGTGAGTCCCCGGGGCGACCGGGGCTCGGCCACGGTGTGGGCGGCGCTGCTGGGCGCCGTCCTGGTCCTCGCGGCCTGCGCGGTGCTCGCCGTCGGGGCCGCGATCACCACCCGGCACCGTGCCGGGGCCGCCGCGGACCTCGCCGCCCTCGCCGCGGCCGACCACGCCCTGCACGGCGGCGAGGCGGCCTGCGCGCTGGCCGGGAAGGTGGCCGCGGCGCAGCACGCCCGGCTGGTGCGCTGCGCGGTGACCGGCGAGATCGCCGACGTCACGGCGGCCGTGGGGCCCGCCGAGGTCCGTTCCCGGGCCGGGCCTCAGGACCCGGCGGGCGGCTCTTCGCCGGCGTCGCGGCCGTCGTCGGGGGCGGTGGCCAGGAGCACGTCCAGGACGCGCACCGCGGCCGCCTTGTCCAGGGGCTCGTTGCCGTTGCCGCATTTGGGTGACTGCACGCACGAGGGGCAGCCGAACTCGCACTCGCAGGACGCGATCGCCTCACGGGTCGCGGTCAGCCAGGTCCGGGCGGTGTGGAAGGCGCGTTCGGCGAAGCCCGCGCCGCCGGGGTGGCCGTCGTAGACGAAGACGGTGGGCAGCCCGGTGTCCGGGTGCAGCGGTACGGAGACACCCCCGATGTCCCAGCGGTCGCAGGTGGCGAAGAGCGGCAGCAGACCGATCGAGGCGTGCTCGGCGGCGTGCAGGGCGCCGGGCAGCTCCTCGGGGTGGACGGCGGCCGCGTCCAGCTGATCGTCGGTGAGGGTCCACCACACGGCGCGGGTGCGCAGCGTCCGGGGCGGCAGGTCGAGCTTGCTCTCGCCCATGACCTCGCCGGTGATCAGCCGGCGGCGGAGGAAGGAGACCACCTGATGGGTGACCTCGACGGAGCCGAAGTGGAGGCGGGCCTCGCCCCACTCCTCCACCAGGTCCTCGTCGAGCACGGAGATCGAGGTGGTGTCACGGGCCATCGTCGAATAGGGCGGGTCGGCCTGCTGCACCAGCGCGACCGACTCCTCCAGGTCCAGTTCGCGGACCAGGTAGGTGCGGCCCTGGTGCAGGTGCACCGCGCCCTGGTGGACGGTGGTGTGCGCAGCGCCCGCGTCGACCGTGCCCAGCAGGCGCCCGGTGCCGTCCTCGACGACCTGGACGGGCTTGCCGCCCTCGCCCCGGATGTCGGTGAGGTCCACGGCCCGCTCCCGGCGCGTCCAGTACCACCCGCCGGCCCGGCGCCGCAGCAGCCCGCGGCGCTCCAGCTGGGGCAGCAGCACGGCCGCCTCGGGGCCGAAGAGTTCCAGGTCGGCCTCGGTCAGCGGGAGCTCCGCGGCGGCGGCGCACAGGTGCGGGGCCAGGACGTAGGGGTTGTCCGGGTCGAGCACGGTCGATTCCACCGGACGGCGGAAGAGGGCGTCCGGGTGGTGGACCAGATACGTGTCCAGGGGGTCGTCACGGGCGATCAGCACCGCCAGGGCGCCCTGGCCGGCGCGCCCCGCCCGGCCCGCCTGCTGCCACAGGGACGCCCGCGTACCGGGGTACCCGGCCAGGAGCACGGCGTCGAGCCCGGAGACGTCCACACCCAGCTCCAGGGCCGAGGTGGACGCCAGTCCGAGCAGCCGTCCGGAGTGCAGCTCGCGTTCCAGGGCGCGCCGCTCGTGCGGCAGATAGCCGCCGCGGTAGGCCGCGACACGCCGGGGCAGGGCGCGGTCGATCTCGGCGAGCCGTTCCTGGGCGATCACGGCGATCAGCTCGGCGGCGCGCCGGGAGCGGACGAAGGCCACCGTGCGCGTGCCGTCCAGCACGAGGTCGGTCAGCAGGTCGGCGGCCTCGGCGGTCGCCGTGCGCCGCACCGGCGCGCCGTGCTCGCCGCTCAGTTCGGTGAGCGGCGGCTCCCACAGCGCGAAGGCCAGTTCGCCGCGCGGTGACGCGTCCTCGGTGACCTCGGCCACCGGGACGCCGGTCAGCCGGGTGGCGGTCGCACCGGGGTCGGCGGCGGTCGCCGATGCCAGGAGGAAGACCGGATCCGCCCCGTAGCGGGCGCAGACACGCCGGAGCCGGCGTATGACCTGGGCGACGTGCGAACCGAAGACGCCGCGGTAGGTGTGGCACTCGTCGATCACCACGTAGCGCAGCTGCTTGAGGAAGGAGGCCCAGCGGGAGTGGCCCGGGAGTATCCCCAGATGGAGCATGTCGGGGTTGGTCAGTACGTAGGTCGCGTACTGGCGGACCCACTCGCGTTCCTCGAAGGGCGTGTCGCCGTCGTAGACGGCCGCCCGGACGGCCTTGCCCAGCGGGGCCGCCAGATCGGCCACGGCGCGCCGCTGATCGGCCGCGAGGGCCTTGGTGGGGGCCAGGTAGAGCGCGGTGGCCCCGCGACCGTTCGGCGCCTCGGAGCCGTCCAGGAGGGCGCTGAGGACCGGCACGAGGTACGCCAGCGACTTCCCGGAGGCGGTCCCGGTGGACACCACGGCCGACCTGCCCGCGAGGGCGTGCGCGGCGACCTGGGCCTGGTGCTCCCAGGGCCGGGCGATGCCGGCCAGACGCACGGCGTCGATCACTTCCCCGCGGATCTGATCAGGCCAATCGGCATGGCGACCGACCCGCGGGGGCAAGTGCTCCGTATGGGTGATGCGCGCGGCTCTGCCCACCCCCGAGGCCAACCGCTCCAGGAGGGCGTGGGGGGAGGTCCGGCCGTGCGCCGACTGCGGAAGATGATCCTGAGCCATCGGCACTCAGTGTGTCACTGGCATGACGGACAATCGCCGTAAGGCGTCGTGCATGCCCGCTGGTAAGTGATTGAATGCCATCGCGGCTGCCGATCCATGGGGGGCGACCGCTCGATGCAAGGTGCTGGAGGATCCGTGGACCTGTCCCTGTCGACTCGAACCGTCGGCGACCGTACGGTCGTCGAGGTCGGCGGCGAGATTGATGTGTACACCGCACCCAAGCTGCGCGAGCAGCTGGTGGAACTCGTGAACGACGGTAGCTACCACCTGGTCGTGGACATGGAAGGCGTGGACTTCCTGGACTCGACCGGACTCGGTGTACTCGTCGGCGGGCTCAAGCGGGTTCGCGCGCATGAAGGCTCGCTGCGCCTGGTGTGCAACCAGGAGCGCATTCTCAAGATTTTCCGTATCACCGGTCTGACCAAGGTGTTTCCCATCCACACCTCGGTCGACGAGGCCGTCGCGGCCACCGATTGACGGCCGACGCCGGACCGCGGGGCACCGGGCGACGCCGACGCCCGGGCCCCAGTGTTGCTTGCCCACAGGCACGAGGGGGAGGCCATGCCCACCGTTGAACTGCTCTTCAGCGCACTGCCGGAGCACGTCCGCACCGCACGACTGGTGGCGGCTGCGGTGGCCCGCAGGGCAGGGGTGGACGAGGCCGTCCTCGACGAGGTCCGGCTCGCCGTCGGTGAGGCGTGCAGCCGGGCCGTCGGCCTGCACCGCAGCAGCGGTGAGGACCGGCCCGTGCACGTGCGGCTGACCGAGGAGGAGAAGAAGTTCACCATCGAGGTCGGTGACAACGGTCCCGATCCCTCGGCCACCGGTAAGGACGCCTCCGGCGCCTCCGTTCCCGCGGCCCGCACCGACGGGCCCGCCGAACACCCGGCGCCGCATCCGGACGCCGCCGATTCCTCCGAGACGTCGGAGGCCGACGACGAGAGCCAGATGGGTCTCGCCGTCATCAGCGGCCTCGTCGACGACGTCGAGGTCGTCTCCGGCGAGTACGGCGACGTCATTCGGATGAGCTGGCCGCTCAATCCCGTCGCGCTCTAGCGTCCCTGCCGCGGGCCGCCCCGACGCGGGCCCCGCGGCATTCCGGCACCGCCGTACATGTGTTCCGAACGGGCGTTCCGTGTCGCATCCGGAAACGCCGGCCCATGACTGCCCGAACGTCTCCGCCGCAGGTCAGTGCGGCGAGCTCGGCACGGCCCCGGTTCACTCTTCCTGTTGATCCACTTACACGCGGACTGTTCACCTTTTCCGGTGATATCTGCAGGTGGAGTGCTTTGCTATTCCCTGATGGCGGCGAAATTCGGTTCCTGCGCCCTGTTTTGATCTAGTTGCGCTCCCTACAATCCGTCCATCTTTGCTCAGCTCACAAGCCTGAGCGTCGCGGCTGCGAAGTCGCCCGAGCCGCGCGCCCACGTGCCAAACGTCAAGGAGGACGAATGGCGGGGCCACTTACCCCTCACCTGCAGGACATCGCTCAACCACTGGCCGCAACGCCCGTACTGACCGACGGCAACCGCAATCTGGTGCTCGTCATCGCGGTGGTCGCCCTGGCCGCACTGGGCCTCGCCGTGGTGCTGGTCCGTCAAGTGCTCAGTGCCGACGAGGGCACCGACAGCATGAAGAAGATCGCCGCAGCCGTGCAGGAGGGGGCCAACGCCTATCTCGCACGGCAGTTCCGCACCCTGGGCGTCTTCGCGGTCGCCGCGTTCTTCCTGCTGATGCTGCTGCCCGCGGACAACCTGTCGCAGCGCATCGGACGCAGTGTGTTCTTCCTGGTGGGCGCCGTGTTCTCGGCGATCACCGGCTACATCGGCATGTGGCTCGCGGTACGCAGCAACGTCCGTGTGGCGGCGGCCGCCCGCGCCGCCACCCCGGCGGAGGGTGAGCCCGCGGCTGATCTGACGACGGTCTCCCACCGCGCCATGAAGATCGCCTTCCGCACCGGTGGTGTCGTCGGCATGTTCACGGTGGGCCTCGGCCTGCTGGGCGCCTCCGCCGTCGTGCTGCTCTACAAGGCCGACGCCCCCAAGGTGCTGGAGGGCTTCGGCTTCGGCGCCGCGCTGCTCGCGATGTTCATGCGGGTCGGCGGCGGCATCTTCACCAAGGCCGCGGACGTCGGCGCCGACCTGGTCGGCAAGGTGGAGCAGGGCATCCCCGAGGACGACCCCCGCAACGCCGCGACCATCGCGGACAACGTCGGCGACAACGTCGGCGACTGCGCCGGCATGGCCGCCGACCTGTTCGAGTCGTACGCCGTCACCCTGGTGGCCGCGCTCATCCTCGGCAAGGTCGCCTTCGGTGACTCGGGCCTGGCCTTCCCGCTGCTGATCCCGGCGATCGGTGTGCTCACCGCCATGATCGGCATCTTCGCGGTGGCCCCCCGCCGCAAGGACCGCAGCGGCATGACCGCCATCAACCGCGGCTTCTTCGTGTCCGCCGTCATCTCGCTGGTGATGGTGGCCGTGGCGGCGTTCGCGTACCTGCCCTCGACGTACGCGGACCTGAAGAACGTGCCCGGCGACATCGCCTCGCACTCCGGTGACCCGCGCATCCTCGCGCTGGTCGCGGTCGCCATCGGCATCGTGCTGGCCGCGCTCATCCAGCAGCTGACGGGCTACTTCACCGAGACCAGCCGGCGGCCCGTGCGCGACATCGTCAAGACCTCGCTCACCGGCCCGGCCACCGTCGTCCTGTCCGGCATCTCGGTCGGTCTCGAGTCGGCGGTCTACTCCGCCGTGCTCATCGGCCTGTCGGTGTACGGCGCCTTCCTGCTGGGCGGCGCCTCGGTGTGGCTGGCGCTGTTCGCGGTGGCGCTGGCCGGTACCGGCCTGCTGACCACTGTCGGCGTCATCGTGGCGATGGACACCTTCGGTCCGGTCTCGGACAACGCCCAGGGCATCGCCGAGATGTCCGGTGACGTCCACGGCGCGGGCGCTCAGGTCCTCACCGACCTCGACGCGGTGGGCAACACCACCAAGGCCATCACCAAGGGAATCGCGATCGCGACCGCCGTCCTCGCGGCGACCGCGCTCTTCGGTTCCTTCAAGGAGGCCGTGGACACCGCCGTCCGGGACGCCAACATCTCCGCCGGCGACCTGCGGTGGCTGGACCTGGACATCTCCCAGCCGAACAACCTGGTCGGGCTGCTGCTCGGCGCGGCCGTCGTCTTCCTCTTCTCCGGACTGGCCATCAACGCCGTGTCCCGGTCGGCGGGTTCGGTGGTGTTCGAGGTGCGCCGACAGTTCCGGGAGCGGCCCGGGATTATGGACTACACCGAGCAGCCCGAGTACGGGCGCGTGGTCGACATCTGCACCAAGGACGCGCTGCGCGAGCTGGCCACGCCGGGTCTGCTCGCGGTGCTCGCCCCGGTCGCGGTCGGCTTCTGCTTCGGCGTGGGCTCGCTCGGCGCGTACCTGGCCGGTGCGATCGCGGCCGGCACCTTGATGGCGGTGTTCCTCGCCAACTCCGGTGGTGCCTGGGACAACGCCAAGAAGATGGTCGAGGACGGCCACTACGGCGGCAAGGGCAGCGAGGCCCATGCCGCGACCGTCATCGGCGACACCGTCGGCGACCCCTTCAAGGACACCGCGGGCCCGGCAATCAACCCGCTGCTCAAGGTCATGAACCTGGTGGCGCTGCTGATCGCCCCGGCCGTCGTCAAGTTCTCCTACGGCGACGACGCCAACCTCGGCGTGCGCATCGGCGTCGCCGCGGTGTCGCTGCTGGTCATCGTCGGCGCCGTCTACATGTCCAAGCGCCGCGGTATCGCGGTCGGGGACGACGACGGCGACGACAAAGGCGGAGATTCCGGGGCCGACAAGCGATCAGCCGACCCGTCGGCAACGGCGGTCGTCTGACGCCGGGTGAGCTGAATCCGGCACGAACCGTGCGGGCGCGGCGGGCGTCATCCACAAGGATGGCGCCCGCCGCCCGCGTTTGCGTCAGATCCCTCACCCTCTTTTTGGTTCATATGGGGTATTGATCTCCATATCGTGCGGAGCGGATATGGCCGCCGGGCACCGGCCGTGTAGGTTCCGGGGCCGTGAAGAAGAAACTCGCGACCGCACTGCCCGCTACGGCTCTGATCCTGGCGACGGGGACGCTGACGGGCTGCGGGGACAACGGCAACGAAGAGCTCGACAGCTGGGCGAAGACGGTCTGCACCCAGGCCGCCGCCCAGGTGAAGCAGATCAACGGCGCGAACACGAAGATCAGCAACACCCCGAGCAACGGCAAGCCGATCGAGGTCAGGCGGGCCGACTCCAGCGCGTTCCAGCAGATCTCGGACGCCTACCGGCAGCTCGCCCAGATCGTGGACAAGGCGGGGGACCCGCCGGTCGACAACGGCGCCCAGCTCAAGAAGGACGCGGTGAACGACCTCGACTCGCTGTCCACCTCGTACGCGAACCTGCGCCGGCAGATCGACAAGATCCCGGTGAACGACCAGGCGAAGTTCGCCGATGGCCTCAAGGGCGTCTCCGACAACCTCGCGAAGGTCAGCAAGAGCGGCGAGCAGGCCCTCGACACGCTCCGCAAGGGCGAGGTCGGCCAGGCCATGGCGAAGCAGCCCGGCTGCCAGGAGTCCGGCGCCGCCCCGGCGAAGTCCTGAGCGCGCGAGGGCGGGTGACGGACCCGCCGGGGGTGACAATGGCTCCGTGAGTACGCAGCCGACCCCGCCGCCCCTGCCCGCCCCCGACAGCGCCGACCGCCTCAGGGATGCCCTGCGCGCCGCCGCGTTCACGGCCGACGGCTGCCTGGACCTGCTCGGCGCGACCGCCTACGCGGCCCTGTCGCGGGCCGAGACCGTGCCCGCCCTGCGCGCCACGCGCGGCGGCAGCCCGCTGGAGAGCCTGGTGCGGCTCTTCCTGCTGCAGCAGCCGGTTCCGTACGGCCGGCTGCGCGACGTGCTCCCGGTCGACGCCGCCGTCGCCGGCGGCTGGCTGGTGCGGGACGGCGACGAGCTGCGCGCCACGGTGGACGTGCGTCCGTACGGGGGCGACGACGGCGAGGACTGGTGGATCGTCTCCGACCTCGGCTGCGCCGTGGGCGGATCGCGCGGTGTGCGCGGCATCGGGACGGCCCCCGGCGTGGACCGGGCGGACCTGGTGCTCGGGGTCGGTGGTGCCTCCACCACCCTGGCCGGGATCACCGTGCGCACGCCCGTGGCGAGCGCCCTGGACCTCGGCACCGGTTCCGGCATCCAGGCGCTGCACGCCTCCCGGCACGCCACCCGGGTCACCGCGACGGACCTCAACCCGCGCGCCCTGCACTTCACCCGGCTCACGCTCGCCCTGTCCGGGGCCCCCGAGCCCGACGTGCGGCAGGGCAGCCTCTTCGAGCCGGTCGGCGATCAGCGCTTCGACCTGATCGTGTCCAACCCGCCGTTCGTCATCTCGCCCGGCGGCCGCTTCACCTACCGCGACGGCGGCATGGCCGGCGACGACCTGTGCCGCACGCTCGTCCAGCAGGCCGGTGACCACCTCACCGAGGGCGGCCGGCTCCAACTGCTCGCCAACTGGGAGCACACCGAGGGCGAGGACTGGCGGGACCGGGTCGCCTCCTGGGTGCCGCGGGACTGCGACGCGTGGATCGTGCAGCGCGAGGTGCAGGACACCGCCCAGTACGCCGAGTTGTGGCTGCGCGACGGCGGCGACCACCTGGCCGGCTCGGAGGAGTACACGGCCCGCTACGACGCATGGCTGGACGCCTTCGAGCAGCGCAAGACCAAGGGGGTCGGCTTCGGCTGGATCACTGTGCGCAGGACCGGCTCCGACCGGCCCGTGGTGGTCGCGGAGGAGTGGCCGCATCCCGTGGAGCAGCCGCTCGGCCCGCACATCGACGCCTGGTTCGGCCGTCAGGACTTCCTGCGGGACCACGACGACGCGGCCCTGCTGGACGCCCGTTTCCGGCTCGCGGACGAGGTGGTGCAGGAGCAGGTGGGTATGCCCGGCGCCGAGGACCCCGAGCACGTCGTGCTCCGCTCGCAGCGCGGCATGCGCCGGGCGACCCGGGTCGACACCGTGGGCGCGGGCTTCGCGGGCGTATGCGACGGTACGCTCTCGGCCGGCCGGATCCTGGACGCCATCGCCCAGTTGCTCGGCGAGGACCCGGTGGTGCTGCGGGACCGCACGCCGGAGGCGATCCGGCTGCTGGTGGAGCAGGGCTTCATCGAGCCGGTGTGACAACGCGAACGGCCCGCGTCCGCTGCGGAGAGGCGGACGCGGGCCGGACGGCGGCGGGTGATCAGCCGCGCAGGACGCGGCCCTTGGCGTCCGTGCGGTCGTTGCTGGTGAAGAAGAGGATCGCGTCGATCAGGGCCCAGATGCCGCAGCCGCCGAGGGTGACGAGCTGGCCGATGGCCATGCCCGTGTGGCCGGTGTAGAAGCGGCCGATGCCCAGACCGCCCAGGAACAGCTGCAGCAGACCGGCGGTCACCTTGGACTTGTCGGACAGCGGCCGACCAGCCGGGTCGTAACCGAACGGGGCGTCAGGGGTGGGCGTTGCCATGGATCGTGCTCCTTGTGCCGTGGGGACGTACCGGCAGGAGCGCACACACCATCAGATCCGGCCCCCCGCCGTGGATGGCCCACATCTAAGCATCGAATACGTACATCTGTCCCACTGGTTAACAGACGTCACAAAGATGTGATCATGGCGTTGTCAAACCGCGTTCCGTGCGATTCCCCAGGCCAGGGCCGTGGCGAGCACCGCCACCTGGCCGTACTTGTGAAGTCTGGGGTGGTACGCCCGCCCCCGCAGACCCTCGAACACCCAGCGTCCGTAGAGATAGAGGCCGACGGGGCTCGCCAGGAGCAGCAGGCGGTTGTCGTGGAAGGCCGCCGTGAGGTCCCCGTGCATCAGGTCGTAGAGCATGCGCGTCGCCCCGCAGGCCGGACAGAGCAGTCCGGTCGCCCAGTTGAGGGGGCAGCGGGGCAGCCAGTGACCGTGTTCGTGCGGATCGGTTCCCCACAGGTAGGCGGCGCCGACCGCGCCGGCCACCAGGGACGCCAGTGGAGCCGCGGCCGGTCGCCCGGCCACGGCTCTGAGGCGGTGGAACGTGAGGGAGGTCATCGTCGTCCTCAGCTGCGCAGGAGGCGGCCCTGGGAGTCGGTGCGGTCGTTGCTCGTCAGGAAGAGGATGCCGTCGATCAACGACCAGATGCCGAACCCGCCGCAGGTGAGGAGCTGGGCTATGCCTATGCCGACGTCGCCCACGTAGAAGCGGCCGATGCCCAGACCGCCCAGCAGCAACTGCAGCACACCCGCGACGATCTTGGACTTGTCCGACAGCGGGCGGCCGTACGGGTCGTAGCCGTAGGGCGCGTTGGGGTCGCCGGTGTAGCCGCCCTGCGGGGGGTAGCCGTAGCCGCCCTGCGGGTAGGCCCCCTGCTGCGGGTAGCCGTAACCGGGCTGCTGGCCGTAGGACCCGCCGCCGGCCGGCGGCTGCTGCGGATAGCCGTAACCCTCCTGCTTGGGCGGGCCGTACGGGTTGTTCGGGTCGGACATCTTCGGGCTCCCCCTACGAGAAGACGGTCTGTGATTCCGCCATCTTGTCAGGCGCGTCAAGAAAGCCGGGGCGGGATGCGGGCGGCTGCGGGCGGCTGCGGGCCGCACGGGGAGTGCGCGGCAGCGGACCGGGAGCGAAAGGATCCGGCCAGTTCGCCCGCCGCGGTGTTCACCGGGGATTGGCCCTGCGGACCCCGTGCCGTGCGATTCTCCGGACGACGGTGGGCGTCCGGCCGCCGGGCGGACGCAGGGGGTGTGAGGAGTCATGGACATGGAAACCGTGCCGGGGACCTTCGCCGGAACGGTGTTCGCGCTCTTCGGCGGCGCCCTTCTGCTGTGGACGGTCACCCGTGCCGTGCGCAGCGAGCCGGTGACGCCGGGAGGCGGGACGCTGGGGACGGCCGTGGCCGGTTTTTTCGGGATCGTTTCGCTGCTCGTCGGGGTCTGGCTGTTCCTGACCCTCCGAGCTGGACAAAACGGGCATGACTGGCAGTCCGTGCGGCAGACAGGACGCTTGTCGGGTTACCGTTCGAGTGGCGTTGCGGACTTTTCCCGTTTGACACGGGACCGGGATGTACGGTCACACTCCGCAGCGAGACCACCTTCGACCCGGAGAGAAGAGCGAAGTTGTCCCCGACCCGCGACACCGCAGAGGGCGGCGGCCGCCGACTCGTCATCGTCGAGTCGCCTGCCAAGGCGAAGACGATCAAGGGCTACCTCGGCCCTGGCTATGTCGTCGAGGCCAGCGTCGGGCACATCCGCGACCTCCCGAACGGGGCCGCCGAAGTGCCGGCGGAGTACAAGGGCCAGCCGTGGGCGCGGCTCGGCGTCAACGTCGACAGCGAGTTCCAGCCGATCTACGTTGTCAACGCCGACAAGAAGGCCCAGGTCAAGAAGCTCAAGGACCTGCTGAAGGAGTCCGACGAACTCCTGCTCGCCACCGATGAGGACCGCGAGGGCGAGGCCATCGCGTGGCATCTGCAGGAAGTCCTCAAGCCAAAGGTCCCGGTCCGCCGGATGGTCTTCCACGAGATCACCAAGGACGCCATCCAGGAAGCCGTCCGCAACCCGCGCGAGCTGAACCAGACCCTCGTGGACGCCCAGGAGACCCGCCGCATCCTCGACCGCCTCTACGGCTACGAGGTCTCGCCGGTCCTGTGGAAGAAGGTCATGCCGCGCCTGTCGGCCGGCCGCGTCCAGTCCGTCGCCACCCGGCTCGTCGTGCAGCGCGAGCGCGAGCGCATCGCCTTCCGCTCCGCCGAGTACTGGGACCTGTCGGCCACCTTCGCGACCGGCCGGACCGGTGACGCCACCGACCCCGGCAGCTTCGGCGCCAAGCTCAGCGCCGTCGACGGCAAGCGCGTCGCCCAGGGCCGGGACTTCGGCTCGACCGGGCAGCTCAGGGAGGGCTCGGGCGTCCTCCACCTGGACGAGGCCGCCGCCCGCGCGCTCGCCGCCGCCCTGGAGGGCGCCGCCTTCTCGGTCCGTTCGGTCGAGTCCAAGCCCTACCGCCGCTCGCCGTACGCGCCCTTCCGCACCACGACCCTGCAGCAGGAGGCCAGCCGCAAGCTCGGCTTCGGCGCCAAGGCCACCATGCAGGTCGCCCAGAAGCTGTACGAGAACGGCTTCATCACCTACATGCGTACGGACTCCACCACGCTGTCGGAGACCGCGATCACCGCCGCCCGCGCCCAGGTCACCCAGCTCTACGGCGCCGACTACCTGCCGGACAAGCCCCGCGTCTACGCGGGCAAGGTCAAGAACGCCCAGGAGGCGCACGAGGCGATCCGCCCCTCGGGTGATCGTTTCCGCACCCCGGCCGAGACCGGCCTGACCGGCGACCAGTACCGCCTGTACGAGCTGATCTGGATGCGCACCGTCGCCTCCCAGATGAAGGACGCGGTCGGCCAGTCCGTGACCGTCAAGGTCGGCGGCCGTGCCGGCGACGGCCGCGACGCCGAGTTCTCCGCGTCCGGCAAGATCATCACCTTCCACGGCTTCATGAAGGCCTACGTCGAAGGCGCCGACGACCCGAACGCGGAGCTCGACAGCAGCGAGCGCCGGCTGCCCGCGGTCACCGAGGGTGACGCGCTCACCGCCCGGGACATCACCGCCGACGGCCATGCGACCAAGCCCCCGGCCCGCTACACCGAGGCTTCGCTGGTCAAGGAGCTGGAAGAGCGCGAGATCGGCCGTCCGTCGACCTACGCCTCGATCATCGGCACCATCCTCGACCGCGGCTATGTGTTCAAGAAGGGCACGGCCCTGGTGCCGTCCTTCCTCTCCTTCGCCGTCGTCGGCCTCCTGGAGAAGCACTTCGGCCGGCTCGTCGACTACGACTTCACCGCCCGGATGGAGGACGACCTCGACCGCATCGCCCGCGGTGAGGCCCAGGCCGTGCCGTGGCTGCGCCGCTTCTACTTCGGCGAGGGCGACACCCCCGAGGCGGTCGGCGGCGCCGCGGACGCCGGCAACGGCGACGGGGACCACCTCGGCGGCCTGAAGGAACTCGTCGAGGACCTCGGCGCCATCGACGCCCGCGAGGTCTCCTCCTTCCCCGTCGGCAACGGCATCGTGCTGCGCGTCGGCCGCTACGGCCCGTACGTGGAGAAGCCCAGCGAGGTCGAGGGCGAGACCGGGCAGCGCGCCGACGTCCCCGACGACATGCCGCCGGACGAGCTGACCGTCGAACTCGCCGAGGAACTGCTGGCCAAGCCCAGCGGCGACTTCGAGCTGGGTGCGGACCCGGAGACCGGCCGCCAGATCGTCGCCAAGGACGGCCGCTACGGCCCGTACGTCACCGAGATCCTTCCCGAGGGCACCCCGAAGACCGGCAAGAACGCGGTCAAGCCGCGCACCGCCTCCCTCTTCAAGTCGATGTCCCTCGACACGGTGACGCTGCAGGACGCGCTCAAGCTGATGTCGCTGCCGCGCGTCGTCGGCGCCGACCCCGAGGGCGTCGAGATCACCGCGCAGAACGGCCGCTACGGCCCGTACCTGAAGAAGGGCACCGACTCGCGCTCCCTGGAGACCGAGGACCAGCTCTTCACGATCACCCTCGACGAAGCCCTCGCGATCTACGCCCAGCCCAAGGCACGCGGCCGCGCCGCCGCCAAGCCCCCGCTGAAGGAACTGGGCACCGACCCGGTCAGCGAGCGTCCCGTCGTCGTCAAGGACGGCCGCTTCGGCCCGTACGTCACCGACGGCGAGACCAACGCCACGCTGCGCCGTGACGACGACGTCGAGACGATCACGCCCGAGCGCGGCTACGAACTGCTCGCCGAGAAGCGGGCCAAGGCCCCTGCCAAGAAGACGGCGAAGAAGGCCCCCGCGAAGAAGGCCACCGCGGCGAAGAAGACGACGACGGCGAAGAAGACCGCCGCCGCGAAGACCACGACGGCCGCGAAGAAGACCGTGGCCAAGAAGACCGCCGCCAAGAAGACGACGGCCGCGGCGAAGAAAACGGCGGAATAGCCCCACGGGAACCGGCGGCGGCGGAATCCGGCCCGCCGCCGGTTGTCACGGCCTCTCAACGGTCGTGACGGGCGCCCGTCACGACCGCGGCCGCTGCCGATAGGCTGGCGGGATGACGCGATCCGAGCTGCCAACGGACACGTTCGCCGACGACCTCGCGGCCGACTCGCGCGAACGCGCGGTCGGAGCGCTGCTGAAGATCCCACCGCTGCGCAAGCTGTGGGGCGCCCAGCTGACCGGTGCCGTCGCCGACCGTCTCGCCCTGCTGGTGCTGGTGGTGCTGACCGTGCAGGCCTGCGTCGCCGCCCAGACCTTCGGCGACGGGTACCGCGGAGCGGCCTTCGCCGTGGCCGCGGTCTTCGGCGCCCGGCTGCTGGCCACGCTGCTGTTCGGCGCGGTCCTGCTGGGCCCGCTGGGCGGACTCACCGGGCCGCAGGGGCCGCTCGACCGGCGCTGGACCATGATCGGATCCGACGTCCTGCGCGTCGCCCTCCTCATCGTGGCCCCGCTGTGGATCACCTGGGTGCCCGGCAAGGCCGGCGCGTGGCTGCTCGTCACCGTCTTCGTCGCCGGTGTGGCCGAACGCCTGTGGACGGTCGCCAAGGACGGCGCCGCTCCGGCCCTGCTGCCCGCCCCGGCGCCGGGTGCAGGAACGGTACGGCCGCTGCCCGACCACCTCGACGCGCTGCGCCGCCTCGACCTGCGGACCGGTTTCGTCGCCTTCCCGCTGGCCGCCGCGGGCCTCGTCGTCGTCACCCTGGTCGGCAATCTCCTCGCGGTCGGCGTCGACTGGTTCTCCCTGCACCAGGTCGCCCTCGCCTCGTACGTCGCCGCCGGGCTGTTCGCCGCGTCCCTCGCCGTCGTGTACTTCCTGGAGCTGCCCGGCGGCCGGACCGCCCCGCTCCACTCCCCGCTGCAGGGGCTGCGGCTCGCGGACCGCGGGCGCACCGGTGCCGTCCCGGTGCTCGTCCTCGGCACCGCCACCGTCGCAGGGGCCGTCGCGGCCGCCGTCGGCCTCGCCGTCCTGCACGCCTCCGACCTCGGCGGCGGGCCGGTCGGCTACGGCCTGCTGGTGCTCGCCCTCACCGCGGGTCCCGTGATCGGCATCCGCGTCGCGCCGCGCATCCTGCCCGGTCTGTCCCGGCGCCGCCTGCTGGCGATCGCCGTCGCCGTCACGGGCCTCGCGCTGCTGCTGGCCGGCATCGTCCCGGACCCGACGACCGTGCTGCTGCTGGCCCTGCTCGCCGGCCTCGCGGCCGGTGTCGTCGCCAACACCGGCCACACCCTGATCGACCAGGAGACCGAGGAGTCCCGCCGGGCCCGGGCCACCGACCACCTCCACGCCGTCACCCGGCTCCTCATGGCGGTCGGCGTCATCGGAGCGCCTCTGCTCGCCGCCGGCATCGGCCCGCACCGCGTCGAAGGCGGCCACTTCACGTTCGACCACGGCGGCGCCGCGTACACCCTCATGCTCGTCGGTGCGCTGCTGCTGCCCGTCGCCGCCCTCGTCCTCGGCAAGGCCGACGACCGGCAGGGCGTCCCGCTGCGCCGTGACCTCCGCGAGGCGCTGCGCGGCGGCGACCCGGCCCAGGCCCCCGCGCCCACCGGCTTCTTCATCGCCGTCGAGGGCGGCGACGGCGCGGGCAAGTCGACCCAGGTAGAGGCGCTCGCCGACTGGATCCGGGCCAAGGGCCACGAGGTCGTCGTCACCCGCGAGCCGGGCGCCACGGCCGTCGGCAAGCGCCTGCGGTCGATCCTGCTGGACGTCTCCAGCGCCGGCCTCTCGCACCGCGCCGAGGCCCTGCTCTACGCCGCCGACCGGGCCGAGCACGTCGACACCGTCGTGCGCCCCGCCCTGGAGCGCGGCGCCGTGGTCGTCTCCGACCGCTACATCGACTCCTCCGTCGCCTACCAGGGCGCCGGACGCGACCTCGCGCCGACCGAGATCGCCCGCATCTCGCGCTGGGCGACCGACGGCCTGGTCCCGCACCTCACCGTGCTGCTCGACGTCTCCCCGGAGGCCGCCCGCGAGCGCTTCACCGAGGCACCCGACCGGCTGGAGTCCGAGCCCGCGGAGTTCCACGAGCGGGTGCGCGCCGGATTCCTCACGCTCGCCGCCGCCGACCCGGCCCGCTACCTGGTGATCGACGCCGCACAGGAGCCCGACGCCGTCACCACGGTGATACGCCACCGGCTCGACCAGGTCCTGCCCCTGTCGGAGAAGGAGATCGAGGCCCGCGAGAAGGCACGCATCGCCGCCGAGGAGGAGGCCCGTCGCCTCGCCGAGGAGGAGGCCGCCCGCAAGGCCGAAGAGGAGCGGCTCGAGCGCGAACGCCAGGCCCAGCTGGAGAAGCTCCGCCAGGAAGAGGAGGAGCGCCGCCGCCTCGACGAGGAGACCGCCCGCCGCGAGGCCGAGGAGGCCGCCGCGGAAGCGGCGCGCCGCCGCGCGGAGGAGGCCCGGCGCCTCGCCGAGGAGGAGCGGGTGCGCCGCGAGGCCGAGGAGCGCGCCCTCCACGAGGAGCAGGAACGCCGTCGCCGCCAGGCCGACGAGGAGGCCCGGCTCCGCGCCGAGGCGGAGGAACGACGCCTCGAGCGCCAGCGCAAGGCCGAGGAGGCGCTGCTCCGGGCCGAGGAGGCGCGGCTCGCGGCCGAGGCGGAGGCCGAGGACGCGACGGTCACGGTCGAGACGCCCAAGCCGGCGGCGCCGGCCGCGGACGACGAGACCGCGGTGCTGCCCGCGGTGCCGGCTGCGCCGGCGGCCGAGGAGGAGACGGCGGTGCTGCGGCCCGTCCCCGCCGACCCGGACGTCGCGGAGACCGCGGTCCTGCGGCCCGTCCGCGCGGACGACGAAACGGCGGTCATCCCGCCCGTTCGCCCGGACGAGCGTTTTCCCTCCGATTTCTTCCGCAAGGAGGAACCCGAGTCGGGGAACGAGCGGACGCGTGAGCTGCCCTCCGTCCCCGAGGCGGAGGCGAAGCCGAGGCGGCCGAGGCCGTCGTGGGCGGAGGAGACGCCGCTGGACGATCTGCCCACGTTGGCGGACGAGCTGCTGGGTCCGCGGGACCCCGAGGACCCCCGTCCCTGAGGGACCCCGGACCGGGGAGGCTTTTCCCGCGCCCGCCCTCCCCCAGCCTTCGGCCGGGGGTGCCCCCAGCCCGGCGCGGTAAGTGCGGTCCTGCGCTGCGTGGGTGTGGGGGTCGGTGCCGCGCCGGGGTGCGCCCCCCGCTGCCGCTGGGAGGTGCCCCCACCTCGGCGCTCGCCGGTTACCCCAACATCGTCCGGCATCGGCCCGCGCAGTCGCCGCTCGTCGCTCCCGCAGCTACCGCTGGGGGAGGACCCCGCCACACCCCCTCCCGGGCCGGTGGGGGTGCTGTAGGCGGTGACGGCTGGCCCCGCGGACCGCGCTGCGCCAACGGGTGGCCCCGGGCACGGTGCCGCTTCCACCCCCCACCGGGGATCAGGCGCATGACGAAACGGAGGGGGCGGGGGAGGTGGGGGCACCCCCGGCCGGAGGCTGGGGGAGGGTGGGTGTTCTGGATTGTGGAGCATATTTGGGTGCATGACCCGGGGTGATCAACGGCAGGTACCGGAGGCACCGAAATGTGCTGTCCAGAATGGCCGGCCCCGGAGGCCCCGCACCCGGCCCACCCCGCACGCGCGTCGGGGCGCCCTGACTTCACAGGGCTGGGGGCACCCCCGGCCGAAGGTTGGGGGAGGGCGGGAGGGCGGGGAAAAAACCTCACCCGGGAACGGCGGAGCCAAACGTCAGGAGAATGGCCTCGTGCGGTACCTGATACTCGGCCCCACAGACGCGCGCAGCGCAACCGGCGCCCCCGTGCCCTTGGGCACCGGCAAGCGCCTGCGCGCCCTCCTTGCCGCCCTGGCGCTGCACGCGCCGCACCCCGTCTCGCCGGAGGCGCTGATCGCGGAGGTGTGGGGCGGAGAGGGCGACGACCCTCCCCAGGACGCCGCAGGCGCCCTGCAGGCGCTGGTGTCGCGGCTGCGCCGCGCCCTCGGGGACGGCAGGGAGGCCGTCGCGTCGGGTCCGGGCGGTTACCGCCTGGTGATCGCGTCCCCGGACGACGTGGACCTCAACGTGTTCGAGCGCCTGGCCCGCGAGGGGGCCGCCGCTCTGGACGCCGGTGACGCCGAACGCGCCGCGGACATCCTCGGCCGGGCGCTCGCGCTGTGGCGCGGCCCCGCGCTGGCGGACCTGCCGGACCGGAGCGCGGCCGCCGCCCGGCTGGGGGCGCTGCGGCTGACCGCGACGTACCACCGCATCGAGGCGTACCTGGCACTGGGCCGGGCGGTGGAGGTGCTGCCGCAGGTGCGGGGCCTGGTGGCCGAGCACCCGCTGCACGAGCCGTTCCGGGCGCAGTGGATCCGCGCGCTGCGCGCGACGGGCCGTTCGGCGGACGCGCTGGGGGCGTACGAGGAGTCCCGGCGCACGCTCGCCGACCGGCTGGGCACCGATCCGGGCCCCGAACTGCGCGCGCTGCACGCTGAGTTGCTGTCCGCAGCCGGACCCGCAGCCGGACCCGCAGCCGGACCCGGACCCGGACCCGGACCCGGACCGGGACCCGTACCGGACCCGGCGCGGGCGCCCCGTACGGGGAACCTGCGGGCCCGGCTGACCAGTTTCGTGGGCCGGGAGACGGAACTGGTCGCGCTCCGCAGGAGCCTGGCGGACGGCCGGCGGCGCCTGGTGACCCTGACGGGGCCGGGCGGCTCGGGCAAGACCCGGCTGTCGCAGGAGGCCGCCCAGTCGGCCGAGGCGGCCGACGCCTACCCGGACGGGGTGTGGCTGGCCGAGCTCGCGGCCCTGGACCATCCCGCGGCCGTGCCGGACGCGGTGCTCAGCGCGGTCGGGCGCCGCGACACCGCGGTACTGGCGGCGGCCCGGGAGGTGCGCGGCGTCGCCGACGCCGATCCCACGGCGCGGTTGCTGGAGTTCTGCGCGCAGCGCCGCCTTCTGCTGATTCTGGACAACTGCGAGCACGTCGTCGACGCCGCCGCCGCGCTCACCGACCGGTTGCTGGCCGCCTGCCCGGGGGTGACGGTGCTGGCCACCAGCCGGGAGCCGCTGGGCCTGCCGGGCGAGACGGTGCGCCCGGTGGAACCGCTGCCGCTGCCGACCGCGCGCCGGTTGTTCGTGGAGCGCGCGGCGGCGGTGCGTCCCGGGTTCGACGCCTCCCGCGACCACACCGGGGCGGTGGACGAGATCTGCCGCCGCCTGGACGGCCTGCCGCTGGCGATCGAATTGGCCGCGGCACGCCTGCGGGTGCTGTCGCCGCGCCAGATCGCCGACCGGCTCGACGACCGCTTCCGGCTGCTGACCGGCGGCAGCCGTACCGCGCTGCCGCGCCAGCAGACGCTGCGGGCCGTCGTCGACTGGAGCTGGGACCTGCTGAGCGGGGCCGAGCGCACCGCGCTGCGCCGGCTGAGCGTCTTCGCGGGCGGCTGCACTTTGCCGGCGGCCGAGGCGGTGTGCGGCGAGGACGCGCTGGAGCTGATCGGGCAACTGGCCGACAAGTCGCTGATCGTGGTGGAGCACAGCGCGGAGGAGGTGCGCTACCGGCTCCTGGAGACCATCCACGAGTACGCCGTGGAGCGCGCCGCCGCGGACCCCGAGGACCGGGCGGCGGCCGCCGCCCGGCACACCGCGTACTGGCTGGAGTTCGCCGGTGCCGCGGATGCCGGCATGCGCGGTCCTGACCAGCTGGTGTGGGCCGCGCGCATGGAGGCGGATCTCGACAACGTCCGCGCCGCCCTGGACCGCACGATCGGGGCGGCGGAGTACGACGACGCGATCGCGCTCGTCCTGCACATGGGCTGGTTCTGGTGGCTGCGCAACTATCGCGACGAGGCGACGGCGTGGATCGAGCGGCTGGTCGAGGCCACCGATCTCCCCGAGGACCGTGAGGCTCCCGGCTTCTGGCCGCGCATGAACCTGCGGCTGCTGCACCTCTTCGTCGTGAGCGACACCGTGGCGCGCGAGGTGATCCAGGGCCCGGCGATGCTGGAGCTCGCGTCCCGCGTCATCGCCGCCTACGAGGAGCCGAGCCCGCACTCCGCACGCTTCCCCGGCATGCTCTGGCCGTTCTCCGACTACATCCTGGGCCGCCACGGCAGGATCCGGGAGCACGCGGATGCGATGGTGGAGAGCTGCCGCCGGTACGGGGGCGACTGGGAGCTGGCGGCCGCGCTGATGTTCCGTACCCACATCACCATCGACCTGCCGGGCGGACTGGCCCGGGCCGACGACGACTGGCCGGAGCTGCTGGAGCTCAGCGAGCGGATCGGCGACCGGTGGATGCGCGCCCAGGTGTGCGAGGCCGGCGCCGAGATGGCCCTCGCCTACGGCGACTACGAGGCGGCGCAGGCGGATCTGGAGGAGGCGCTGCGGTACGGCTCGGAACTGGGCGCGCACGTGGAGGGCATCTTCGTCCGTTCCCGGATGGGTGAGCTGGCGTACCGCTCCGGGGACGACGAGCGGGCCGAGAAGCTGCTGATCCAAGCGGCCGAGGAGGCCGAGCAGTACGGGGTGTGGGACGCCCGCGCCTACATCCGGGTGCTGCTGGCGCAGATCCTGCTGCGGCGCGACGACGTGCCGCGTGCCCGGGAGTTGAGCGAGCTGGCACGGGGCGAGGGCAGCATGGGCACGCCGCCGCCGGACTTCGAGCTGCTCTGCGAGAGCCTCGCGGCCCGGATCCTGGCCGCCGAGGGCGATCCGGCCGGTGCCCTGGCCGGGCTGGCGAACGCGGTCCGCGCGGGCGTCGGCGGCTACTGCGCGGAGATCCGGCTCGCGGCCGTGGTCGAGTACGGCGCCGAAGTGCTGCTGGCCCTCGGCGACCCGGCCCGTGCCGCCCTGTTGCACGGCGCGGCGGACGGACTGCGGTCCGGGCTGCCGCGCCCGGTCCCCGAGGAGGAGGGCGTCCGGGCCGTCGAGGGGGCGGCTCGCGCCGCGTTGGGCGACACCGCGTACGAGGCGGCCCGCGCGCGGGGGAACCAACTGGGCGGGACGGGGGCGTACGACGTGATGGCGGAGGCGATCGCGGCCTGGCCGACGGGATTGCGGCGGTCCCGCGGCGCGTTGCATCTTTGAGCTTTCAACCGATGATGGAGTGCGCATGAAGGTCGAGATCTACAGCGACATCGCCTGCCCGTGGTGCTACGTGGGCAAGCGCCGTTTCGAGCGTGCGCTGGCCGCGTTCCCGCAGGCCGGCCAGGTCGAGGTGGTCTACCGGCCGTTCCAGCTCTCCCCGGAGAAGTCCGAGACGCCCGAACCGCACCGCGCCTACCTGAGCAAGCGCTTCGGACCGCAGGCGACCGCCATGGACGCCCGGCTGGAGGAGCTCGGCCGCGCCGAGGGCCTGGCCTTCGACTTCGACCGCGCCATCGAGAACAACACCCTCCTCGGCCACCGGCTGCTCTGGCACGCCCTCACCGACTACGGCCCGGCTGTGCAGGCCGCGCTCAAGGACCGTCTGCTCGTTGCGCACTTCGCCGAGGGCGCCGATGTCGGCGACCGCGAGACGCTGGCGTCGCTGGCCGCCGAGGCCGGGCTCGACCGCGACCGGGCGGCCGCGTTCCTCGCCGGCGACGAGGGACACGAGGAGGTGCTCGCCGAGATCGACGAGGCCCGCGCGATCGGTGTGAACGCCGTCCCCACCTTCGTCTTCGAGGGCAAGTGGGCCGTCCAGGGCGGTCAGGAGACGTCCACCTTCCTGCGCGTGCTGGAGCAGGTGGCGCAGGAGACGGGCACCGCCCCCGTCGCGGGCGACGCCGCCGCCTGCACCGATGACGCCTGCGAGGTACCGGCCCCGTAGCTCCTAGTCGCAGCTGAGGCGGGCGCCCGCCCAGTCGGCGACGTTCGCCAGGTGCAGCCGGCGGCTCGGCTCGACGACCAGGCGGACGGTCTTGGAGCCCGCGATCGGCACATGGACGGGCACGCCCGGGTCACCGCCGTGGATCACATCGGAGCGCCACAGGCGTGTGCCGTCGCCGTAGACGGAGAAGCGCGCGGCGCCGAGGCCGAGGGAGAGGTCGTCGATGCCGGCGACCGCGTCGAACGCGCTGCAGGAGCGGTTGAGCACGATCGTCACGGAGGACGGCGCGGCGACGGTGACGCCGCCCGCGTACCGGGTGCCGTCGATGGCGAGGCTCCAGCGCTGCCACATCCAGTCGCCGATGCGGATCACCGGACGGTCCGACGTGCCCGGGCCGCCGTAGCCCAACTGGTTGAGCGCGAAGACCCGGTGCTCCGGCGGCGGGGTCGGCTCGACGGTGGGGCTGGGCGTCGGCGGGGGCGGGGGCGTGGGCGTCGGCGCGGGTGTCACGGTCGGCGGCTGGGTCGGGGTGGGCTTGGGTGCCGCCGCGGGGGTGATGCTCGGCTCTGCCACCGGCTTCGGGGTGGGGAGCGGGGCCTGCCTGTGCGGCGGCCGCGAGACCGGCGGGGCGGGTGCCGGCGATGCCTTCGAGGGTGCCGGCGTCGGTGCCTGCCGGGGCACCGCCGGGGCGGCCGACGGCTTCCTGTGTGCCTGCGGCCGCGGCGGTGTGTCGTTGCCGGACAGGGCGAGCGCGACGGCCACCCCGGCGGCGGCGACGACCACGCCCGTCACGACGGCGATCTTCAGCGGCGCGCCGACGCCCTCGGCCGCCGCGGCGCCACCGGCTCCCGCGCCGGCGCCGCCCGCCGAACCTCCGGCCGCGGCACCCGCACCCGCACCCGCGGCCGCCGCCGCTCCCGCGGCGGCGGCACCGGCGGCCTTGACGGCGTACGAGGCGGTGAACCACCCGATGACCGCCACCGGCAGCAGGCCCTTGAGCGCCGCGTTCACGTCCGCCAACTCGGCCGCCGCGAGGCGGCACTTGGCGCACTCCTCCAAGTGCTTGCGCAGTTCCCGGTCGGCCCGCATCCGCAGACCGCCGCGGGCGTGCGCGCCCAGCCGGTCGGCGTACTGGGCGCAGCCGCCCTCGGCGGTGAGGGACGCGGAGACGTGCGCCTGCAGATAGGCCTGGCGCAGTCCTTCGCGCGCCCGGTGGGCCAGCACCGCCGTCGCGTTCGCGGTCAGTCCGAGCAGGGGCGCGACCTGGCTGGGCGACTCCTCCTCGACGGCGGTGTGCCACAGCACCGCCTGCCAGCGTTCCGGCAGCGTGCGGAACGCCTGCATGGCCAACGACCGCTCGGCCACCTGCATGGCGCGTACGTCCGCGCCGAGGTCCGTGGTCTCGCCCGCCGTACCGGAACCGGCCGCCGACACCGCGAACACCGCGAAGTCGTCGACCAGTTGCTCACGCTTGGCGCTGCCCGTCCAGGAGGCGGCGACCCGGCGCACCGTGGTCAGCAGATAGGCGCGCACCGCCGCGTCGGGACCGCTGCCCCCGCGGATCGCCTGCAGCGTGCGGGCGAAGACCTCGCCGGTCAGGTCCTCGGCGGTGTGCGTGTCGCGGCAGCAACCGCGCGCGTAGCGGCGCACGGCGGCGGCGTGGCGGCGGTACAGCTCCTCGTACGCGCTGTCGTCCCCGCCGCGCACCCGCGCGACGAGGTCGGCGTCGGACACGGGCGCGTCCGCGGTGGCCGGCTCCGCCGTCTTCGCGGAGGGCATCTCCACGGTCGGCCGGTCGTCCGACGGCCGACTGCCCGGGACGGGGGCCTCACGACGTTCGGCCAGCGGCTCCCGCTGGCCCGGCACGCGACCGGAGGACTGCTCCTCGCCGGAGTCCGATCCCGCCTCGGGGGCGGGCTCCGGCTCCCCGTTTCCTTCATCCACGGGCGTAAGCGTGGCACAAGCGTCGCTTCCGATGACCTGCCAAACATCGGAACCACTCGTCCGGGGAGTTTTCACTCCCCGGACCGAGCACCATCACCCGGACGGGGCAGCGTCACGCCCCCGGACGGGACCGCAGGCCGTCGAGCAGGATGTCCAGCAGCCGTGCGGAGGCGGCCGCCTGGTGCGCCGGGTCGGGCAGCGAGGGCGCCGCCGTGGCTATCACCAGCAGCACGTCGGCCACGGACACGTCGGCCCGCAGCTCACCTGCCGTACGCGCCCTCTCCACCAGTTGCCCGACGACCTCCAGCAGCGCCGTGATCCCGGCACCGGACGCGGCGTCCTCCGCCGCGCCGCGCTGCTGCGGCACCCGTGCCTCCTCGGCCCCCGCCGGCTGCACCTGCAGCACCTGCGGCGGCAGCAGCCGTCCCGCGCCCGAGGCGACGGACGTGCGCAGGAAGCGCGACAGGGCCGACCAGGCCTCGTCCTCCTGGCCGAGCGCGGCGCGCGCCTGCTCGGTCAGCCGCGCCGTCTCCTCCTCGGCGATCCGCCGCACCAGCACGTCCTTGCTCGGGAACCGCCGGTAGACCGTGCCGACGCCCACCCGGGCCCGGCGCGCGACGTCCTCCATGGGCGCGCCGTAGCCGAGCTCGCCGAAGACCTCGCGCGCGGCCCGCAGCACGTGCTCCAGGTTCCGCTGCGCGTCGACCCGCAGCGGGGACGTGCGGCTGCCGGCTCCCGCGCCCCCACCTGCACCGATGTGGCCGCCGGGATCGATTGCGCCACCGGCCACCGACGCCATCGATGCCGCGGGCGCCCAATGAGGGTCCTGAATATGCATATGTGTATCCCCCGGAAAATCGCGTCTCCCCCCGGAGACTCCCCACCCCATGATCGCCGGGCCGCTGCGACAGCTCGCCACAGGGACACCCCGACGGGATACGAACATAGTTGAGGGCAGGTCAAGAATGAAGGGGCAACCTACCCACGATCGGAGTACCCGCGCCGCCGTGTCCGCGCCCACGCACTTCAGGGCGGTGGGGAACCCGCCCGTGACCTGCCGGACAACAGGATTCGGCCATTCATTGCCGTACGCCCTGTGGACAAACCCCGAGCGGGCATTGCCTCATGGAACGATGGCAGCACTCAAGGAGCCGTCCGGCGCGGGCCGCGAGTCCGCGGTCCCGCGCGTCCTGGTGGTCGGCGGCGGATACGTCGGCATGTACACCGCCCTGCGACTGCAGCGGAAGCTGGCGCGCGACGAGGCGGAGATCGTCGTCGTCGAACCGCAGCCGTACATGACCTACCAGCCCTTCCTCCCCGAGGCGGCGGCGGGCTCCATCTCCCCGCGGCACGTCGTGGTCCCGCTGCGGCGCGTCCTGGACCGCTGCACGCTGGTCATCGGCGAGGCCCGGCGCATCGACCACGCCCGGCGGATCGCCGCGGTGGCCACCCTCGCCACCGAGGAGGAAGGTTCCGGCGAGCTCCTGCTGCCGTACGACCACCTGGTCATCGCCCCCGGCTCGGTCTCCCGGACGCTGCCCATCCCCGGCCTCGCCGAGCACGGCATCGGCTTCAAGACCGTCGAGGAGGCCATCGGCCTGCGCAACCACGTCCTGGAGCAGCTCGACATCGCCTCCTCCACCCGGGACGTGGAGGTCCGCGACGCCGCGCTCACGTTCGTCGTCGTCGGCGGCGGCTACGCGGGCGTGGAGGCGCTGGCCGAACTGGAGGACATGGCCCGCCACGCCGTGCGCTACTACCACAACGTCGAGGCCGACGACCTGAAATGGATCCTGGTCGAGGCCACCGGCCGCATCCTTCCCGAGGTCGGCGAGGAGATGGGCACGTACGCCGTCCGCGAGCTGCGCGGCCGCAACATCGACGTCCGGCTGAACACCCGGCTGGAGTCCTGCGAGAAGCGCGTGGTCGCCCTCGACGACGGCTCGCGGCTGCCCGCCCGCACGATCGTGTGGACCGCCGGCGTCAAGCCGCACCCGGTCCTGTCCCGCACCGGCCTGCCGCTGGGCGACCGCGGCCGCGTCCGCTGCGCCGCCACCCTGCGGGTCGACGGCACCGACAACGTCTGGGCGGCGGGCGACGCCGCCGCCGTGCCGGACCTGGCCTCCGGCGACCCGGACGCGCTGTGCGCCCCCAACGCCCAGCACGCCCTGCGCCAGGCCCGCGTGCTGGCCGACAACATCGTCGCGAGCCTGCGCGGAGGGCCCCTGAGCGACTACCGTCACGCCTACGCGGGGTCGGTCGCCTCCCTCGGGCTCCACAAGGGCGTCGCACAGGTCTACGGTCGCAGACTCACGGGCTACCCTGCCTGGTTCATGCACCGCGCGTACCACCTCAGCCGGATGCCCACCTTCAACCGCAAGGCGCGCATCCTGGCCGAATGGACCCTGTCCGGGCTCTTCAAACGGGAGATCATCTCGCTCGGCTCCCTGGAGAACCCGCGCGCGGAGTTCGAGCTCGCCGCGGGCGCCGGCCGCAAACCCGACGCGCCCTGACCGACCAGTGCGGATGCGGTCGCCGATTCCCCCGGAGCGGCGGGTCGGCCACACTGGACCCTGTGACCATGCGTGCGTCAGCACCTGCAAAGAGTGACAAATACGAGGAATCGGACGTTTGAACCTCACGCGCTGGAGCGCCCGGCTCCCCGGAACACAACGTCGCAATGCCCAGGCGGCGGCCGCGAGCACCGAACCCCCCTCCGGCGGGGCGGTCCCCGCGGCACGCGGCCAGGCGGGGGAACACGCCGACGCGCCGGCGCACACCCTCGACGCGCTCCCCGTGCGGGAGGTGCTGTCCCGGCTCCCCGCGCTCATCGCGGTCACGCACGGCTCAGCCCATCGCCTGGGCTACGTCAACGAGGCCTACGCGGAGGTCTTCGGCCCCCGCACCCCCGGCGAGCCCGCCCGCGAGGCACTGCCCGAGCTCGCCGAGCTCGGCCTGCTCCCCCTCATGGACCAGGTGTTCCGCAGCGGCAAACCCCGCACCGTGAAGGCCCGCAAGGTCGCCACCGCCACGCGGCAGGGCTACTTCACGATCACGTGCAGCCCCGTTCCGGTGAAGGACGGCGGCGACACCGGCGGCGTCCTGGTCTTCGCCACCGACGTCACCGACCAGGTGCAGGCCGCCGAGCGACTGCGCGAGAGCGAACGGCGTCTGCACGCGACCGCGGTCACCCTCCAGCGCAGCCTGCTCCCCCAGGAGCTCGAACAGCCCGACGACCTGCGCGTCGCCGCGACCTACCAGCCCGGCGGCACCGACGCCGCCGTCGGCGGCGACTGGTACGACGTCATCACCCTCGGCGCCGGCCGCACCGCCCTGGTCATCGGCGACGTCATGGGCCGCGGTGTGCGCGCGGCCGCCGTCATGGGCCAGCTGCGCACCGCGGTCCGCGCCTACGCCCGCCTCGACCTGCCCCCGCACGAGGTGATCCAGCTCCTGGACGGACTCGCCGCCGAGATCGACGCGATGCAGATCGCCACCTGCGTCTACGCGGTCCACGACCCGAGCGAGAGCCGGCTGTCGTACGCGTCCGCCGGCCACCTGCCGATCGTCGTCCGCGACGCCGACGGCACCGTGCACCGGGCCGACGAGCCCACCGGTCCCCCGCTCGGCACCGGCGGCTGGGTCCACACCTCGGGCACCGTGCCGCTGGGCCCCGGCGCCACCGCCGTCCTGTACACCGACGGCCTGATCGAACGCCGGGGCGAGGACATCGACGAGGGCGTCTCCGCCCTGATGAACACCCTCGCCGGCGCCACCGGCAGCCCGCAGGTGATCTGCGACCGCCTGCTGCGCGCGCTCGGCGTGACCTCCGAGCACGCCGACGACGTGGCTGTCCTGGTCCTGCAGTACCCGCAGCGCGAGGGCACCGACTCCGAGCTCTTCCGCAACGCGTCGCTGGAACTGCTCGGCGGCGTCGAGGCGGCCCCCCGCGCCCGTGCCTTCGCGCAGGGCGTCCTGACCTCGTGGCGCTTCCCCGTCGAGCTCGTCGACCTCGGGGTGCTCGCCGCGAGCGAACTGGTCGCCAACTCCCTGCAGCACGGGGTGCCGCCCATGCGGCTGCGGCTGCGCCGCACCGACCGCCGGCTGATCATCGAGGTCACCGACGGCGACGACCACCTGCCGCGCCGCCGCCGCGCCGAACCGGTCGACGAGGCGGGCCGCGGCATCTCGATCATCGCCACCATCGCCTCCGGCTGGGGCTCCCGGCGCACGCCGGGCGGCGGCAAGGCGGTGTGGTGCGAGTTCGCGCTCCCCACCTGAGGGCGGACTACGCGGCCAGCACCGGCTCCGTCAGCGGCGCGTCCTGGTGGACCGTCAGCCGGCGTCCCAGGCGCAGCGACAGCACGGTGACCCCCAGCGAGCAGGCGACCAGCATCACGATGTACTGCGGGTACGTCCCGGCACCCGCCATGAGGCCGCCCACCGCGGGCCCCACGGCCATCGCGAGCTGCTTCACCAACGCGAAGGCGGAGTTGTACTGGCCGACCATCCGCTCCGGTGCCATGTCCGCCACCAGCGGCGCGACGGTCGGCGACAGCATCGCCTCGCCGAGCCCGAACAGCGCGTACGTGGAGATGAGCATCGCCGTCGCGATCGCGTGCGCGTCGCCCACGAGCCCGGACAGCCCCGCGACGACCCAGGCCACGGCCCACAGCACACCCACCGCCGCGATGACCCGGCTGCGGCGCCGCCGCTCCACCGGCCGCAGGATGAGGAACTGCGCGACCACGATGGCCGCCGTGTTCGCCGCCAGCGCGATGCCCAGTGTCGACGGCGACACCTTGGTCACCTCGACCGCGTAGGCCGACAGGCCCGACTCGAACTGCCCGTAGCAGGCGAAGAACAGCACCCCGCCCAGTACGCACAACTGGATCATCGCCCGGTCCCGGAGCAACGCCCGCCAACCGCTCGCCGCGCGCTCCGTCGGCGCCGCCTCCATCCGGGACGTCCTCGGCAGCCGTACGGAGGCCACCACCGCGGCCAGCACGACGAACATCGTGGCCTCGACGGAGAACAGCAGCGTGAACGAGCCCGGCCGCGCGGTGTCGACCAGCAGTCCGCCCAGCAGTCCGCCGATGCCGAGCCCCAGGTTGCTCAGGAAGAACTGGGTCGCGAAGGCCCGCGACCGTGTCGTCGGGGTGGAGCACCACACGATGAGCGTCGCCAGCGCGGGCTGCATCACGGCGATGCCGGCGCCCATCACCACCGAAGCGGCGATCACCAGCGGCGCGCTCGTCGCCAGGCCGAAGCCCAGCGCGCCCACCGCGGACGCCATCGCCCCGGCCAGCAGTACGGGCAGCGGGCCGTTCCGGTCGATCGTCCGCCCGGTGAAGGGCAGCACGGCGAGGGCGGCGACGGCGAACGCCGACAGCACGACACCCGCGGTCCCCGCTCCCAGGCCGCGTACCTGCGACACGTAGACGAACAGGAACGGCACGGTGAAGCCGTTGCCGAACGCGCTCAGCGCGTTGCCCAGCTGGATCCGGCGCAGCGCGGCGCCCATCGCGGTGGTCACACTCACCCCTTAGGTCAGAAGTCCTCAAGTGCTAAGACTTCAACAGTAAAGTTCGAAGTTGAACAGTACACAACGGAAGTCTTTAGGGCCAATGAGTTCCATGGCACACTCGTGCCATGACGAGCGCAGGCGACGGCCAGTCCAACTCCCCTCAGGAGCTGGACCTCGATGAGCAGATCGCGATCTACCAACGCGAGTTCCCCGAGGTGGACCCCCAGGTCGAGAAGATCGTCACGGCACTCGGCCGGCTGAACCGGCGCCTCCACGTGGGCTACAGCCGCCACCTGTCCGCGGTCGGCATCACCGCCGCCGAATGGGAGGTCCTCAAGGCCCTCGTCGTGGTGGGCCGGCCCTACCGGCTCGGCCCGGGCGACCTCGCCAAGCGACTCGGCCTCACCCCTGCCGCGATGACCCACCGCATCGACCGGATGGTCTCCGAGGGCCTGGTCACCCGTGAACGCGACGAGTCCAACCGGGTCCGCGTCATCGTGGAGCTCACCGACGTGGGCCGCGGCAAGTGGCTCGAGACCATGCGGATGGCCGCCGCCTTCGAGGGCGACCTCCTCCAGGACCTCGACCCGGACGAACGCTCCGTCCTGGGCGACCTGCTGACCCGCCTTCTGCGCCGCGTCGAGGCCGACCAGCCCGACGCCGGCGGCAGGCTCAAGGACCTTGACTGACCCGGTTTGACACTCGCATCCGCGATCCGTAGTGTTCTCCGGGTTGCCCGCTGGTGAACAGTTCGCCTGCACCGGTTCCCGGGCGGCCATCCCGAAGCAAGTTTCCGAACGAACGACGAGTAGTCGTTTCGTTTTCGTGCGCGCTTTCGGAATGAGGATCGGCGGAATTGCTCGATTGGCATCGGGCGCCATTGATCCGCTAACGTTCAACCCGTCGGAACGGCCCAACAGCCGGGAGGACAAGCCCCGCTGACGGGGGATCAGGCCGGAAACGGTCTGATACAGTCGGAAAAGCCGAAAAGCGAAAGCCGGACGGCACACCCGCTCCAGAGGGTGGCAGAGAAGGAAATCGGATCTGCTAAGCTGGAGACAACGAAGGGAAAGCCCGGAGGGGCCGGTGAAACGGTCTCGAAGGAAGCTTCC
>NZ_JARAWX010000036.1:0-69802 GCF_033793585.1 Streptomyces sp. MI02-7b | reverse complement strand
CCCGGGCGCCACCGCGCCCGCCGGCCCCGACGGCGCCGGGTTCGTCGCCTGGCTGCGCGCGCCGCGCCCCACCGCGGAGCCCGGCGTGTGGCGCGAGGGCCACCGCCCGCGACCCGCGGACGACCCCGAGGCCGTGCCGGGCCGCCAGCTCGTCAGCGGCGCCGTCATCGCCTTCCTCGGCGGCTGGCTCCTGTGGTCCCTGCTGTGGAACGGCTACCTCGGCAGCTACTGGCTGTGGCCCCTGCTCGCCGTCACCCCCGACTCCTGGCGCCATGCCGGCGGCAATCAGACCGCCTACGCCTGGGCCTCGTACCTCTACTACGCGATCGTCGGCGGCGCGCTGCTGATCTTCTTCGCCCGGCTCGGCCGCTGGCCCGAGATGTGGCGCCGCTACATCACCGCCCCCCTCCAGCGGGCCCGCGAGGAGGACCCGGCCGCCTCCGGCCGGCCGCCCGCCGACCCGCGGCAGGACCCGGCGGAATTCCCCGCGCTGCGCGACGGCGGCGCCGTCGACGCCGCGGACCGGCTCGCCGGTGACGCGCGCGACGGGCGGATGAACGACGTCGACTTCGCCCGGCTGACCCGCGCCTGGCAGTCGGTGCGGTCCGAGCCCGGCCGGCTCCCCGCCTTCACCGACACCGTGCTCCGCTACGGCGCCGCCGCCTGCGCCCACCCCAGCGGCGCCCGCGACCTGCCGGTGCGCGCCGCCCGGCACGACCTGTCCGCAGGACAGGTCCGCATCGGCACCGCCGCCGAGGACGAGCGCAACCCCCGCACCCACCGCGGCGCCGGGTTCGCCCTGGACACCTCCGTGCTCGGCACCTCCCTGCTCGCCGTGGGACCACCCGGCTCCGGCAAGACCGTGCGCATCGTGCGGCCGGTCCTGGAGTTCATGTGCCTGCAGGCCCTCGCCGGGCGGGCGGCCGTCGTCGCCGTCGGCACGGACGGGGCGCGGCTCGCCCCGGACGAGTCCTTCGACGTCGTCGTCAAGATCGGCCGTCCCGACTCCGCGTACGACCTCGACCTCTACGGCGGCGCCGGCGACCCCGACGAGGCCGCGGGCTTCCTCGCCGAAGCCCTGGTCGGCGACCTCGCCGCCGCCCTCCCCGGCGGTGACAGCCGGCGCGCCGCCACCGCGCTCGCCCAGCTGCTCGGGCCCTTCCACGCCGCCCACGGCCGCTTCCCCTCCGTCCCCGAACTGCGCGAACTCCTCGACGGCACACCCGCGGCGCTGGCCGCGCTGCGCGCCGCGCTCCAGGACCGCGGCCCCGTCGCCCAGGCCCAGCTGCGCGAACTCGACGCCCGCGAACGTCAGTCCGCCCGCCCCGGCGACGCGGGACCGCTGCTCGCCGACCGCATCGCCCTCCTCGACCGCCCCGCGTTCGCCGGCTTCTTCGACACCACCGGCGGCAGCCACCCCTTCTCCCTGCGCGGCCTGGAACACCCCCTCCGGGTCCGCATCGACCTCCCCGAACGCGGCCACGCCGAGGTCTCCCGCATCCTCGCGCGGCTGGTCCTCGCCCAGTTCGCGGAGTGCGCCGTGGCCCGGCAGGACCGTTCCCTCTTCGCCTGCCTCGTCCTCGACGACGCCTCCCACACCGTCACCGCCGAGTCGGTGCGCGGCCTCCAGCGCATGCGGTCCGCCAACGCCGGGGCCGTCCTCACCCTGCGCACCCTCGACGACGTCCCCGAGCCCCTGCGCGCCGCCCTCCTCGGCGCCGTGGGCTGCCGCGCCGCGCTCTCCGGGGTCACCGCCTGGGACGGGGCCCGGTTCGCGGAGGTCTGGGGCAAGGAATGGGTCGACGTCCAGGACGTCACCAACCGCCAGATCATCGCGGACGAGCCGCTCACGCGGGTGCTGCACACCGTGCGGCGGCTCGTCACGGGCAAGGCGGTCACGGCGGAGTCCGTCACGGTGCGCAAGGTCGAACGGGAGCGGTGGTCCGCGTCGGACCTGGCCCACGTTGTCCCTGCGGGGCACGCGGTGCTGTCGCTCACGGCGGCGAGCGGGGAGCACGCCCCGCCCGTCCTGGTCGACCTCCGGTCGTAGGTTTTTCCCCCGCCCGCCCTCCCGTGTGCCCGGCGCGGTCAGTCACCCCGGCGCGCGTTTCGTGGGGGCCGGGTGCGGGGCCTCCGGGGCTGGCCATTCTGGACAGCACATTTAGGTGCCTCAAGCAGCCTCAACTGATCACCCCGGGTCATGCACCCAAATATGCTCCACAGTCCAGAACACCCACCCCTACGACCCCGCCCCCTCCGTAGGTTGTCGCGCCTGATCCCCGGTGGGGGGTATAGAGGCGGTCCGGGTGACCCCGGTTGCCCGGCTCCACCCCCACCAGCGGCCGTCGCGAGGGCCAGGGGGTCCGGGCCTGTTCCCCTGTAGGGGTACGGGGGCGGTTCGGGGTGCCGTGGTTGTCCGGCTCCACCTCCACCAGCGGTTGTCGCGGGGGCGGGGGGTTCTTCCGGTATCCCCGCCCCTTCCGTGTGTGTTCGTGCCTGATCCCCGGTGGGGTACGGGGGGCGGTCCGGGTGACCTCGGTTGCCCGGCTCTACCCCCACCATTGGCCGTCGTGAGGGCCAGGGGGTTCGGGTCTGTTCTCCGGTGGGGGTACGGGGGCGGTTCGGGGTGCCGTGGTTGTCCGGCTCCACCTCCGCCAGCGGTTGTCGCGGGGGCCGGGGGTCCTCCGGTGGCCTGTCCAGGTCGTGACCTTCGCCCCTCACGCGTGCCGGGGCGGGCCCCGCCCCTCTCCCGGTGTGGGCGCGATGTGACGGCTGCCTGGGCAGCTGCGTGCGTTGCGCCGACGGGGCCCCGGGCACGGTGCCGCCACTACCCCCCCACCGGGGATCAGGCGCGATACGAAACGGAGGGGGCGGGGTCGGAGGGGTGGGCGTTCTGGACTGTGGAGCATATTTGGGTGCATGACCCGGGGTGATCAGTTGAGGGTGCGTGAGGCACCGAAATGTGCTGTCCAGAATGGCCAGCCCCGGAGGCCCCGACCCCGGCACCCCACGAAACGCGCGCCGGGGCGCACAGACTTCCTGGGGCACACGGGCGGGTGGGCGGGGGAAAAACCTGGCGGCGCCGCAGGTATACGGTGAGGCAGAATCGGAAGAGACCGTACTCCGCGATGGAGAAAAAGACCGTGCCGCCAACCCTCGCCTCACTCCTGCGGAACCCCGCCCTGAAGCTGACCGCCCTCGCCGCAGGCGACCACGCGGACGCGGCGACCGTCCGCTGGGTGCACACCAGCGAGCTGGACGACCCCGCGCCGTACCTGGAGGGCGGGGAACTGCTGCTCACGACCGGCCTGAAGCTGGACAGCGGGGCACCGGACGCGCTCGCGCAGTACGTGACCCGGCTGGCACGGGCCGGCGTCGTGGGGCTCGGCTTCGGCGTGGGCCTGAGCCACGACACCGTGCCGGAGGCGCTCGTGGAGGCCGCGGAGACGCACGGGCTGCCGCTGCTGGAGGTGCCGCGCAAGACGCCGTTCATCGCCATCAGCAAGGCCGTGTCGGCGGCGATAGCCGCGGAGCAGTACCAGGCGGTGACGGCCGGCTTCGAGGCGCAGCGGGAGCTGACCCGGGCCGCGCTGGCGCCGGACGGGACGAGCGCGCTGCTGGCCCGGCTCGCGGCGCACCTGAACGGCTGGGCGGCGCTGTACGACGCGTCCGGCGCGGTGGTGGCCGCCGCCCCGGACTGGGCGGGCCGCCGTGCCGCACGGCTGGCCGGCGAGGTGGACCGGCTGCGCGGGAAGCCGGCGCCGGCGAGCGCGGCCGTGGCGGGCCCGGCGGGCACGGAGGACCGGGTGCAGTTGCAGTCGCTCGGCACGGGCCGCCGCCCGCGCGGCTTCCTCGCGGTGGGGACGGAGGAGCGGCTGGACACCTCCGCCCGCTACATCGTGCACGCGGCCGTGGCCCTGCTGACGCTGTCCCTGGAGCAGTCCCGCACGTTGCAGGACACCGAGCAGCGCCTCGGCGGCGCGCTGCTGCGGATGCTGCTCGTGGGGGAGGCCGAGCACGCCCGTACGGTGGCGGGCCGGCTGTACGGCGGGCTGCTGGAGGCGCCCGTGCGCGTGCTGGTGGCCGAGCCGGCGGAGGCCGCCGTCGAGGCCGTGGGTCTGCTGGCCGAGCGGGTGGAGGCGGCGGCGCTGCGCTCGGCGGAGCCGGTGCTGGCGGTGCGTGACGGGGACCGGTTGACCGTCCTGGCCTCGGCGGAAGGCGCTGTGCTGGCCGCGTGCCTGGCGGCGCTCGACAGCGACGACGACCTCGTGGCGGGACTGTCCGCCGCGGTCGGTTCCGCGGCCGTGCCCGCCGCCCATGAGCAGGCCGGACGGGCGCTGGCGGTCGCGCGCCGACGCGGCCGCAGCGTGGTCGAGCACGACGAGGTCGGCTCCGGTTCGGTGCTGCCGCTGCTGAGCGAGGACGCCGTGCGGGCGTTCTCGGACGGGCTGCTGCGTCCGCTGCGGGAGCACGACGCCACCGCCCGCGGCGACCTCACGGCCTCTCTGCAGGCCTGGCTGTCCCGGCACGGCCAGTGGGACGCCGCCGCGGCCGACCTCGGGGTGCACCGGCACACGTTGCGCTACCGGATGCGGCGCGTGGAGGAGATCCTGGGCCGCTCGCTGGACGACCCGGACGTGCGGATGGAGCTCTGGCTCGCCCTGAAGGCCGCCGGCCGCTGACGGCACGTGCCGAAACGGCGCATCGCCCCAGGGCCGTACTCCTCCGTGGACAAGCCCGTCCGGGTGCCGCCCGTCCTACCGTGTCCGCATGAGCACCCCCACCGCCTTCTGGCTCGCCGGCCGCCCGGTCACCGGCGAGGACAGCTTCGATGTCGTGAACCCGTACGACGGCAGCGTCGTCGCCTCGGTCGGCGTGCCGACCGAGGACCAGGTCGAGGAGGCGGTCGCGGCCGCCAAGGCCGTCGAGGCTGAGTTCGCCGCCACCCCCGCGCATGTGCGCGCCGCCGCGCTGGACCACGTGTCCAAGCGGCTGGCCGAGCGCGCCGAGGAGATCGCGCGCCTGATCACCGCCGAGAACGGCAAGCCGATCAAGTGGGCGCGCGGCGAGGTCGGCCGCGCCGTCTCGGTGTTCCGCTGGGCCGCGGAGGAGGCGCGCCGCTTCAACAGCGGTGAGGCGCAGCGACTGGACACCGACGCGGGCGGCGTGGGCCGTCTGGCGCTGACCCGCCGGTTCCCGCGCGGCAGCGTGCTCGGCATCGCGCCCTTCAATTTCCCGCTCAACCTGGTGGCGCACAAGGTCGCCCCGGCGATCGCCGTCGGCACGCCGATCATCCTCAAGCCGGCACCGTCCACCCCGCTCTCGGCCCTGGTGCTGGGCGAGATCCTGGCCGAGACCGAGCTGCCGGCCGGTTCCTGGAGCGTGCTGACCGTTCCCAACGACCGGATGCCCGCGCTGGTCCAGGACGAGCGCCTGCCCGTCGTCTCCTTCACCGGCTCCGACCGGGTGGGCTACCAGATCATGGACTCGGTGCCGCGCAAGCACATCACCTTGGAGCTGGGCGGCAACGCCGCCGCCGTCGTGCTCGCGGACTGGTCGTCCGAGGAGGACCTGGAGTGGGCCGCGAGCCGCATCGCGACCTTCGCCAACTACCAGGGCGGCCAGTCCTGCATCTCCGTGCAGCGGGTCGTCGCGGACGCGGCGGTGTACGACCGGCTGGTGGAGAAGGTCGTGACCGAGGTCAGGGCCCAGGTCACCGGGGACCCGTCGGACGAGGCGACCGACGTCGGCCCGCTGGTCGACGAGAACGCCGCCCGGCGCGTCGAATCCTGGGTCGAGGACGCCGTGGCCAAGGGTGCCAAGCTGCTGACCGGCGGCGCGCGCGACGGTGCCGCCTACGAGCCCACCGTGCTGGCCGACCTGCCCGCCGACGCGATCATCGCCACCGAGGAGGTCTTCGGCCCGGTGCTGTCGCTGCACAGGGTCGAGGGCACCGACGAGGCGTTCGCCGTGGTCAACGACTCCAAGTTCGGCCTGCAGAGCGGTGTCTTCACGCACGACCTGCAGACCGCCTTCCGTGCCCACCGGGAGCTGGAGGTCGGCGGGGTCATCATCGGCGACGCGCCCTCGTACCGCGCCGACCAGATGCCCTACGGCGGCGTCAAGGACTCCGGCGTCGGGCGTGAGGGCGTCAAGTACGCGATGGACGACTACACCTACGAGCGCGTTCTCGTGCTGACCGGGCTCGCCCTGTAGGCCATCCCTCCAGCGGCCGGGGCGCATGTGCGGTGCGCCCCGGCCGCGTTGTCCTCCCCGACTCTCCGTGAGGCGCTGGCCCTTGGCGTCCGGCCGGCGGGGCGGCCCGGGCGTTCACCCGGGTGGAGCCGGGCGCCGAGGCGAATCCCCCGGAACCGGCGCGGCCGCCCCGGGGCACTCCCGCTCCGGTGCCGTACGGGAGGTGCCCGCGGGTGTCGCGGACGGGTGTCCCAGGAGCCCGCCGCGGTCGTCGGGGCCTCGAAGAACGCCCCGCGGAGATCGTGTTGACACCGCGTCAGTCACGGCCCGCTCGCCGCCGGCCCTCGCCACCGCGGCGCTCGCCGCCGACGTCGGGCGCGCCCCGGCCGCCGTGCCGCCCGAGGCGGCCGCAGGGCACCGCGGGCCCGGCCCGCGGTGCGCGAGGGCTGGTGACCATGCCGGAACCGGGGTACTAACGAACACGTAGCACCGGTCGGTAACGACGCGAGGTGATGCTCCCATGTCCGCAAGTTCAGCCCGCCCCACCGTCTCGGAACGCGAAGCACGCCAGGTCGCCGAGGCAGCCCGTGAACAGGAATGGCGCAAGCCCAGCTTCGCCAAGGAACTGTTCCTGGGACGCTTCCGGCTCGACCTGATCCACCCCCACCCCACACCGTCGACCGAACAGGTCCAGCGTGGCGAGGAGTTCCTGGCCAAGCTCCGCGACTTCGTCGAGACGAAGGTGGACGGCGCGCTGATCGAACGCGAGGCGCGCATCCCCGACGAGGTCATCGACGGGCTCAAGGAGCTCGGCGCCCTCGGCATGAAGATCGACCCCAAATACGGCGGCCTCGGTCTCACGCAGGTCTACTACAACAAGGCGCTGGCCCTGGTCGGGTCCGCCAGTCCCGCCGTCGGCGTGCTGCTCTCCGCGCACCAGTCGATCGGCGTGCCCCAGCCGCTCAAGATGTTCGGCACCCCGGAGCAGAAGGAGCGGTTCCTGCCGCGCTGCGCCCGTACCGACATCTCCGCCTTCCTGCTCACCGAGCCCGACGTGGGCTCCGACCCGGCGCGCCTGGCCACCACGGCGGTTCCGGACGGGGACTCCTACGTCCTCGACGGCGTCAAGCTGTGGACCACCAACGGCGTGGTGGCCGATCTGCTGGTCGTCATGGCCCGGGTGCCGAGGAGCGAGGGCCACAAGGGCGGCATCACCGCCTTCGTGGTCGAGGCGGGCTCGGAGGGCATCACCGTCGAGAACCGCAACTCCTTCATGGGTCTGCGCGGTATCGAGAACGGCGTCACCCGCTTCCACCGGGTGCGGGTCCCCGCCGCGAACCGCATCGGCCCCGAGGGATCCGGTCTGAAGATCGCCCTGACCACCCTCAACACCGGCCGCCTGTCGCTGCCCGCGTCCTGCGTCGCGGCCGGCAAGTGGTGCCTGAAGATCGCCCGCGAGTGGTCGGTGGCCCGTGAGCAGTGGGGCAAGCCGATCGCCGAGCACGAGGCCGTCGGATCGAAGATCGCCTTCATCGCGGCGACGACGTTCGCCCTCGAGGCCGTCATGGAGCTCTCCAGCCAGATGGCCGACGAGAACCGCAACGACATCCGCATCGAGGGCGCGCTCGCCAAGCTCTTCGCGTCCGAGATGGGCTGGGTCATGGCCGACGAGCTCGTCCAGATCCGCGGCGGCCGCGGCTTCGAGACCGCCGAGTCGCTCGCCGCACGCGGCGAACGGGCCGTACCGGCCGAGCAGTTGCTGCGCGACCTGCGCATCAACCGGATCTTCGAGGGCTCGACGGAGATCATGCACCTGCTGATCGCCCGCGAGGCCGTCGACGCCCACCTGTCGGTGGCCGGCGACCTCATCGACCCCGACAAGGCCCTCGGCGACAAGGCCAAGGCGGGCATGAAGGCCGGCGGCTTCTACGCCCGCTGGCTGCCGAAGCTGGTCGCGGGCCCCGGCCAGCTGCCGGTGTCCTACGGCGCCTTCCACCCGTCGGGCCACCCCGACCTCGCCGTGCACCTGCGGTACGTGGAGCGCAGCGCGCGCAAGCTCGCCCGCTCGACCTTCTACGCGATGTCCCGCTGGCAGGGTCGGATGGAGACCAAACAGGGCTTCCTCGGCCGTGTGGTGGACATCGGCGCCGAACTGTTCGCGATGAGCGCGGCCTGCGTCCGCGCCGAGATGCTGCGCAGCCGCGGCGAGAACGGGCGCGAGGCCTACCAGCTCGCCGACGCCTTCTGCCGCCAGTCGCGGCTGCGGGTGGAGGAGCTGTTCGGGCGCCTGTGGGCCAACACCGACACCATCGACCGCAAGGTGGTCACCGGCGTCCTCGGCGGCGCCTACACCTGGCTCGAATCCGGCATCGTCGATCCCTCGGGCGACGGCCCGTGGATCGCCGCGACCGACCCCGGACCCTCCGGCAAGGAGAACGTCCACCGGCCGATCCGCTGAACGGCCGGCCGCAGCCGAGGGCACCGCTTCCCGGAGGCGGTGCCCTCGGCGTGCCGCGGACCCGACACAATGGAGGGATGACCGACTCTCTCGCCGACCCGCACCTGCGGCCGACCGGACCGGACACGGCCACCGCCGCCCACGACGGCCCCCGCGACATCGTGATCCTCGGCTCGACCGGATCGATCGGCACCCAGGCCATCGACGTCGTGCTGCGCAACCCCGACCGCTTCCGGGTGGTCGCGCTGTCCGCGGCCGGCGGCCGGGTCGGACTGCTCGCCGACCAGGCGCTGCAGCTGGGCGTCGAGGCGGTCGCCGTCGCCGACGAGAAGGCCGCGGGCCCGCTCCGCGAGGCCCTGGCCGAGCGGTACGGGAGCGACCCGCAGCCCGAGGTGCTCGTGGGCCCGGACGCGGCGACCGAGCTGGCCCGCAGGCCCTGCCACTCGGTGCTGAACGGCATCACCGGCTCGATCGGGCTGCGCCCGACGCTGGCCGCCCTGGAGGCGGGCCGCGTGCTGATCCTCGCCAACAAGGAGTCGCTGATCGTCGGCGGCCCTCTGGTGAAGGCGGTGGCCAAGCCCGGCCAGATCGTGCCCGTGGACTCGGAGCACTCCGCGCTCTTCCAGGCCCTGATGGGCGGCGCCCGCTCCGAGGTGCGCAAGCTCGTCGTCACGGCCTCCGGCGGCCCCTTCCGGGGACGGACCAAGGAGGAGCTGGCCGGGGTCACCCCGCAGCAGGCGCTGGCCCACCCCACCTGGGACATGGGACCGGTGGTGACCATCAACTCCGCCACCCTGGTCAACAAGGGGCTGGAGGTCATCGAGGCCCACCTGCTCTTCGACATTCCCTTCGACCGCATTGAGGTCGTCGTCCACCCGCAGTCGTATGTCCACTCGATGGTGGAGTTCACGGACGGTTCGACCCTGGCCCAGGCCAGCCCTCCGGACATGCGGATGCCGATCTCGCTGGGCCTCGGCTGGCCCGAGCGGGTGCCCGACGCCGCGCCGGGCTGCGACTGGACGAAGGCCGCGACCTGGACCTTCTTCCCGCTCGACGACGAGGCGTTCCCGGCGGTGGCGCTCGCGCGCCGCGTCGGTAGCCTCGGGGGTACCGCCCCCGCGGTGTTCAACGCGGCCAACGAGGAGTGCGTGGCCGCGTTCCTCGCGGGCACGCTGCCCTTCACCGGCATCGTGGACACTGTCGCGCGGGTGGTGGAGGAACACGGCACCCCCGCGGCGGGAACTTCTCTCACGGTCGAGGACGTCCTCGAAGCGGAAAGCTGGGCACGGGCCCGTGCCCGGGAACTGGCTGCGGAACAAGCGGAGCAGGCGACAACGGAGGCGGCACGCGTATGACGGCACTCATGTGGGTCCTGGGGCTCGCGGTGTTTTTCGTGGGTCTGCTGGTCTCCATCGCCTGGCACGAACTCGGCCACCTCTCCACCGCCAAGCTCTTCAAGATCCGCGTTCCCCAGTACATGGTCGGCTTCGGGCCGACCATCTGGTCCCGACACAAGGGCGAGACCGAGTACGGCGTCAAGGCCGTCCCGCTCGGCGGCTACATCCGCATGATCGGCATGTTCCCGCCCGGTGACGACGGCCGGATCACCGCCCGGTCCACCTCGCCCTTCCGCGGGATGATCGAGGACGCCCGCTCGGCGGCGTACGAGGAACTGCAGCCGGGCGACGAGACCCGGATGTTCTACACGCGCAAGCCGTGGAAGCGCGTGATCGTGATGTTCGCCGGGCCCTTCATGAACCTGATCCTGGCCTTCGGGCTCTTCCTGATGCTGTTCATGGTCTTCGGCCTCCAGACCCAGACCACGACGGTCGGCTCGGTCTCCGACTGCGTCATCCCGGCGTCCGACACCAAGGCCCTGGACGCCAAGGACCCCTGCGCGCAGGGCACGTACCCGGCGGCGCCCGCCAAGGCGGCCGGACTGCAGAAGCGCGACCGGATCGTGGCCCTGAACGGGGTCAAGGTCGACGACAGCCAGTGGTCGGTGCTGCAGCAGGAGATCCGCAAGACGATCGGCCCCGCCACCATCACCGTGGTGCGCGACGGCAAGACCGTCGACCTGCACGCGAACCTGATCGCCAACAAGGTCGTCAAGACCGACAGCCAGGGCCTCGTGGTCAAGGGCCAGTACGTCCAGGCCGGTTTCCTCGGCTTCACGCCCGCCAACGGGGTGGTGCGGCTGGGCTTCGGCCAGTCGGTCGACCACATGGCCACGACGGCGGAGGACGGGGTCCGGTCGCTCGGCGCGCTCCCCGGCAAGATCCCCGCGCTGTGGAACTCGGTCTTCAACGGCGCCGAGCGCCAGCCCGACTCCCCGGTCGGCATGATCGGCGCGGCCCGCCTGGGCGGTGACGTCTTCTCTCTGCCCCTGCCGGCCACGCAGAAGATCGCCCTGATGGTGAACCTGCTCGCCGGTGTCAACCTGGCCCTGTTCCTGTTCAACATGCTGCCGCTGCTCCCGCTGGACGGCGGCCACATCGCGGGCGCCCTGTGGGAGTCGCTGCGGCGCAACCTCGCCCGCGTCTTCCGCCGCCCCGACCCGGGCCCGTTCGACGTGGCGAAGCTGATGCCGGTCGCCTATGTGATCGCCGGCGTCTTCATCTGCTTCACGGCCCTGGTCATGGCCGCGGATCTCATCAATCCGGTGCGTTTGACCTAGGCGCGATGTCCTCGGCGTGGGTGGGGTGACGTAGTCTCGTTCAACGGAGCCCGCCCACGCCGCCGGGACCTCGATCCGCGTACTTTGGGGATGCCACGCACATGACCGCGATTTCGCTCGGGATGCCGTCCGTTCCGATCAAGCTCGCCGACCGCCGCAAGAGCCGCCAGATCCAGGTCGGATCCGTGGCCGTCGGCGGCGACGCACCGGTCTCCGTCCAGTCCATGACCACCACCGTCACCGCGGACATCGGCGCCACGCTGCAGCAGATCGCCGAGCTCACCGCCTCCGGTTGCCAGATCGTGCGGGTCGCCTGCCCCTCGCAGGACGACGCCGACGCCCTCGCCACCATCGCGAGGAAGTCGCAGATCCCGGTGATCGCGGACATCCACTTCCAGCCGAAGTACGTGTTCGCGGCGATCGACGCGGGGTGTGCGGCGGTGCGGGTGAACCCGGGCAACATCCGGCAGTTCGACGACAAGGTGAAGGAGATCGCCAAGGCGGCCTCCGACGCCGGTACCCCGATCCGGATCGGGGTGAACGCCGGGTCGCTGGACAAGCGCCTGCTGGAGAAGTACGGCAAGGCCACGCCGGAGGCGCTGGTGGAGTCGGCGCTGTGGGAGTGCTCGCTGTTCGAGGAGCACGGTTTCCGTGACATCAAGATCTCGGTGAAGCACAACGACCCGGTGGTGATGGTCAACGCGTACCGTCTGCTGGCGCAGCAGTGCGACTATCCGCTGCACCTGGGGGTGACCGAGGCGGGTCCGGCGTTCCAGGGCACGATCAAGTCGGCGGTGGCGTTCGGTGCGCTGCTGAGCGAGGGGATCGGGGACACGATCCGGGTGTCGTTGTCGGCTCCTCCGGCGGAGGAGGTCAAGGTCGGTATCCAGATCCTGGAGTCGCTGAACCTGCGGCAGCGGCGGCTGGAGATCGTGTCGTGCCCGTCGTGCGGGCGGGCGCAGGTGGATGTGTACAAGCTGGCCGATCAGGTGACGGCGGGTCTGGAGGGCATGGAGGTCCCGCTGCGGGTCGCGGTGATGGGTTGTGTCGTCAACGGTCCCGGTGAGGCGCGCGAGGCGGATCTGGGGGTGGCCTCGGGCAACGGCAAGGGGCAGATCTTCGTGAAGGGCGAGGTCATCAAGACCGTGCCGGAGTCGAAGATCGTGGAGACCCTCATCGAGGAGGCCATGAAGCTCGCCGAGCAGATGGAAGCCGACGGCATCGCCTCCGGCGAGCCCTCCGTCTCCGTCAGCTGACCCCCTCCCCCCGCATGCGCACCGTCCCGCCCCTGTCGCCGCTCCCGTCCCGGGATGCGGGCGGCAGGGGCGGAACGCGCTGCGGCGGGGTAAAGTTCGGGGACTTCCCCGACCACCGCTGCCCGTACGGTGAGGCGCCCACGTGTTGACGACCACGACGACCAAGGTCCTGGAACCCGGAGAACTCGACGCCGTCCTCGCGGTGCTCGACCGGGACCCGGTGGCCAACGCCTTCGTCGCCTCCCGGGTCGCCGTCGCCGGGCTCGACCCGTGGCGACTCGGCGGCGAGTTGTGGGGCTGGTACTTCGGTGGCCGGCTGGAGGCCCTGTGCTACGCGGGCGCCAACCTCGTGCCCATCTGCGCCGGCCCCGAGGCCGTGCGCGCCTTCGCCGACCGGGCGCTGCGCTCGGGCCGCCGCTGCTCGTCGATCGTCGGCCCCGCCGAGTCCACCGCCGCCCTGTGGTCGCTGCTCGAACGCAGCTGGGGACCGGCCCGTGAGATCCGTGCCCACCAGCCGCTGATGGTCACCCGGGCCCTGCCCGCCGACGTCGAACCCGACCCCGGGGTGCGCCGGGTGCGGCGCGACGAACTGGACCTCATCATGCCCGCGTGCGTGGCCATGTTCACCGAGGAGGTCGGGGTCTCCCCGCTCGCCGGCGACGGCGGCCTGATCTACCAGGCGCGGGTCGCCGAACTCGTCTCCACCGGGCGCTCGTTCGCCCGTATCGAGGACGGCCGGGTGGTGTTCAAGGCCGAGATCGGCGCCGTCACCCGGCACGCCTGCCAGATCCAGGGCGTCTGGGTCGACCCCGACTACCGGGGCCGTCGGCTCTCCGAGACCGGCATGGCGGCCGTGCTCAACTACGCGCTGCGCGACGTCGCGCCCGTGGCCAGCCTCTATGTCAACGACTTCAACGCGCCCGCCCGGGCCGCCTACCGCCGCGTCGGGTTCACCGAGGTCGGCGCTTTCATGAGCGTCCTGTTCTAGTAGTGTCGCCGCCCATGGATGACGTGGCGGTCGAGCCGATCGACCTGGCGGCGCGGGTGGACGAGGCACTGGCCGTCCAGGCGGTCGCCTTCGGGCTGGGCGCGGAAGAGGTCGCCATCCGCCGCCAGATCGTGCTGCGCCACCTCGGCTTCCCCGGTGTCCGCGCGCTCGGCGCCCTCGCCCCGGACGGACGGCTGGCCGGCTTCGTCTACGGCATGCCCAACCACCGCACGCACTGGTGGTCCACCGTCGTCGAGCCCTACCTGCGCCGCACCGGCACCGACGACTGGCTCGACGACGCCTTCACCATCACCGAACTGCACGTCCACCCCGACTTCCAGTGCCGCGGCATCGGGCGCACGCTGATCACCGCCATCACCGACGCCGCCACCCAGCCGCGCAGCATCCTGTCCGCCATCGACACCGAGAGCCGGGCCCGGCGCCTGTACCGCGCCCTCGGCTACACCGACCTCGCGCGGCCGGTGCACTTCCCGAGCGCCACCAGTCCGTACGCCGTGATGGGCGCCTGGCTGCCGCTCCTGCGGTAAACGGTTTCCGGCCGCACCCGGCGGGTCGATATCCTCGCCGCAACGGCACGAAACCCCCTGGAGAGCCCCATGGTCCTGCGCATGTCCCGGCTGATGCTCAAGACGCTGCGCGACGACCCGGCCGACGCCGAGACCGCGAGCCACAAGCTCCTGGTCCGGGCCGGATACGTCCGCCGCTCCTCGGCGGGGGTGTGGACCTGGCTGCCGCTCGGCAAGCGGGTCCTGGAGAACGTCTCGCGCGTCGTCCGCGAGGAGATGGACGCCATCGGCGGCCAGGAGGTCCTCCTGCCCGCACTGCTGCCGCGCGACAACTACGAGGTGACGGGCCGCGCCGGCGAGTACGGCGACCTGCTCTTCCAGCTCCGCGACCGCAAGGGCGCCGACTACGTGCTCGGCCCCACGCACGAGGAGATCTTCACCCAGCTCGTCAAGGACCAGTGCGCGTCCTACAAGGACCTGCCGGTGATCCTCTACCAGATCCAGACCAAGTACCGGGACGAGGCCCGGCCCCGCTCCGGCGTCCTGCGCGGCCGCGAGTTCCAGATGAAGGACTCGTACTCGTTCGACACCACCGACGAGGGCCTGGCCGAGGCGTACCGCCTGCACCGCGAGGCGTACATCAAGATCTTCTCCCGCCTCGGCTTCGACTTCCGGATCGTCTCCGCCGTCTCCGGCGCCATGGGCGGCTCGGCCTCCGAGGAGTTCCTCGCCCCCGCCGCGGCCGGCGAGGACACCTTCGTGGACTGCCCCGCGTGCGACTACGCGGCCAACACCGAGGCCGTCACCACGGTGGTGCCCCCGGTCGAGGGCGTGGACCACCCGGCCCTGGAGGAGGTGGACACCCCCGACACCCCGACCATCGAGACCCTGGCGGCGCACCTGGGTGTCCCGGCCTCCGCGACGCTGAAGAACCTGCTGGTCAAGGTCGACGGCGAGATCGTCGCCGTCGGCGTCCCCGGCGACCGCGAGGTCGACCTCGGCAAGCTCGGCGAGCACCTCGCCCCGGCCGAGGTCGAACTCGTCACCGCCGAGGACTTCACCGGCCGCCCGGACCTGGTCCGCGGCTACGTCGGCCCGCAGGGCCTGACCGGCGTCCGCTACCTCGCCGACCCCCGCGTCGCCCCCGGCACGGCCTGGGTCACCGGCGCCAACAAGCCCGACACGCACGCCCGCAATGTCGTCGTGGGCCGCGACTTCGAGGTCGACGAGTACCTCGACGTCGTCACGGTCGAGCCCGGCGACCCCTGCCCGCGCTGCGGCGCCGGCCTCAAGCTGGACCGGGCCATCGAGATCGGCCACATCTTCCAGCTCGGCCGCAAGTACGCCAACGCCTTCGAGCTCGACGTCCTCGGCCAGAACGGCAAGCCCGTCCGGGTCACCATGGGCTCCTACGGCATCGGCGTCTCCCGCGCCGTCGCCGCGCTCGCCGAGCAGACCGCCGACGCGCAGGGCCTGTGCTGGCCGCGCGAGATCGCCCCGGCCGACGTCCACGTCGTCGCGGCGGGCAAGGCCCTGCAGACCGAGCTTGCGCTCGAGGTCGCGGAGAAGCTGCACGCCGCGGGCGTGCGGGTCATCGTCGACGACCGTGCGGGCGTCTCGCCCGGCGTGAAGTTCACGGACGCGGAACTGCTCGGGGTGCCGACGATTCTGGTGGTCGGGCGGGGGGCGGGCGACGGTGTCGTCGAGCTCAAGGACCGGCGGTCCGGGGAGCGGGAGGAACTCTCCGTGCCGGACGCGGTGGCGCGCCTCTCCGCGTAGCCGCGCCGCTACGCGGGCTGTGCGGGGAGGCTTCTTCCCCGCCTTCCCGCCCTTGTACCCGGCGCGGAAGTTGGGGGCCCTGCGCTCTGTTCGTGTGGGGGGGTCGGTGCCGCGCCGGGGTGCGCCCCCAGCTACCGCTGGGAGGTGCCCCCACGGGGCTCGCGGTTTGGCCCCACATCGTCCGGCATCGGGCCCCGCGGTCTCCGCTCGTCCCTCCCCCAGCTACCGCTGGGAGGTACCCCCAGAGGGGGCACCCCGCCACACCCCCTCCCGGGTCGGTTGCGCGTCCTGACGGCCGGTGGGGGTGCTGTCGGCGGTGACGGCTGAGCCCTTTGGTGGCGTTGCGCCAACGGTTGCCCGAGCACGGTGCCGTCTCTACTCCCCACCGGGGATCAGGCGCGACAACCTGCGGAGGGGGCGGGGTCGTAGGGGTGGGTGTTCTGGACTGTGGAGCATATTTGGGTGCATGACCCGGGGTGATCAGTTGAGGGTGCCGGAGGCACCTAAATGTGCTGTCCAGAATGGCCAGCCCCGGAGGCCCCGCACCCGGCCCCTACGAAACGGGCGCCGGGGTCACTTACTTCCTGGGGCACACGGGAGGGCGGGCGGGGGAAAAGGGGCGCCGGGTCAGAGGAGGCCCGCGAATTCCAGGAGGAGCTCGCCGGAGGGGCGGTCGCCGACGGAGAACGCCCAGACGCCCGCCTCGACCGCGCGGAAGAGGGCCCAGCCGCGGACCCGGTCCCGGTCCACCTCCAGCGCGTCGGACAGTTTGGCGACCCGCCGCCGCGCCGCCGCCTGCGCGCCGGGGCTGGCCAACAGCGTGTCCAGGCGGTCGCGGACGAGCCACGCGAGGTCGAACGCGGGGTCGCCGACGAGCGGTTTGGGGTCGATGGCGAGCCAGGGGACGCGGTCGGCGGAGAGCACGTTGCCGTGGTGGTAGTCGCCGTGCAGCAGCATCGCCTCGGGCTCGGACGCGCCCGTCAGGGCATCCCGTATCGCGAGGGCCTCGTCGATCAGGGGGTGCGCTTCCACGTCGACGTACGGCCGGCGGCCCCGCTCCCGCAACCGCGCCGCGAGCCCCGCGGTGCGGTCGGCCACGGACGTGAAGGGGTGCGCGTCACCCGGCGGCACCCAGAGCCGCTGGAGTGTGGCGCTCGCCTCCAGCATCGCCTTGGCCTCGGGCAGCGAGCGCAGCGAGACGTCGCCGTGGAGGCGTTCCATGAGCAGGACGCCCTCGTCGGGGTCGGCGCGCAGCAGTCGCACCGCACCGCGTCCGTCCCAGCGGGCGAGCGCGGCGTGCTCGTGCCGGGTCTCGTCGGTGACGAGGCCGAGCTTGAGCGTGGCGGGGGTGTCGTCGGCTTGGCGGACCAGGACGACCATGCTGATCTGGCCGCCGGGGGAGAGCACCCGTTCCGGTCGCAGGTCCCACCGCGCCAGGTGGTCCGCGGCGCGCTCGGGGAGCCCGGCGAGCCAGGCCCGGCCCGGGTCGCCCTCCCAGGCGCTGACGGTGCGGATCAGCCGCTCGGGCGGTTGCAGGTGCTGCGGTGCCGGGGTCATGCGGGGTGTCGTCCCTCCTGCGGATCGGGTCTACCGGCCGCGCTCGGCCAGACCCGGGAAGGCTACGCTCCCGCCGCGCCAGCCCACGGCACGCACCGCGGCCTCGCGGAGCGCGTCGGCGGCCTCGCGCCGCAGGTCGGCGGTGGCGGCGCGGACGAGGTCGGCGTAGACACCGGCGACCCGGTCCTCCAGTTCCGCGGCGAGGCGGATCGCCGCCGCCCGGTCAGGGACCGGGAACGGCAGCGTGTAGGCCGCCGAGGCCGCCACGGGCTCGGCGCCCAGGTCGGTGACGGTACGGCGCAGGGAGTCGCGGCGGGCGCGGTGCGCGTCGTAGCCGGCGGCGGCCCGCCCGGCGGGGTCGTCACCGATGCGGGCGCCGACCACGCCGTAGCCGTAGACGGCGGCGTGCTCGGCGGCGAGGGCAGCCTGGACGGCCGCGAGCGGCTGCTGCTGTGCCATGGGCGGGTCAGTTCTCCTTGAGCAGCAGGACGTGCCCGGCGCCGCATGCGGCCACCGAGGCGAGCAGGCGGGCGAGTTCGGGCGGGGCGTCGAGCAGCGCGCCGGCCCGTTCACCGGCGAGGGCCCGCTCGGCGCCGGCGAGGGCGGCCAGAGCCGCGCCCTCGCGCGGGGGCACGGAGACGGAGGGCGAGGGTGCGGGCGACGCGACGGGCCCGCGACGCGTCGGCGGGCCGAACGCCGCGACGTGCCGGGCCACTTCGGCCCGCAGCGGCCGCAGCCGCGTCGCGAGCCGGGGGTGGGCGGCGATCGTGGCGTCGTAGCGGGCGAGCAGCGCGCCGCTGTCCCGGGCGGCCCGCTCGCGCAGGATCTCCCCCGGGTCGGGGGAGGGCGAGGACGGCCCCGGCGCACCGGATCGATGCCCCTGCCGGTCGGAGCAGCCGCCGAGCAGCCCGGCCGCGGCCGGCAGGACGGGCAGGACGAGAGCGGTGCGGACCGCGCGCCTGCGCGGCATGTTCCTGAGTGGCACAGTGCCCCTTCCCGTGATCACCACCGGAGAGGGTACCGGCGCCGGGGGCGCGCTCCGCGACGGCGCCCTCCGCGGCGCCGAATCGTCGTTCCGGCACCCGAACCGATAGGCTTTGGCCCGACACACGACCTTCCATCACAACAGCACACGCGGCCGAGGAGTCACCCGGATGAGCACCACCCAGAGCGAGAGGCTGCGCGGGCTGCTTGAGCCCCTCGTCGCGAAGACGGGGCTGGATCTGGAAGAGATCAAGGTGACGGCGGCCGGGAACCGGCGCCAGCTCCAGGTGATCGTGGACTCCGACGAGGGCGCTCCGCTGGACACACTCGCCGAGCTCAGCCGGGAGATCTCGCAGGCACTGGACGACGCCGACGCCATGGGCGGCACGCCGTACCTGCTGGAGGTCTCCTCCCCGGGCGTGGACCGCCCGCTCACCGAGCCGCGGCATTTCCGGCGCAACGAGGGCCGGTTGGTGAAGCTCACCAGGACCGACGGCGACGAACTGGTCGCGCGGATCATGGCGGTGGACGAGGACGGTCTCGACCTCGAGGTCCCGGGTGTCAAGGGGCGCAAGCCCAAGCCCGCCCGTATCGCCTTCGGCGAGATCGCCAAGGCGCGGGTGGAGATCGAATTCAGTCGCAAGGACCCGGCCGATGCCGACACCGACGGCGACGAGAGCACTGAGGAGGCGTAGCCGTGGACATCGACATGAGTGCCCTGCGGGGTCTGGTCCGGGAGAAGGAGATCTCCTTCGAACTGCTGGTCGAGGCGATCGAGTCGGCGCTCCTCATCGCGTACCACCGCGAGCCCGGCAGCCGCCGCAACGCGCGGGTGGAGCTGGACCGCACCAACGGCCATGTGACCGTGTGGGCCAAGGAGGACGCGGCGGAGACCCCCGAGGGCGCCGAGCCGCGGGAGTTCGACGACACGCCGAGCGGCTTCGGCCGGATCGCGGCGACCACCGCCAAGCAGGTGATTCTCCAGCGGCTGCGTGACGCCGAGGAGGAGATCACCTTCGGCGAGTACGCGGGCCGCGAGGGCGACATCGTCACCGGTGTGGTCCAGCAGGGCAAGGACCCGAAGAACGTACTGGTCGACATCGGCAAGCTGGAGGCCATCCTGCCGGTGCAGGAGCAGGTCCCCGGCGAGGACTACAAGCACGGCACCCGCCTGCGCTCGTACGTCGTCCGGGTCGCCAAGGGTGTGCGCGGTCCGTCCGTGACGCTGTCGCGCACCCACCCGAGCCTGGTGAAGAAGCTCTTCGCGCTGGAGGTCCCGGAGATCGCGGACGGGTCCGTGGAGATCGCGGCCATCGCCCGCGAGGCCGGTCACCGCACGAAGATCGCGGTGCGCTCGACGCGTTCGGGACTGAACGCCAAGGGCGCCTGCATCGGCCCGATGGGCGCGCGGGTGCGTGCCGTGATGGCCGAACTGAACGGCGAGAAGATCGACATCGTCGACTGGTCGGACGAACCGGGTGAGATGGTGGCGAACGCGTTGTCACCCGCTCGGGTGAGCAAGGTGGAGATCGTCGACATGGGTGCGCGCTCGGCCCGGGTGACCGTGCCGGACTACCAGTTGTCGCTGGCGATCGGCAAGGAAGGGCAGAACGCCCGCCTGGCAGCACGGCTCACGGGCTGGCGGATCGACATCCGCCCGGACACCGAGCCGGCCGAGCAGTAGCACCCGTCGGTAATCGAGGATCAACCGTGCGCCGCATAACCCAGAGGGGTGAGGTCGGCGCGGGGAGGTAGACTAAGGATGTCTGGCCGGACGCACGGCCCAGCACGCCCGGAGCGCACATGCATCGGCTGCAGGGAGCGGGCGGCCAAGCACGATCTGCTGCGTGTGGTGGCGGTCGGGGGCTGCTGTGTTCCCGATCTTCGCGGTACGCTGCCCGGTCGGGGTGCCTATGTGCACCCCGACACCGTCTGTTTCGACCTGGCGGTCCGCCGCCGGGCGTTTCTGCGGGCCTTCCGGGCCCAGGGACCGCTGGACACCGCGGAACTCCGCGATCATGTCGAACAGGCGACACTGTGAGTGAGCAAGGAGAGCGCACGGGCAACCGTGCGATCAGGTACCCCGCGAGTTGGAAGTAGGTCGAGATTGCGATGAGCACTCGATGAGCACGCGATGAGTACGCCCATGAAGTAGCGACGGTCCGGCGGACGACCACCCCGGACCTCATGAAGGAGCGAAGTGGCTAAGGTCCGGGTATACGAACTCGCCAAGGAGTTCGGAGTTGAGAGCAAGGTCGTCATGGCCAAGCTCCAAGAACTTGGCGAATTCGTCCGTTCGGCGTCCTCGACGATCGAGGCGCCGGTTGTTCGCAAGTTGACTGACGCACTGCAGGGTCCCGGTGGCGGTTCCGCCTCGGGCAAGCCCTCCGCCGCCAGGCCCGCGGCGCCCCGCAAGGCAGCGCCCGCAAAGCCGGCCGCCCCCACTCCGGGCGCGCCGGCCCGTCCCGCTGCCCCGGCCCCGAAGCCGGCGACGGGATCCGCCCCCACCACCCCGCGGCCCGCGGCCGGCTCCGCGCCGACCCCCGGTCCGCGCCCGACGCCGGCCCCCAAGCCGGTTCCGGCCAAGCCCGCGCCGGTCACCCCGGTGCCGCAGGCGGAGTTCTCCGCCCCGCCGGCTCCGCAGGCCCCGGCCCCCGAGCGTCCGGCCGCCGAGCGTCCGGCCCCGGCCGAGCGCGCCGAGCGCGCCGAGCGCCCTGCCGCGCGTTCCGGTCAGCCCGGTCCGCGTCCCAGCAGCGCGCCGCGCCCCGGTCAGCGGGATGGCCAGCGCGACGGTCAGCGTGACGGCGGCCGTGGCCAGGGCGGCCCCGGTGCCCCGCGTCCGGGCGGCCAGGCGCCGCGTCCGGGCGGTGCCGCACGTCCGGCCGGTCCCCGTCCGGGCAACAACCCCTTCACCTCCGGCTCGACCGGCATGCCGCGCCCGCAGGCGCCGCGTCCCGGCGGCGGAGCCCCCGGCCAGCCCGGCCCGCGCCCCGGTGGCGCCCCGGGTGCCGCCGGTCCGCGTCCGGGTGGCGCGCCGCGTCCCGGCGGCGGTGCCGCGTCCGGTCCTCGTCCGACCCCGGGCGGGATGCCCCGTCCGCAGGGCGGCGGTCCTCGTCCGAACCCCGGCATGATGCCGCAGCGTCCCGCCTCCACGGGTGGCGGCCCCGGCCGTCCCGGTGCCGGTGCGGGTGCCCGTCCGGGCCCGCGTCCCGGTGGTGGCGGTGGCGCCGGTCGTCCCGGTGGCGGCGGCTTCGCCGGTCGTCCCGGTGGTGGCGGTGGCGCCGGTCGTCCCGGTGGCGGCGGCGGCTTCGGCGGCCCGCGCCCCGGTGGCGGCGCCCCGGGTGCCGGTGGTGGCGGCTTCGCCGGCGGCGGTGGCCGTCCCGGCTTCGGCGGTCGTCCCGGCGGTCCCGGTGGCCGTGGTGGCACGCAGGGCGCGTTCGGCCGTGGCCCCGGTGGCCGTCCGGCCCGTGGCCGCAAGTCGAAGCGTGCGAAGCGCCAGGAGTACGAGGCCATGCAGGCCCCGTCCGTCGGCGGTGTGATGCTGCCTCGCGGCAACGGCGACACCGTGCGCCTGTCCCGTGGCGCGTCGCTGACCGACTTCGCCGAGAAGATCGGCGCCAACCCGGCGTCGCTCGTCCAGGTGATGCTGAACCTCGGCGAGATGGTCACCGCGACCCAGTCCGTCTCCGACGACACGCTGCAGATGCTCGCCGACGAGATGAACTACACCCTCCAGGTCGTCAGCCCGGAGGAGGAGGACCGCGAGCTGCTCGAGTCCTTCGACATCGAGTTCGGCGAGGACGAGGGCGGCGAGGAAGCACTCGTCGCGCGTCCGCCGGTCGTGACCGTCATGGGTCACGTCGACCACGGCAAGACCCGCCTCCTCGACGCGATCCGCAAGACCAACGTGGTCGCGGGCGAGGCCGGCGGCATCACCCAGCACATCGGTGCCTACCAGGTGGCCACCGAGGTCAACGGCGAGCACCGGGCCATCACCTTCATCGACACCCCCGGTCACGAGGCGTTCACCGCCATGCGTGCCCGCGGTGCCAAGTCCACCGACATCGCGATCCTCGTGGTGGCGGCGAACGACGGCGTCATGCCCCAGACGATCGAGGCGCTGAACCACGCCAAGGCGGCCGACGTGCCGATCGTGGTCGCGGTCAACAAGATCGACGTCGAGGGCGCGGACCCGACGAAGGTGCGCGGTCAGCTGACCGAGTTCGGCCTGGTGGCCGAGGAGTACGGCGGCGACACCATGTTCGTCGACATCTCCGCCAAGCAGGGCCTGAACATCGACAGCCTGCTGGAGGCCGTGGTCCTGACCGCGGACGCCGCCCTCGACCTGCGTGCCAACCCGGAGCAGGACGCCCAGGGCATCGCGATCGAGGCCCACCTCGACCGCGGCCGCGGCGCCGTGGCGACCGTCCTGGTCCAGCGCGGCACCCTGCGGGTCGGCGACACCATGGTGGTCGGCGACGCGTACGGCCGTGTCCGGGCGATGCTCGACGACACCGGCAACACCCTCGAAGAGGCGGGCCCCTCGACCCCGGTCCTGGTGCTCGGCCTGACGAACGTGCCGGGTGCCGGCGACAACTTCCTGGTGGTCGACGAGGACCGTACGGCCCGTCAGATCGCCGAGAAGCGCGCCGCCCGCGAGCGGAACGCGGCCTTCGCCAAGTCCCGCCGCCGGGTCAGCCTGGAGGACCTGGACAAGGTGCTCAAGGCCGGCGAGGTCCAGCAGCTCAACCTCATCATCAAGGGCGACGCGTCCGGTTCGGTGGAGGCCCTGGAGTCCTCGCTGCTCCAGCTCGACGTCGGCGAGGACGTGGACCTGCGCATCCTGCACCGGGGTGTCGGTGCGGTCACCGAGACCGACGTCACCCTGGCGGCGGGCTCCGACGCGATCATCATCGGCTTCAACGTGCGGGCCGAGGGCCGCGCCACGTCGCTGGCCGAGCGTGAGGGCGTCGACGTCCGCTACTACTCGGTGATCTACCAGGTCATCGAGGAGATCGAGGCGGCGCTCAAGGGTCTGCTCAAGCCGGAGTACGAGGAGGTGGAGCTCGGCACCGCCGAGATCCGCGAGGTCTTCCGCTCCTCCAAGCTCGGCAACATCGCCGGTGTGCTCATCCGCTCCGGCGAGGTCAAGCGCAACACCAAGGCGCGCCTCCTGCGCGACGGCAAGGTCGTCGCCGAGAACCTCAACATCGAGGGTCTGCGGCGCTTCAAGGACGACGTCACCGAGATTCGTGAGGGTTACGAGGGCGGTATCAACCTCGGCAACTACAACGACATCAAGATCGACGACGTCATCGCGACCTACGAGATGCGCGAGAAGCCGCGCGTCTGATCGCTGGTGCCGTGTCCGGGGCCGGTCGGTGGAAGAGAAATTCCGTCGATCGGCCCCGGCCGTTGCCTTTAGTGTGGTGCTTACTGTTCGCACTGTTCGCTACGAGGCCCCACAGGTCGGCTTGACCTGACGCCCATGTTTGTAGGGACGCTGTCCTTCGACCTGCTCCTCGGCGACGTCCGGTCGCTCAAGGAGAAGCGCTCCGTCGTCCGGCCCATCGTGGCCGAGCTGCACCGCAAGTTCGCGGTCAGTGTGGCGGAGGTCGACCACCATGATCTTTACCGCAGGGCCGAAATCGGCGTGGCGGTCGTGTCCGGGGATCTCGGGCACATCAATGACGTACTCGGACGCTGCGAGCGATGGATGGTCGCACGCCCCGAGGTGGACCTGCTGTCGGCGAGGCAGCAGATCCACGGGGACGACGACTGACACTCACGTACCGAAGAGTGAAGAGTAGAGAGAAGAGCAGGCATGACCGACACCGCGCGGGCGCGCAAGCTGGCGGACCGCATCCGGGTCGTGGTCGCCGAGACCCTCCAGCGGCGGATCAAGGACCCGCGGCTGGGCTACGTCACGATCACGGACACCCGGGTCACCGGTGACCTTCGGGAGGCGACCGTCTTCTACACGGTCTTCGGGGACGACGAGGAGCGTGCCGCCTCGGCGGCGGCGCTGGAGAGCGCCAAGGGCGTCCTCCGCTCGGAGGTCGGACGGCAGACGGGCGTGCGCTTCACACCCTCCCTGACGTTCGTCGCCGACGCGATCCCGGAGAACGCGCGCACCATCGATGACCTGCTCGCCAAGGCCCGCGCGGCCGACGAGGAGGTGCGCAAGACCGCCACCGACGCCGCGTACGCCGGCGAGGCCGACCCCTACCGCAAGCCGGCGGAGGACGGGGAGGACGAGGACGCCGACGCCGACGCGAGGGACGAGGGCGAGACGCGATGAAGGACGGGCTTGTCATCGTCGACAAGCCGGGCGGTATGACCTCGCACGACGTGGTGGCCCGGCTGCGCAGGCTCGCCGGGACCCGGCGGGTCGGCCACGCCGGCACGCTCGACCCCATGGCGACCGGCGTCCTGGTCATCGGCGTGGAGAAGGCCACCCGGCTGCTCGGGCACCTCGCGCTCACCCGCAAGGAGTACGAGGCCACGATCCGGCTCGGCCAGACCACCGTCACGGACGACGCCGAGGGCGAGATCACGGCCGCGGTCCCCGCGAGCGCGGTCACCCGTGAGGCCGTCGACGCGGGCATCGCCGCCCTGACGGGCGACATCATGCAGGTGCCGTCCAAGGTCAGCGCGATCAAGGTGAACGGTGTCCGCTCGTACGCGCGCGTGCGCGGCGGCGAGGAGTTCGAGCTGGCCGCCCGGCCGGTGACGGTGTCCTCGTTCGTGGTGCGCGACGTGCGGCGCGAGGGCGACGACCTCGTGGACGTCGACGTCACCGTCGAGTGCTCCTCCGGCACGTACATCCGCGCTCTCGCGCGCGACCTGGGCGCGGGACTGGGCGTCGGCGGCCACCTCACCGCGCTGCGGCGCACCCGGGTCGGGCCCTACGGGGCGGGCCTCGCCCGCACGCTGGAGGAACTGGCCGAGTCCTTCGCGGTCCTGCCCATCGCGGAGGCCGCGGCGGCGGCATTCCCCCGCTGGGACGTCGACGAGCGCGCGGCGCGTCTGCTCGGCAACGGTGTCCGGCTGGACGCGCCTGCCACGGTGGGGGCGGAGCCGACGGGGGTCTTCGGGCCGGACGGGCGCTTTCTCGCGCTGGTCGAGGGGCACGGGGGTCAGGCCCGCATCCTGGCGAACTTCGCGTAGCCGCGCCGGCTGCGCCGGCTGGCTTTTCCCCGCCCGCCCACCCCCAGCCTTCGGCCGGGGGTGCCCCCAGCCCGGCACGGTGAGTGACCTCCTTGCGCTGCGTGCGTTGTGGGGTCGGTGCCGCGCCGGGGTGCGCCCCCAGCTACCGCTGGGAGGTGCCCCCACGGGGCTCGCGGTTTGGCCCCACATCGTCCGGCATCGGGCCCCGCGGTCTCCGCTCGTCCCTCCCCCAGCTACCGCTGGGAGGTACCCCCAGAGGGGGCACCCCGCCACACCCCCTCCCGGGCCGGTTGCGCGCCCTGACGGCCGGTGGGGGTGCTGTCGGCGGTGACGGCTGAGCCCTGTGGCGGCGTTGCGCCAACGGTTGCCCGAGCACGGTGCCGTCTCTACTCCCCACCGGGGATCAGGCGCGACAACCTGCGGAGGGGGCGGGGTCGTAGGGGTGGGTGTTCTGGACTGTGGAGCATATTTGGGTGCATGACCCGGGGTGATCAGTTGAGGGTGCCGGAGGCACCTAAATGTGCTGTCCAGAATGGCCAGCCCCGGAGGCCCCGCACCCGGCCCACCCCGCACGCGCGCCGGGGCGCCCAGACTTCCTGGGGCACACGGGAGGGCGGGCGGGGAGGAAACCCCGGTACGGCGAAGCGCAGCGTGCGGCGCGGGCCCTCCCCCCTCACGGCCCGCGCCGCACGATTCCCCCCGCAGAAGTGCCTATCCAGGCCGCAAGATCAATTCACCCCAACGGGCAGGCGCTCGGAGTGAAGACAGGGAGCGCTAGGGGGCGCGTTCACCAGGGGATCTGTTGGGACGATCACCGGACGTCTACGGTCGAAACGGGCACTGAGGCGGGGAGGTGCGCGGATGTCGGTGCAGTCCGCCGAGGCGGAACGTGCGTTGGTGCGCGTCTGTGACCTGGCCGGACGGCCGCGAGGGACGGGGTTCCTCGCGGAGGCGGCCGGTGGGTGCGGGACGCTGGTGACGAGTCATGAGGCCGTCGACGGGCTGGTGCGCCTCGTGCTGCACGCGTGGGGCGAACAGACGATCCTCGTGGAGGCGGACGCCATCACGCCGCTGCCCGCGCTCGGGCTGGCGCTCGTGGCGGTCGAGGGGCTGGAGGACGTGCCACCGCTGCCGGTCGCGGCGGCCGTGCGGCCGGGGAAGGTGCGGCTGCGCGGCCGGGCGTGGACGGACGCGGAGATCGTCGGCACGGCGTCCGTCACCTACACCGCGACGGACCGCTTCCACCTGCTGGACGAGGTGCACGAGCTCGCCGCGCGGGAGTGGGAGCCGGGTCCGGAGGTGTCGGGAACGCCCGTGCTCGACCCGGGGACGGGGGCCGTGCTGGGCGTGGTGGTGACCGCGCTGCACGCCGGGCACCGGGCGGACGGCTTCGCGGTGCCGTTGCGGGGGCTGGGCGAGCTGCTGGAGCGGAACGCGGCGACGGTCCCGGCCTACGGGGCGCACCTGAATCTCGCGGGGGCGCTGCAACTGACCGCCACCTCCGTGGGTTCCGCGGGCGCGCCGCACGGGCTGCGAGGGCGGGAGCCGGTCGTGCGCCCGGAGACGGAGGCGGTGCTGCGGGCGTTCGCGGAGGGCGGCCCCGGCGGCGGAGGGCGTTCGCTCGTGCTGGGCCTGGTGGGGGATCCGGGCTGCGGTCGGACGACGGAGCTGGCGGCGCTGGCCGTGCGGCGCGCGACGGGGGCGGAGCCGGCGCCGACGCTGTGGCTGCGCGGGGCCGAACTCCACACGGGTGACGGCGGGTTGAAGGACGCGGTGGAGCGTTCGCTGCGTGCCGCCGGTCGCATCGTGCACGCGGGGGCGGGGCCCGGGGACGCCGCGCCGGTCACCTCGCCGGACGCGGTGGCGCACTTGGCGGAGGACGCCGGGCGCCCGCTGCTGGTGGTGCTGGACGGGCCCGAGGAGATGCCGCCGGTACTGGCGCACAGCCTGCCGGACTGGGTCGCGGGGACGGCGAGTTGGCTGCGGGCGGCCGGGGTGCGGCTGGTCGTGGCATGCCGTCCGGAGTTCTGGGAGCAGGCGGGCGCGCTCTTCCCCCGGGGCGTGCTGCACGACCCGGGGCGCCGCGCGGGCACCCGGGCCCTGCCCGCCTGCGTGCGCCTGGGGGATCTGCCGGAGCCGCAGGCCGGCCGGGCGCGTGAGCGGTACGGCGTTCCGGAGGGGGCCCTCACGAAGGAGGACGGGGCGCATCCGCTGGCGCTGCGGCTGCTGTCGGAGGTGCGGGCGGCGCTTCCGGAGGGGCCGGCGGACGGTCCCGGGGGGCGGCCGGACCGGGCCGAGGTCTTCGGGGCGTACCTGGACCTGGTCTGCCTGCGGATCGCCGTGCGGCTGGCTGCCGACGGCCGGGGCGACCCGCGTGGCACAGCGGTGCGGCGCCTCGCGGCGCGCGTGGCGGGCCGCGCCCACGAAGCGGCACGGCGCTGCCTGGGGCCCGGGCAGGGCGAGCTGGACCGCGAGTCGTTCGAGGAACTGTTCCCGTGGCGTACGGGGTGGGCCTCCGCGGTGCTCACCGAGGGCCTTGTGGTCCCCGCGGGTGCCGGATACCGCTTCGCGCACGAGGAGTTCGCGGACTGGCTCCAGGGCGGGCATCTGGAGCTGGACCAGGCGCTGTACGCGCTGGTGCACCGCTGGTCGGCCGCGTCCCCGCCGGGCGGCACGGCGGAGGCCCCCGTGCGTCTGCCGTCGCGGCCCCCGGCCGTCGCGGGGCGGGGCGGTACGCCGCCGGTGCCCCTCGCGCCGCCGCTGGCGCCGCCGTCCGCACCGCGTTCGCTTCCGGTGCCCCGGCACCGCATCGGGCCGGTCGTGCAGTCGCTGCTGGTGACCGACCGCCGGTGCGGGGCGGCCGAACTCGCGCGGAGACTTGAGGATTTGGTGCTGGCGCTCGACGGATGGGCGGCCCCGCCCGCCGCCCGCGGCGGCTCCGGGCGACCGCTGCTCGACGGCGTGCCGCGCCCGCGGGACCGCAGCGGGGCGAGTCCGGCGCCCGGTCCGCAATGGGAGCGGGCACGCCGAGCGGACGCCGTGTGGTGGGCCGCGCACCTGCTCGGCGAGGCGCTGTTGCGGGTGCCGGACGTGCTGCCGTACCGGGGCGTGCTGCGCCTGCTGGCCGAGCGGATCACGGCCCGGTCGATCGAGGCCGGGGGATTCCGGGAGGGCCCGGGGCTGGGCCGGTTCGGCCCGTGGTTCTGGCGCCGGCTGCGGTTGCCGCTCGACGAACGACTCGCACTGCTGCGGCAGTTGCTTCCCGCCGACGCGCCGCCGCAGGGCGGGGACGAGGAGCGCTTCCTGACGGCCGCGGGGGAGGAGCTGGCCGCCGCGCCCCGCGAGGCGCTGCCGGCCGTCTGCGCCTGGTTCGCCGACGAGCGGCCGCTGCAGTCTGCCCCCGGCGGACCGCGCCCGACGGTGGCCACCGCCGCGCAAGCCCTGCTGCACACCCACCGGCACCGCGCCGTGGACGATCTCACCGAGACCCTGGTCGCGGCCGCCCACCCGCGGGCCGACGAGCTACTGGCCGCGCTCGCCGAGGACGAACCGGCAGCCGTCTGCCGGGCCGTCGACCGCTGGGCCCACGACGGCCGGCCCGAACGCCATGTGGCCGCCGCAGCGTACGGCCTGCGCACCGCCCCGCACGTCACCGTGCCCGCCGACCGCCGCCTGCTGCGCTACGCGGCGCTGGCGATCCTCGCCCGCCCCGCCGACTGCACCCTGCACGGCGCCGCCCTTGCCGTCCTGGTACGCGATCCGGCCACCCGGTCCTTCCACCTGCCCGCCGCCCTGGACCGCTTCGCCGCGGGCGACCCCCGGCTGCCCGCCGACGCGCTGGCCACCGCCCTGGCCACCCATCCCGATCCGGTCCTCGCCGCCTTCCACACCCGCCTGCGCGAGCCGGGCGGGGGCGGCGCCGAGGTGCTGCGGGCCCTGGCGGAGATCGGCGACCAGGCGCTGGCCCGCCGCGTCGCCGCGCTCGTCCGCGACCACCTGGAGCAGCGTCCCGAGGGCGCCGCGCACGTCGCGGAGTACCTCGACCGCCGCCTGGAGGACGGTCCGGGCGTGCGGGCGGTGCTGCTCCCGCTGACCGTCGGGCTGCTGCGGGAGCATCCGGCCGAGGTGCGGCGCGCCCTGGCGCCCGTGCTGGCCGCGCCCGGCGGCCACAGCTCACGGCCGCTGCGCCGGGAACTCCTGGACGCCCTCCTGGAACGCGAACGCGACCACGGAGTCCTCGACGCCCTGCTCACGGCGGCCGCCGGGGGCTGTGCGCTGCGGCCCGCGCCGTTGACCCGCGACCTGGTGCACCGCGTCGGCGTCCTGCTCTGCCGGTCCCCTGAGGGGGCGACGCTCTTCGACCGCCGGCTGGTGCAGCTGGCCGCCGCTCATCCGGGATTCGCCCGGCAGGTGCGCGGCTGGCTCGCGGCGGACGGCGGCGCCGGGGTGTGGGACACGCTCGTCGGCCCGAGCGCCCGGCGTGCCTTCGACCGGCCGGCGGCGGACACCCCGCCCGCCCGGGCGCCGGAGGCGACCGCCCTGGTCCTCTGATCAGGGCGTGAGGCGGCGCCGGTGCGGGCGCGGCCCGCCGCGTCCGTGGGGGCGCCGCGCCGGTGGGGGTCCCGGCATGGCAGTCTTGGACCTGCAAACGGACAACCAACAGCGGTCGAGGAGCGGTCACAGTGCAGCGCTGGCGAGGCTTGGAGGACGTCCCGGGGGACTGGGGACGCAGCGTCGTCACCATCGGCTCCTACGACGGCGTGCACCGTGGGCACCAGCTGATCATCGGCCGCGCGGTGGAGCGTGCCCGGGAGCTCGGCGTGGCCTCCGTCGTCGTCACCTTCGACCCGCACCCCAGCGAGGTCGTGCGGCCCGGCAGCCACCCGCCGCTGCTGGCGGCCCACCACCGCCGCGCCGAGCTGATGGCGGAGCTCGGCGTCGACGCGCTGCTGATCCTCCCCTTCACCTCCGAGTTCTCCCGGCTCTCGCCCGGCGACTTCATCCGTACGGTGCTGGTCGACGCGCTGCACGCGCGGACCGTGATCGAGGGCCCCAATTTCCGTTTCGGGCACAAGGCGGCCGGGGACGTGGAGTTCCTCTCGGCGATGGGTCTGAAGTACGACTACGAGGTCGACGTCGTCGACCTGTACCTGACCGGCGCGGCGGGCGACGGCCAGCCCTTCTCGTCCACGATGACCCGGCGCCTGATCGCCGAGGGCGACGTGGCCGGCGCCATGGAGATCCTCGGCCGCCCGCACCGTGTCGAGGGCGTCGTCGTCCGCGGTGCGCAGCGCGGCCGCGACCTGGGCTACCCCACCGCGAACGTGGAGACCGTGCCGCACACCGCGATCCCCGCGGACGGCGTGTACGCGGGCTGGCTGCACGTCGGCGACGAGGCCATGCCCGCCGCGATCTCCGTCGGCACCAACCCCACCTTCGACGGCACCGCGCGCACGGTCGAGGCGTACGCCATCGACCGCGTCGGCCTGGATCTGTACGGACTGCACGTGGCCGTGGACTTCCTCGCGTACCTGCGCGGGATGGAGAAGTTCGACACCATCGACGCGCTGCTGGAGCGCATGGCGGACGACGTCAAGCGCGCCCGCGAGATCGTGGACACCCACGGCTCCGAGTGAGCGGAACCTGAGACGCCGAGGGCCCGCCCCGCCGTGTCGGCGGTGGCGGGCCCTCGGCCTTTCGTGTCCCTACGGCTGGTGCGTCCAGCCCGGCGGGATCGGTCCCGGCGTGCCCTGCTGCTCCTGCTGCTCGGGCTCCCCGGGCTGCTGGTGCGGCGCCTGCTGGGGCTGCTGGGCCTGCGGCGGCGGAGGCGGCTGCTGGGTCCAGCCGTGCGGCATGCCCCCCTGGGCGGGCGGCGGCGGGGCCGGCTGCCCGTACGGCTGCTGGTGCGGCGGCGGATAGCCGCCCTGCTGCGGTGGCATCGGCCGGCCCGGGTAGGGCTGCCCGGCCTGCGGCGGCGGATAGCCCCCCTGCTGCGGCATCGGCTGCTGGGCCGGGTAGAGGCCCTGCGCCTGCTGCGCACGCAGGAAGTCCTCGGCGACCAGGGCCGCGAGGTGGAAGTACGCCTCGCGGGTCTTGGGGCGCATCATGTCGAGGTCGACCTCGGCGCCCGCGGCCAGGTGCTCGTCGAAGGGCACCACGGCGACGCCGCGGCAGCGGGTCTCGAAGTGCGCGACGATGTCGTCCACCTTGATCATCTTGCCGGTCTCGCGGACCCCCGAGATGACGGTGAGACTGCGCTGCACCAGGTCGGCGTAGCCGTGCGCGGAGAGCCAGTCCAGCGTCGTGCTGGCACTGCTGGCGCCGTCCACGGACGGGGTGGAGACGATGATCAGCTGGTCCGCGAGGTCGAGCACGCCGCGCATGGCGCTGTAGAGCAGGCCGGTGCCCGAGTCGGTGAGGATGATCGGGTACTGCTGGCCGAGCAGGCCCACGGCGCGCCGGTAGTCCTGGTCGTTGAAGGTGGTGGACACGGCCGGGTCCACGTCGTTGGCGATGATCTCCAGACCGGAGGGCGCCTGCGAGGTGAAGCGGCGGATGTCCATGTAGCTGTTGAGGTGCGGCAGCGCCTGGACCAGGTCGCGGATGGTCGCGCCGGTCTCGCGGCGCACCCGGCGGCCCAGGGTGCCGGCGTCCGGGTTGGCGTCGATGGCGAGGATCTTGTCCTGCCGCTCGGAGGCGAGCGTGGCGCCGAGGGCGGTGGTGGTCGTCGTCTTGCCCACGCCGCCCTTGAGGCTGATCACCGCGATGCGGTAGCAGGACAGCACCGGGGTGCGGATCAGGTTCAGCTTGCGCTGGCGCTCCTGCTCCTCCTTCTTGGCGCCGATCTTGAAGCGGGACGGCTGGTTGTTGTTCTTGCGCGCCTTGGGCTGCTGGCGCAGCAGGCGGTCCGAGGACAGCTCCACGGCCGCGTTGTAACCGAGCGGGGCGCCGTGCATGACGCGCTGCTGGTCCTGGTCGTGGCCGGGACCGGGGCCGCCCCACCCGGCGGCGATCCGCGGATCGACGGGGGGCTGCGGCTGCGGCTGGGCCTGCGGAGGCTGCTGCGGTTGCGGCGCCGGCGGCGGGTAGCCGTAACCCTGCTGCGGGGCGGGCGGGTTGGGGCCCGCCTGCGGCGGCATGGGCTGCGCCGGGCCGGGGGCCGGCGGCGGACCCTGCTGCGGATACGGCATCGGAGGCTGCTGCGGTTGCGGCGCCGGCGGCTGGGGATAGCCGTAGGCCTGCTGGGGCTGCGGCGGCTGGGGCGCGTTCGGGCCGCCCCACGGCGCCCCCTGGGCGGGCTGCGGATAGCCGTAACCGGCCTGCGCGGGCGGCGGGTAGCCGTAGCCGTACGGAGGCGGGGGCTGCGGGGGCTGCTGAGGTGCGTCGGGGCCGCCCCAGGGCGCGCCCTCGGCGGGCTGCGGGTAGCCGTAACCCTGCTGGGGCGGGGGGAGTTGCTGCTGGGCCTTCGCCGGCTGGTACTCCGGCGGCAGGGGCGGTACGTGGGACTGCGGCGCCGGTGCCGGGGTCGGGGCCGCCGGCTCGGCCGCGGGCGGCGCGGGCTCGGCGGCCGCCTCGGGTTCCCGGCCCTCCTGACCCTGTTCCGGCGCCTGTTCCGCGTCCGGCCCGGAGTCCGCAGGCGCCTGCTCCCGTGCCGGCTGCGCCGGTTCCCCGCCGGCCGCCTCGGGGGCGCGGGGCGCGGGCGGCGTCGGCCGGGGACCGTCGTTCCGGGACGGTTCGGCGGCCGGGGGAGTCGGCACGGGCGGACTGACAGGCGGTCCCACGGGCGGTTGCGGAGTGCCGGACGCGGCGGGCGCCGAGCCGCCGCCTGCCTGCTGGGTGTACCAGGACGGGGGCGCGTAGTCGATCTGGAACTCGCCCGTGAGGTCCGCGTCGGACTGATCCCCGTCCGGGGCGGCCGCGCCCGCGCGGATGTCGTCCTGATCGCTGCTCACTGTGCCTCCTGGTCAACTGATGTACGTGCCCGGCCCGTCGGGAACGGACACGTTTCCCCCGTCACGGAGTTCCGCGGCAAGCTTTTCGCGGCTCACCGCAAGAGCCTAATCACTCGCCCGGCACGGACGGCAAGTGCTGTTGACCTCACGGTCCGCACCATGACGCGATGACCGCTTTGTCCCGCCCGGTCGCCGCGCACCCCGGCGAGTCGACGCCCCGTTGCGCGCACTGGGCCCCCGTGCCCCATGCCCGCCACCGGGGCCGGGAAACGCTCGCGCCACCGGCCGTCGACGGCCGGCGACGCGGGACCGCCGCCCGGTCAGGGACCGTACGGCCGCGGCTAGTCGACCCGGCGGGCCGGGCCCAGCAGCCCCGTTTCCGCGTCCGTCGGCTGCGTCATGACGAACTGACGGTGCTTACGCGTGCACCACATCGTCACGTTGTCGCCGAGGGTCGGCAGCGCCGCGACGTCGGTGTCCGCCAGTCCCATCAGCCGGCCGATCACCTCGGCCTCCTGCGGGGACACCCGCTGCAGCCCGACCACGTCCGCGCTGCTCAGCAGGCGCGGTGCGGTCGGGCCGAGGTAGGGGAGCAGCGTCATGACGGACTGCCAGGACTGCGCGGCGACCCGGCTGCGCGGCGGGCGGGCGCCGCAGTCGCGCACGATCACCACCGGGCTGTGCACGGACGGGCCCTGCGGCGCGATCCGGCCGACCTCGTGCACCGTCACGCACTGCTGGCCGCCGCCCGCCGCCTGCGCCATGGGCGCCCAGGACTGCGGGCGGGCGGTCTCCACCGCCACCCGCGCCCCGGTCGCGGCGGCGCGCAGCGAGAGCACCTGCGCCAGCCACATGCTGCCGACGAGCAGCACGTCCAGCCGGGCCGGCCGGCTCAGGGCCAGCACCGCGGGCTGGTTGCCGGCGTCGACGCCGATGACGACACCGTCGTCACCGATCGGAAGGGACAGGCCGGACAACTGCTCGGCGGACATCGTGTGCCGGTCGCGGCGCGGGCCGAGGAGCCCGAAGGCCGCGCGCAGGGTGCGCCGCGCGGCGCCCTCGCCGGCAGCGCCGCCGCGGTCGGGACCGAGCGGCAGGTGCGAGGGGCGCGGTTCGGCGCCGCCGGGGAACCCGGAGCCGGCGCCGGGGCGCTGTCCGCCGAAAGCGGGAACGGTCGGGGCCGACATCAGCGGGTACCTCCCAGGGGCAGCGTGGCGAGGATGCCGGGCACCTGCTCGCGGTCCAGCCGCGCCAGGCCCACCTTGGACGCGGTCGCCCGGCGTTCCAACTGGGTCCGGGCCTCGACGAGTTCGTTCTCGCTGCGGCCGGTCAGCCGTACATAGCCGGACAGCAGCGACGCCCGGCTCCCGCCCGGTGTGACGACCAGCGAGAAGGTGCTCGCCAGGGCGGGGGAGGAGGTCAGCAGCCCGACCAGGTCGGGCAGTCCGGTCGCCTGTGCGCCCAACTGGGGCCAGCGGCTCACCCAGTACGTGGTGTGCCAGCGGTCGTCGCAGCGCCAGGCGCGGGGGCTCTCCGAGGTGCGGCGCGCCTGGCGGCTGCCGTCCAGGGCGGCGCCGCCGGTGGTGGCCATCGGGTTCACACAACTCGACGTCGCGACGGCCGCGATGATCTCCGGCTCGGTCAGCACCCGGGCCTGCAGCCCGGCGCCCACCAGGCGGCTCGTCAGATGGTCGGCGGCGCGCAGCAGCGCCCGGCGGGCACCGGCGATGCCGCCGCCGCGGGCCTTGACGGCCTCCGGGCACAGCTCCGGGTCGAGTTTGAGGGCGACCCAGGTCAGCCGGAGCCCCGGGGTCCGCGACTGCGCCTGCAGCGGCGCGTACGACCGTGCGGCCACCGCCTGCGGCGGCAGGTGCGGCGCGGGCGCGGGCTGGGTGTGCTGGACGACCTGCACGGACGCCAGGCGGATGTCGTCCACCTCCAGCAGGTCGTGCAGCAGGTCGAGCGGCAGCGAGCGCGTGCCGCGGGCCGGCCGCAGCGGCTCGTCGACCGCCTGCACCTGCACCACGGCGGTCAGGAAGGTGCCGTCGCCGACCATCCCGATCTCGCGCTGCCCGCGCTCGTCGGTGAAGCCGTAGGTGCGCAGCGCCGGGTCGCACTCGACGGCGGGCACGAAGCCGGGGTCGGTGCCCGGCGGCACCGGGACGGCGTTGCGCCGCTGGCGGGCCTTCAGCGCCCGGGCCGCGGACATCCATTCGGGCATCGGGCGGCCGCGCTTGCGCAGCAGGCCGAAGAGCACCAGCGGCAGCGCGACGGCGGCGGCCACGACGGTGCCCATCACCTTGTCGATCAGGAAGCCGCCCAGCAGAAGTGCGAGGGCCAGCTCGATCAGCACGAGCTGCTGCACCCGCACCGGGCCTATGCTGCCCGGCCGCCGGGTCATCGCCGGGGCCGCCGCCCGGGCCCGCGGGCCGCGGGAGGTGCCGCCGGACGTCCCGGGCGGGCCGGGGTGCGCGGGTGGTGGCTGGTTCCCGGACGTGCGCCCGGACCTGGTCGCGGTGGTCATCCCCCGTACAACCCTTCTGCTGCCGTTCGTACGTCTGCTTCGTACGCCTGCTCCGCCGCTCCGCGTCCGCCCGGGGCCTTTGCCCCGTTCGTCCCGCGGGACGCTCCCGGCAGTGCCTGGCGGGCCGATCACCCTACCCCGTACCGTACGGTGCGATCGTCACACGGCATAGTAGGGGTCCCATCGGTCCCCGCCGTCGTCGCGGCGGTGCGGGCCCCGGCGCCGGGCACGACAACACAGCAGCGAACAACGGGGAGTTGACGCAAGGATGGCGACACGCAGGGATGAGCTGAACGCCTACTCGTTCGCGCGCAAGCGCACGGTGGCAGCGTTTCTCCAGCCCTCGCCGCACGGTTCCGAGGAAGCGGCCCCGCGCCCGCTCAAGACCGTCGCCCCGAGTCTCGTCGTGGGCCTGCTGATCGTCGTCGCCTTCGGCTTCTGGGGGATACTCAAGCCCTCCGCGCCGACCGGCTGGAACAAGCCGGCCGAGAAGGTCATCGTCGGCGACGAGTCGACCACCCGCTACGTGGTGCTGAAGACCAACGGCGAGGCGCAGTTGCACCCCGTGCTCAACCTCGCCTCCGCCCGGCTGCTCCTGGACCCGCAGAAGTTCGGGGTCATCAAGGTCAAGGAGTCGGTGCTGGACAACAGCGGGATGACGCTGGGCACCACCATCGGCATCCCGTACGCCCCCGACCGGCTGCCGGGGGCCGACGACGCGGGCAAGGCCAAGACCTGGGCCCTCTGCGAGGCGCCGGGGGGCGGCACCAACTCCGCCACACAGCGCGCGGTGTTCGTCATCAACCGGCAGAAGCCCCAGGAGGCGGCGCTCGTCGGCGGCCGGAACCAGCTGCGCGCCGACGAGGCCATGTACATAGAGGTACCCGACGGCGCCCAGTACCTGGTGACGGACAAGGGCAACGCCTACCTGCTGGGCGACGCCGGCGGCAGGCAGGACCGGGTCACGGTGAACCTCCTGCGCCAGGTCGTCTTCGGTGCCTCCGCGCAGCCGCAGAAGGTGGACGCCGCCTTCCTGTCGACGCTCAACAGCAGGAACGGCGCCCTCTACTTCCCGCCCGTCGCGGACCTCGGCGCCCCCTCCGCCGCTCCCGGCCTGAGCCCGGAGCACGCGAAGGTCGGCCTGGTCCTCAAGGCCAACAACGACCAGTACGTGGTGCAGAAGGACCGGGTCGTGCGGGTCACGGACTTCGTGGCGAAGCTGCTGCTCAACATCCCGGCCGCGGCGTCGCTGTACAGCGGTTCGCCGGAGCCCGCGTCCGTCGGCATCGGCGAGGTCGCCTCGGCGCAGGCGAGCGAGACCTACCTGGACAATCTGGGCTGGCCCGAGAAGGCCGTCACCCAGGCCAACACCCAGGACGAGAAGTCCGGCCGCCGGGTCGCCTGCAGCGTGTACAGCGGTACCGACGACAAGCTCACCAAGCAGCCGGCGATGACGATGTGGGCCGGCCGCAAGTTTCCCCGCGACGTCGCGCAGAGCGGTACGAACACCTACGTCTCCCCGGGCAGCGGCCTGTTCTACAGGGCGTACGACGGCACCGACAAGCGCATCGGGTCCATCTACCTCGTCACCGACACCGGCCTGCGCTACTCGGTGCCCACCACCGGGGACAGCGACGCCGGCGGCGCCGCCAAGCAGGACGAGGAAGTCGGTGTCGTGCAGACCAAATTGGGGTATGGGAAGAACTCCCCGGTGCCCGTGCCGAAGATCTGGTCCGATCTTCTGGCGACCGGTCCGACCCTCGACGAAGGCGCCGCCAAGCAGGCGCAGGGTTCCTGATCAAGGCCGGAACAATACCGTCGACGACCCCTCAACGCCGTTAGTGACGTGAGGGTTTGGTGATGACGGTCAGGATCCCGATACGGAACCGGTTACCTGTTCGCCTTGTCACGGGTATTGGCTAGAGTTGAAGACCGACGACACCCACCGTTGTCGATCGGATACCGGATCTTCTACGTCTCATGGGGGACTCCACACATGGCTGGACAGCAGTTCACCATGACCGAGGAGGAGATGGTTGCCTTCAGCAGCCGTATCTCCACGGTCAACTCCTCGATTCAGGGCGAGATTCGCCGCCTCCAGACCGTGATCGACACGATCACCTCGGGCTGGAAGGGCTCCGCTGCCACGGCGTACAACAATCTGCAGACGCAGGTGAACGAGGACGCCAACAAGATCAACCAGATCCTGGGCGACATCAAGGAAGCCGTCGACGCGAGCACCCGGAACTACTCCGCCTCCGAGGAGGAGCAGCGCGCGTCCATCCAGAGCATCTCGTCCCAGGGTGGCAACCCGTTCGGATGACCGGCCCTGTGCGCCCGTGCGCCGGTGCCCGTCGCCCGCCTCTCGTCGTGAGCGCGTGGCCGCGCACGCAGCGCATGCCGTTCCTGTCCGAATCCAACATCTGAGGAGACATCACATGTCCGGGCAGATCCTGGTCAACTTCCAGACCATCTCCCAGGCCGCGACGGACGTCCGTACGACGGCCAACAACATCAAGCGCCAGCTGGACGACCTCGAGTCGGGCGTGAAGAAGATCGCCGCCACGTGGGAGGGCTCGGCGCAGGAGGCCTACCGCGCCAAGCAGACCGAGTGGGACCAGCGCGCCGCCTCCATGCACCAGACCCTGGAGGCCATCGCCCGCGCGCTCGACACCGCGGCGCAGAACTACCAGGACACCGAGAACAAGAACCGGCAGATCTGGGGCTGATTCGCGCGCCTGGCCGCGTCACGCGCGATGAGGGCGGGTGTGTACGGACGACGTACGTGCTCGCCCTCATCGGCGGTTCGGCCCACGAACCGCACACAACGGGAGGACGGAAGACCAGTGGGATCGCACGCCGTGAGGCGCACCGCCGCAATCGCCGCAGCCGCGGCGATCACCGCCTTCGGCCTGCCGGTCTCCGGGGCCGCTGCCGGGGCGGACGCCTCGGCCGACGGCGTACGGACCGTCCTCGCCGACGGCGGCGGCCTGGGGGAACGCTTCCAGATCGACGACACCCAGTGCTCCTTCCCGTCCGACCCGATCGCGGGCACGCCCTGGTCGCTGCAGCGCATCGTCCTGGACCAGCTCTGGCAGGACACCCAGGGCCTCGGTGTGATGGTCGCCGTCATCGACACCGGCGTCGACGACACGAACAGGCAACTGGCCCCGGCCATCGCCCGCGAGGTCGGCACCGGCGCCCACAAGAAGCGCGCCGGCCTGGACTTCTTCGACAGGAAGCACGGCGACGGCACCAAGGACGACGTAGGCCACGGCACCAAGGTCGCCGGCATCATCGCCGCCCGGCCCGCCCCGGACACCGGCTTCGTCGGCATCGCCCCGCGGGCCTCCATCCTCGCCATCCGGCAGAACGACAACCAGGGCGGCGGCACGGTCGGGACGATGACCGAGGCGATCCGTTACGCGGTGCGCAGCGGTGCCAAGGTCATCAACATCTCGCAGGACACCGCGTCCACGTTGCCGCCCGACTCGGCGCTGGAGCGGGCCGTCGACTATGCCAAGGACCACGACGTCCTCATCGTCGCCTCCGCCGGCAACGACGGCGCCGACGGCAAGAACAAGCGGACCTACCCCGCTTCCTACGACGGCGTCCTCGCGGTCGGCGCCTCCGACCGCGACAACGCCCGCGCCAACTTCTCCCAGCCGGGCCCGTTCGTGGGCGTCGCGGCCCCGGGCGTCGACATGGTCTCCACCGTCCCCTACGGCGGCCACTGCATCGACCAGGGCACCAGCTTCTCCGCGCCGTACGTCGCAGGCGTCGCCGCCCTCATCCGGGCCAAGCACCCCGACTGGGGCTACCGCCAGGTCATCACCCAGATCGAGCAGACCGCCGACCGCGGCAAGCCCGGCCGCGACGACTTCGTCGGCTGGGGCGTCGTCGACCCCGTCGCCGCGGTCAACGACGACGCGACCACCCCCCAGGCCGCCCCGACGCCCGATCCGGTCGTCAACCCCGGTGGCCACGAGAAGATCGAGGCAGCCACGGTCGTCCTCGGCGAGACCCCCCAGCAACGCACCGAGCGCTACGCCGTCTACACGGTCGGCGGCGCGGCCGCGGGCATCGCTCTGCTGGTGGGAGGCGGGGTCGTCCTCGGCGACTGGCGCCGCAAGCGAGGGATCAACACATGAGTAGGAACGGGGAAGCGACACGATGAGTGACCAGTACAAGGTCGATCTGAGTGAGCTAGAGGACACGATCACCAAGCTCAACGGCGTGATCAGCCAATTGGGCGTCGCCAACGTCTGCGCCAGGAACGACACCTATCTGCCGCCGGGCGCGCTCGGATCGGGATTCGCGGAAGCCGAGGAACTGTCCCGTGCGCACGAGGACATGAAGACGCACATCGAGTCGGTTGTGGCCTACATCCATGGCGTCATGAACGACTTCGGCGGCAAGACCAAGAAGGTGCACGGCCATTATTCGGACGCCGAATACGACGCGCAGGGCGGCATGTCCGGCAGCGGTAAGTGAACACATCATGCGCGGATCGATGAACGTCGTGCCGGTCGCCAAGGGGGATAGGAATCATGGCTGACGAGGGAACGTACTACGAGTACCAGGCCCCGACGCAGTGCTATGCCGGGGAGCACACCACGAACTTCGCCGGCGCGAAGAACATGGACCAGATGAAGGCCATGCTCGCCAACGCCGACCACGTGGAGGTCGAGTCCTGCGCGCAGGGCTGGCTGCAGGTCCACGACCAACTGGTCACCGGGTCCGGCAGCGCCAAGTTCGTCTTCGACGCCGCGGTCGAGCACATCACCCAGCACTGGGACGGTGCCGCGGCGGAGGGGTTCCGCGAGCAGGCCAAGATCATCAGCAAGATGATCACGGACTGCTCCACGTATGCCAAGTACACCTCGCAGGCGATGACCAACGCGGCGTCCGTACTCAAGACGATCAAGCCGCAGGTCGACGCGATGGAGAAGCCCGGCACCCTGTCCAGCTGGGGCGACGCGCTCGGCGACGGCTTCGACCGCAGCGACGCGCAACTGCACACGGACCTCGGCAACGGCATGGACACGCAGTCCGCGCTGGACCGCAACCGCGGTTCGCTGTCGGCGGGCAAGGAAGCGCAGCTCGAAATGGCTGTGAAGATGGAGCAGCTGGGCGCGGGATACAACGCGCAGTCGAGGGCGATGGGGTCGTGGACGAAGAAGCCGACGCCCCGCGGAGGCCGGGACGACAGTGACGACTACCCGGGTGACCCGGGCGGCGTCGCACCTGTCCCCGTCGTGGTGCCCCCGGAGATCACGCAGCCCAACACGGGCGCCTCAACCCGCCCGACGCGACGGACGTCGACCGGCACGGTGTCGCCGACCGTCAGGGAAGTGAAGCCGCCCCGGGAAAGCGGTATCAGCGGCGGGGTGCAGAAGCCGCCCGCCGGCACCAAGCCTCAGGTCGGCACTGCCATCGACGGCATCGGCGGGGGGACGACCGGTGCGGGCGGCTACGGCGGCGGCAGCGCCGGCATCGGTGGCGGCGTCGGCGGAGTCGGTGGCCCCGGTGCCGGTGGCACTGCCGGCGTCGGTGGCGCCGGTGCGGGTCTCCCGGGCGCCTTGGGCGGCGTAGGTGGACGCGGCGGAAGGGCGACCGGTTCCGGCGCGGGTGGCGCCGGACGGGCCGGAGCGGCCGGTCGTGGCGGTATGCCGGGTGCCGGCGGCGCGGGCGCCGGAGCGGGCGGCAGGGGCGGTGCAACCGCCGGACGCGGGGGCAGCCTTGCCCGTCGCGGGGGCGGTGTCGTCGGCGCTGCCAAGGGCACCGGATCGGGTACGCGTGGCACCCCGGGCGGCTCGGGCCTGCACAAGAGCCGTGGCGCCACCGGCGCGGGCGGCGGCAGCAACACCGGCAGGGGCGCGAACCGCATGATGGGCCGCGGCCAGACCGACCGGGCGGAGGAGGAAGAGCGGCGGGAAGGCGAGCGTCCTGACTACCTGGTCGAGGACGAGGAGACCTGGACGCCGGAACGCAACAACGCCCCCCGGGTCATCGAGTAACCAGGTGTAATTGCGCCGCATGTAGGAAGGTGGAGGGCGCGGCCGGTGGCCGCACCCTCCACCGTGCCTGAGAGAGGACTATCCGGATGGTTTTGACACAAACGCTTCGTGCGGTCGGTGGAGCGGTCCTCGTTGGTGCGCTGGTCATCGGTACTGCTCCGTTGGCTGCCGCGGACCAGACCAGGGAGGATCAGTGGCCGCTCAAGGCGTTCGATGCTCAGGCCATCTGGAAGATCTCCAAGGGCAAAGGCGTGACCGTCGCGGTCATCGACGACGGAATCAACGCCGAACACGTTGACCTCAAAGGCAATGTCGTCCAGGGCAAGGACTTCGTCGACGGCGGCCCGACCACCCCGGACGCCGCGGACGGCCACGGCACCGGAATGGCGTCGATCATCGCCGCTCACGGACACGGGCCAGGTTCGGCCGACGGCGTCATGGGTCTTGCTCCGGAGGCCCGCATCCTTGACATTCGCGACAATGGAAAGAATCCGGACGGATTGACGGCGTCCATTCGCTACGCCGTCGATCACGGCGCCAAGGTGATCAACATTTCGCAGGGCGGCGGCAGGACCTATCCCGGGGAAGCCGATGCGGTCGCCTATGCGCTGAAGCGTGATGTCCTTGTCGTGGCTTCGTCGGGTAATGACGGCGGTCCCACCGAATATCCAGGTAACTACCCCGGTGTGCTCGCGGTCGGTGGAGTGAAGAACAACACGGAGATCTGGGAGAATTCGAATCAGGGACCGGCCGTTCTGGTCTCCGCTCCTGCGACGTTCATCGTTTCGGCCGGATCCAAGTCGAACACGGCCTACCGTTCGGGCACCGGCACGTCGGACGCTGCGGCCTTCGTCTCCGCCGCAGCGGCCCTCCTCCGCGCCAAGTTCCCCGATCTGACCGCAGGTCAGGTCGTCAACCGCCTGACCAGGACCGCCGGGCTCCCCGCGTCCGCGAAGGGCATCCCGCTCCCGGACAAGCGCTACGGCTACGGGTTCATCCAGCCGCTCGCCGCCCTCACCCGGGACATCCCGGCGGGGCCGAAGTACGGCCCGCTCGCCGTGCCGGAATCGCTCAAGACCGGGCAGAGCGGCGCCGGCCAGGGGGCCACGGACGACCCCTCGGCCCCCGCTCCGAGCGTCACCGGCGGCGCCATGAGCGACGACGAGCAGGCGGCCGCCGATCGCAAGCAGGTCATCGCGCTGAGCGTGATCGGCCTGGTGGGCCTTCTCGTCCTCGCCCTGATCATCTTCGTGATCGTCAAGATCGCCCGCCGCGACAAGGGCGACGGCAACCGCCCCGGCGGCCCGGGCGGCCCCGGCGCGCCGGGCGGCGGATACGCGCCGTACGGACAGCCGCAGGCGCCGCAGCAGTACCAGCCCCAGCCCCAGCCGCAGCAGGGCAATCCGTACGCGCAGAACCCGTACGGGGGGCAGCAGCAGAGCCCGCCGTCGTCGTGGGGGCCGGGGCGCCAGTAACGAACAGCCGTCGTACGTCAACGCATTCAACGGGGAGAAGGCATCGGCCATGGCCGGTTACTACAAGGTGGAACTCGACGCGCTCGCGGAGCTCGGCACGCAGTTGGGGAACTGCGCCGACGAGATGCGCTCCGCGATGAAGGTCCTGAAGGACATCGGCCCGAAGGGCTCCGGCTTCGCGGAACTGGAGGCGGCGTGCGACGACTTCCAGGACGCCTGGGGCTACGGGATCGGGCTCATCGCGGACGCGACGGGGGGCGTCACCAAGGGCCTGGCCGACACCCGGAAGGTGTACGAGACCCTGGAGCAGGAGGTCGCGGCCTCCTTCAAGCCGTCGGGCAAGGGGGAGACCACGTGACATCGACGCCCGAGGGCGGGCCGGAGGACGGTGCCGCGGCGTTCCGGTTCCAGGTGCAGCCCGAGTTCCACGAGATACCCCTTGGCATAGGGCTGGACGAAGAGACGTTCACGGAGCGGATGCGGGCGTACGCGCGCGACTATTGGGGCGACCGGGAGGACTGGGAGCCGCTGCGCAGGATGTTCACGGCCGTGCACGCGGCGAACGCGCAGCAGCTCGCCGCCGACGGCGTCGTCCACCAGGCGCTCGGCATCTTCCCCATCGGGGGTACGGCCGACGGCGCTCAGGCACCCGAACGGGTGAGCCGTTGCACGCTGTTGGTCAGTGTGCGGGAGTTGGACAATCCGGATCCCGCGCTCGCCGCCGCCGGCATCGTGGAGACGCTGGCGCGCACCAACGACGGGGGCGAAGCCCAGCTCGTCAGCCTTCCCGCGGGACCCGCCGTGGTGAACGTCGCCGGGTCGCGCGCGGTCTGGAGGCTCCCGGACGGCGAACAGGAGAGGTTCTTCGTCCGGATCGAACTCTGGCTGCCGTTCCCGCAGGAGAACCGGTTGCTCCTGTTCTGTCTGAGTACGTCCGATGTCCAGGATCTCTTCCACTACCAGGCGGTTCTCGCGGACATCGCCGACACCGTCACCTTCGCGGGCACGGAGGACGGCACCGGTGACGCAGCCGAGGCACCGACGGCGAACGTCGCGGATCCGCGGGAGAGGACGGCGTACGCATGACCACGCAGACATACGATGCCCTCGGTTTCGACCCGGCGCCCGGGGTCCCGGCGTCGGTGGCCCAGCTCGTCACCACCCTGAGCAGGGTCGGCAATCAGCTGAACGAGGCGCACGGCACGCTGACCCGGCTGGGCAAGAGCGACGGCATCTGGGAGGGCGACGCGGCGGACGGCTTCGCCAAGAAGGTCGGCGAACTGCCGAAATACCTGATCGACGGGTACGGCTCGTTGATCGACGCCGCCCACGCCCTGCACCGGTGGCAGTCGCAGCTCACCGACTTCCAGACCCTCGCGGCCCGCTACGAGGCGGAGGCCGAGCAGGCCCGCCGGGCCCTGGCCTCGGCGCAGTCCGCTCCGGATCTCCGGCTGGCGGGGCGGACCTTCGACACCGACGCCGCGCTGCAGGACGCCCAGCGGCGCCTCGACTTCGCCGTCAATCAGGTCAACGAGGCCACGGACGGACTGAACACCGTCATCAAGAAGGCCCAGGACCTGCTGAGCGACCACGAGGCGGCGGCCCGTGCCGCGGCCGAGGCCATCCGCAAGGCCGCCGAACGTGCCCCGGACGAGCCGGGGCTCTTCGACCGGTTCCTCGATTCCCTGAAGGACCTGGGCGACAGGATCAAGGATCTCGCCGCCGACGTCCTGGACTGGCTGAAGAACAACGCCGACCTGCTGTACAAGATCGGCGACTGGCTCGGCTACGCGAGTGCGGCGTGCGACGTCCTGGCGGTCGTCTTCTCGGAGACCATCGTGGGCGCGGTGGTGTTCGAGGCCATCGGCATGGTCCTGAACGCCGGAGCGCTGGCCTTCCATGCCGGTGGCTGGGCTCTGGGAGCCAAGGACGGCTCGTGGTTGGACATCGGCCTCGACATCGTCGGATTTGTGCCGTTCGGCGACCTCGCCCGCGGTGGCAAGGTCGCCGTGGGCGCGCTCAAGGGCGTCAAGATCCCGATGAACGTCCTCGACTTCGGTGCGAAGGCGGCGGATTCGTGGAAGCGTGCCGGCGATCTGATCGACGCGGTCGGCGGAACCGCCAAGTTCGGCGAGGACGCCGAGAAGTGGGTGGCGCGCAACTGGAATTCCCTCGGCAACAAGGCACACGCCATCCACGTCACCGCGGACAAGTTCGCGGACCGGTTCGCGCTCGCCGTCGCCAAGGAGTTCGGCGACTCCACGCTGTACCGGGCGGGGACGTCCCTGCTCGACGCCCCGTTCCGGAAGATCATGCCGGAGCTGATCGAGCGCACGCCGCTGTCGCGTATCCCCGCTCTCGCGGACTCCGTCAGACCGGTCGTCGACGAGGCGGGCACCGTCGTCGGGAAGTACATCGACCCGCGGTCGTGGACGGCGCGCGGGTACGAGGCCGCCATGGGGGCGAAGGATCTGTACAAGGAGGGTGTGCGCCACGTGACAGAGGACGTGCAGTACACGTCGGACAAGGTCCATGAAAGTATCGACCGGGCCCGTTCCACGGCCGGTCGGATCGTCGACACCATCAACCCCTTCGGATAGCCGTGAGCAACAGTCACCCGGGGTGGTCGGCCCCGGCTCATCAGACACCGTTCCCCACGCCCGCGCCCGCGTCCCGGCAGGTGTTCCAGGTCTCCCCGCCCGGTCCCGGCGACCCGGAGCGGCAGGGGTCCCGGCTGGTCCTGGCGATCAGGCAGCCCGGCAACCGACGGGACGCCGCGGCCTTGGCGTACGTCTACGCATCCCCCGGGTCCCGGAACCCGGGCGCCGCCTCCTCCACCGCGCTGTGGATCCACGGCGGCGCGGACGGCGGCCCGTTGTGCGTCGTGCGCCCTGCCGGCCGCGCGGAGTACGAGGTCGGCACCCCCGAGGGCGGCCCGCTCGCGCGGATCAGCCGGCGTTCTGGGCGGGTCCTGCCCTGGCCGCGGCGTGTCCGGTGGACCATCCGGCCCGTCGGCGCCTCCGCGGCGGCCGTGGGCAAGGCGGGCTCCTGGTACGCGTGGACGTTCTACCTGCTGCTCGCTCCGGTCTGGTTCCCCCTGTGGCTCGTGCAACTGGTGTACTCGCTGGTCGACGGCTCGGATCCGGTCGACCTCGACGGCCCGCAGCGCACGCGATGGCGTACGGCCGGTGCGGGCACCGCGCTCGACCGGCGGGGCGTCAGCTCCGCGGTGTACGACCTCGATCCACGGCGCCTGGATGCCCGGATCGCCTACGCCCAGGCCGTACTCCGCTCCGGGAGCAACCTGCTCCCGTCGTGACGCGGGCCGCCGAGGTCGTGGCCCGCTGTGCCATGCGGGATCGGTCCCCGGCACCGTGACGGCGCGGACGCCGGGGGCCAGTGCCCGCCCTGCGTCCGCGTCGAGCGGTGCCTCAGTCCGTCCGGTAGCCCACCAGGAGGTCCACCAGACCCTTCGGATTGCTCAGCGCCACCAGGTGGCCGCCCGGCAGGACGTCCGGCTCGATGCCGAGACGGTCGCGGGAGACGCGTCGCTGGAAGTCCACGGGGAAGAGCCGGTCGTCGTGTCCGGCGATGACGCGGGTGGGCACGTCCGGCCAGGCGGGCAGCGGGAAGGGGACGCCGAACGGGGTGTCGGACTGGCGGGAGTCCTGGGTGAGGGCCTGAGCCACCAGGGGCTGCGGCAGGTCGTGGAAGAAGGTGACCACGGGGTCGAAATCGGCGTCCGGCGCACGGCCCTCGGCGAGGTCGAGGGCGCTGCGGGCCGCGGCCTGGCCCGTCTCGGCCCACCAGTCACCGGCTGTCTCGCCCGGGGCCGGGATCATCGCGTTGACCAGGACGAGCAGCTCCACCCGGTCCTCGAGGCGGTCGCAGACCAGCGGCGCGGTGAAGCCGCCCATCGACTGGGCGACCAGCACCAGGTGCGCGCGGTCGCCCACCGCGGCGACGACCGCGTCCGCGTACTCCTCCAGCCCCGCCGCGTCGTCAGCGGCGGGCAGGTCCACCGCGATCGCCTCGTGGCCCCGGCGGCGCAACTCCGCCACCACGAGCTGCCAGTACCAGCCGCCCGCGCCGCCCGCTCCGGGAAGCAGCGCGTACGTCGTGGTCGTCACGCCTTCGCCAGGACGGAGGCGAAGCCGTCGAGGATGCGGTGGGCACCGGCCTCGGTCGCGGCGCGGTGCTCGGCGGGAATGCCGGCCTGGTGGAGGGCGACCTCGGTCTTGTCGCCGTGGTCGGTGAACGTGGCGTCCAGGACGACCTCGCCGCCGTCGGGGGCGCCCATCGTCCACACCAGGCGCTCGTGCGGTACGACGTCGCGGTAGGTGCCGCCCAGCGGCATCTCGCCCTGCGGGGTGGTGACGGTGGCGCGCCAGGTGCCACCGGGGCGGACGTCGCAGACGACGGTCGGCAGCGGGGCGCCGAACCACTGGGCGAAGTACTCGCGCCCGGTCCACACGGTCCAGACCTTGGCGACCGGCGCGTCGAAGGCCCGGGTGATGGTGATGTCGTTCATGGCGGCGTGCCCTTCTCGGTACGGCGGCGGAGTGCGCGGCGCACTCGTTCTCACGATGGGGCAGACCGGCGTCAGGACCGGGACTCATCGGTCCCGTCACGTCCCGGTGTCGGACCCTCGTGATGTCATCGCCGGGAGCGACGAGGGGAGCCGGGCATGACGGTCGAGGTACGGATCGAGCCGTGGGGACAGGAGGATCTCGCCCTGCTGCGGCGCACGAACGCGCCCGCGATGATGACGCACCTGGGCGGCCCGGAGACCGAGGAACAGCTCCTGGCACGGCACTGGAGGTATCTGCTGCAGGGCGGCGAGGAACGCGGGGGGATGTTCCGCATCGTGCTGCCGCCCACGGGCGAACCGGTGGGCACCATCGGGTTCTGGGAGCGGACCTGGCGGGGCGAGACCGTGTACGAGACGGGCTGGAGCGTTCTGCCGGAGTACCAGGGGCGCGGCATCGCCGTGGCGGCCGGCCGGGAGATCATCGGACTGGCGATGACGGCCGAAGGCGGACCGCGTTCCCTGCACGCGTACCCCAAGGTGGACAACCCGCCCTCGAACGCGATCTGCCGCAGGCTGGGCTTCACGCTCGTGGGGGAGTGCGACTTCGAGTACCCCGCCGGCAACCCCATCCGCTGCAACGACTGGCGGCTGGAGCTCACCGCCGCCGGCTGACGCACCGGGGCGGAGCGGGCCAGGCCCTGTCGTCACACGGGCGCCGGCCGCCGGAGGGCCCGCGGTTCCCCCGGTGACCCCAAGTGCGGTGCATCGCACCGCGGAGAGTCGTCCTCGAGGTGGGCTGCTCGGACGATTCGGCAAGGCTGGGGGAGTGCCGTGCCGGGCGCCGCGGGGTGGGGGAACCTCCCAGCGGCAGTTGGGGGAGGGAATGTGACGACGGGGCCCGCAGGCGTCGCCGTGCCGCCCGTCGCACACCGACCAGGTCACGGCCGGGGTCGAGCGGCGTGACCACCGGGAGCACGTACACGCGGTCGTCGTCCTCCGGGGTGCGCGGGACGGCCGATGGCGTGAGCACGGAGGCCGTGGCCGCGCCCGCGGCGGTCCGCGTGCGCGCGCCCGCCCTCGACGCAGCCGGCGCGCAGGGCACGCCCGGCGTCCTCCCCCACCGGCGCGTGCGGGCCGTCGGGGGAGTGCTCCGGTCGGTGTCGTCCCGATCGCCCGTCGAAGGCCTCGACGTGTTGTCCGGATCCGCGGTGCGGGCCACGGCGACACCGGTGCGGGGCGTCCGGCGGTCCGGCGGAAGGGTCGTGCCGCCATCCCGGTGCCTGCCGCCCCGCTGTCGGTGGCTCCTGCCACAATCGTGCCGTGCTGACCCTGGGGACGATCGTGCTGGGCGCCGAGGACGTGCACCGCGCCGCGGCCTTCTGGAGTGCCGCACTCGGCTACGTGCCGCGTGACGCGGACGCCGTGAACGCGGTGGACGCCGACTGGACGGTGCTGGTGCCCGCCGAGGGCGGCAAGGGCCCCGGTATCGCCCTGGGCCGGAGCGCGACCCCCGTCCAGGAGCACCCGCGGGTCCACCTCGATCTGTACGCCGACGACGCCGCCGACCAGGCGGCACAGGTGGAGCGGCTGATCGCCCTGGGGGCCGGGCGCGTCGAATGGGACCTCTACCCGCCGGACCCCGACTTCGTCGTGCTCGCCGACACCGAGGGCAACCGCTTCTGCGTCATCGACACGTCCTTCGCGCCGTCCTCCGGCGCCTCCTGAAGCGGGTGTCCCCCGAGCGGCGGGGCCGTGGTCATGGCGTCCCGGGGAGTGGCACGATGGCCCGCACACCCTTCTCGCGACGCAGACGACCGGGGGCACCGAGCCGATGAGCAAGGAGATCAGCGACGGCGATCTGATGGACGTCGCCGCCGACCCGGAGCAGGCCCGCCGCCTGCACAGGGCGCTCAGGACGCTGGCGGACAACCCGAACGTGACCGGTCCGCTCAAAGACATGGCGCGTGAGGTCCTCAACGGCCGTCTCGGCATGCGCGAGGCCCTGGACTCCGACGCCTGGCGCGGGGCCGTCGGCGACCGCATGGCCGAACTGCGCCGGATCGACGAGCAGATGACCCCCGAGGAACGTGCCGCGGCGCGCGAGCGCGCCGAGCGGTGGTTCGGGCAGCAGGAGCAGCGGGAGCAGCAGGAGCAGATGGACCGGCCGGACGAGCAGGAGGCCCGGGCCGGACACGACGCCGCCCCCGCCGATCCGCGCGACATCCCGCCCGCCTACCGGCCGCCCACCCGGGGCGACTGACCCGCCGCGCCCGTACGCCCGGTCCCGCGCGCCCGGTACGGCGACGGGGCGGGGCGGACCCTTCGCCCCGCCCCGCCCCGCTCCGTGCCGCTCCGTGCCGCGTCAGCTCTCCGGCAGGAAACCCGTCTGGATCAGCTGGTTGCCGCGCCGCCGGGTGAGGAACTGCGCCCGCCCCGGCGGCAGTTTGGCCGCCTTGGTGTTGCCGAAGACGGGCCCCTCGCCCGGGTCGCCGGACAGGACGATCCCGGTCGCGCCGAGCTCCTTGGTCCGGGTGAGGAAGGGTTCGAAGGACGACCGCGAGGCCCCCGAGGTGCTGCGCGACAGGATGATGCGCAGGCCCAGGTCACGGGCGAACGGCAGGTACTCCATCAGCACCTGCATCGGGTTGCCCATCGAGGTCGCGACCAGGTCGTAGTCGTCGACGAAGACCCACGCGTCCGGCTCGCTGTACCAGCTGCGGTTGCGCAGTTGCTCGGGCGTGACGTCCTGGCCGGGCATCCGTCGGCCCATCGAGCCGGCCAGCGACTCCATGACCTCCTGCAACTGCGGGCCGGAGGCGCAGTACTTGTACATGTGGCTCTCCGGTACCTGGCCGAGCAGCGCCCGGCGGAAGTCGGAGACCACGAACAGCGCCTTGCCGGGCTCGTAGCGCTCGCTGACCTGCTTGGCGATCAGCCGCAGCAGCGAGGACTTGCCGGACTCGCTCTCGCCGTAGATCACCATCAGAGGATCGGTCTCGAAGTCCACGAACACCGGGGAGAGCGTGAGCTCGTCGACGCCGATCGCGATGCCGCGGTCGGAGAAGTCGCCGCCCTTGGGGAGTTCGGTCGACGGCAGCATCGTCGGCAGCATCCGCACCTTCGGCGCGACCGGGCCCGGCCAGCCCGCGTTGACCTGGGCGACGAGCTGCGCCATGCCGTCGGACAGGTCCTCGACCCCCGAGGAGGCGTCGATGCGCGGCAGCGCCGCCAGATAGTCCAGCTTCTCCGGGGACAGGCCGCGGCCGGGCTTGCCGACCGGTACGTTCTCCGCGCGCCGGCGGTCGAACTCGGACTCCATCGGGTCGCCGAGCCGCAGCTCCAGCCGGCTGAGGATCTGGTCGCGCAGCGCGGGCCGGATCTCGGTGTAGCGCGTGGCGGTGACGATCAGGTGGATACCGAAGCCCAGGCCCCGGGCGGCGATGTCGTTGATGACCGGGTCGAGTATCTCGTAGTCGGTCTTGAACGTGCCCCAGCCGTCGATGACGAGGAAGACGTCGCCCCACGGCTGGTCCGGGAAGTGCCCCGCCGCCCGCCGGGAGCGGAAGGTGTTCATCGAGTCGATGACGTTGCTGCGGAAGAACTCCTCGCGGGCATTGAGGATGCCGTGCACCTCGGCGACGGTGCGGCGGACCTTCTCCGCGTCCAGCCGCGAGGCCACCCCGCCGACGTGCGCCAGCCCGTCCAGTGCCAGCATGCCTCCGCCGCCGAAGTCCAGCGCGTAGAACTGGACCTCCTTCGGGGTGTGGGTCAGCGCGAAGGACGCGATGAGCGAGCGCACCAGCGTGGACTTCCCGGACTGCGGGCCACCGACGACCAGGGCGTGGCCGCCGGAGCTCGACAGGTCGGCGTACATCACGTCACGGCGCTGCTCGAAGGGCTTGTCGACCAGGCCGACCGGCACCGTGAGCTTGCCGGTGGCCGTGTAGCCGTCGGCGTGCAGACCGCGCTCGGTGCTCACCGTCAGCGGGGGCAGCAGCTGGTCGACGCTGAACGGCTCGTCCAGCGGAGGCAGCCACACCTGGTGGGCGGGCGGTCCCTGGCCCTCCAGGCGGCCGACGATCACGTCGAGGACGGTGTCGGCCAGCGCGTCGTCCACCTGGCCGGCCGGTCGTGCCTGCGGCTCCGGCTCGGTGAGGATGCGCACCGGCACCGGCGCCGCGGTGAACAGCACGGGGGAGCGGTCGATGCGCGCCCCGCTCGCCGTCCGCGTGCCCGGCGCGCGGTAGGTGCCGGAGACGTACGCGGCCTTGAACTGCACCATGCTGTCGGTGCCGTACTTCAGGATGCCCGCGCCCGGCACGTTGGGCAGGTGATAGGCGTCCGGCACGCCGATCGCGGTGCGGGACTCGGCGGCGGAGAAGGTGCGCAGACCGATGCGGTAGGACAGGAAGGTGTCCAAGCCGCGCAGCTTGCCCTCCTCCAGGCGCTGCGAGGCGAGCAGCATGTGCACACCCAGTGACCGGCCGATGCGGCCGATCTGGATGAACATCTCGATGAAGTCGGGCTTGGCGGCGAGCAGTTCGGAGAACTCGTCGATGATCAGCACGAGCGAGGGCAGCGGGTCGAGGGCCGCCCCGGCGGCGCGGGCCTTCTCGTAGTCCGTGATGTTGGCGTAGTTGCCGGACTGCCGCAGCAGCTCCTGGCGGCGGGTGAGCTCGCCGGTGATGGAGTCGCGCATGCGGTCCACCAAGGTCAGCTCGTCGGCGAGATTGGTGATGACCGCCGACACGTGCGGCATGGTGCCCATGCCGGTGAAGGTCGCGCCGCCCTTGAAGTCCGCGAGGACGAAGTTGAGCGTCTCCGAGGAGTGGGTGACCGCCAGGCCCAGCACCAGCGTGCGCAGCAGCTCCGACTTGCCGGAACCGGTCGCGCCGACGCACAGCCCGTGCGGGCCCATGCCCTCCTGCGAGGCCTCCTTGATGTCCAGCATGACCGCTTCGCCGGTCTCGCCCAGGCCGATCGGCACGCGCAGCCGCTCGTGCAGGGTCCGCGGCCGCCAGGTCCGGGAGACGTCCACGGAGGACGCGTCGCCGATCCCCATCAGGTCGGTGAAGTCCAGGTTCGCCAGCAGCGGTTCGTCGGCGTCGGCCGCGCCCAGGCGCAGCGGCGCCAGCTGCCGCGCCAGCGACTCGGCCTGCACCGGGGACAGCACGTCCGGGGTGCCGACGAAGGTGCCCGCGCCGGCCTCCAGGTAGAGCTGGTCCCGCCACACCTGGATCGACAGCGAGCCGCGCATCTCGTCCAGCTCGCCGGGGACGACCTCCAGGATCGTCACACCCTGCAGCCCCTCGGCCGAGGCGATCACCGAGTCCGCTGGGACGCCGCCGCCGTCGAGCACGATCACCACGTGCGGCTGGTCGAGGACCGCCTGGCCCTCGCGGTTGAAGCGCGGGCGGCCGTCGAGTTCGTCGGCGAGCAGTTCCTCGACCTCGCCGAGGTCGCCGCAGACCAGCCGGCGCGAGCCGGCGCCGTCCTGCTCCTTGTGCTGCGCGTGCGGCAGCCACTTCGTCCACTCCCACTCCGACTGCGCGCCCGGCGCCGCGACCACGGCGACCACCAGGTCCTCGGGCGAGTGCAGGGAGCACAACTGGCCGACGACGGAACGGGTCTGGCCGTACACGGTGTCCGGGTCGCCGGATATCGTCACGTGGTAGAAGGAGCGCAGCCCCACCGCCAGCGGCAGGTTGTCCAGCGAGCCGTGCGCGGCGATGAACTGCTGCATCGAGTGGGCGGTCAGCGGCTCCAGTTCGTCCACCGGAGCGGTCTCCGGCGCGACGATCGGGGTGGACAGCTGCTGCGGTCCGAGCCCGACCCGCACCTGCGCGAAGTCGGCGTCGGAGGAACGGCGTTCCCACACCCGCGAGCGCTCGGCGACCAGCGCCCACAGCTGCTCGGGAGCCGGGTGCAGGTAATACTGTGCGTCACGCTGCTTGCGGGCGGTCTTGCGCACCCCGCGCCGCACCTGCGCCAGGTACTTGAGGTAGTCGCGGCGGGCCTCGGCCATCTGGCCGGAAGGGCCCTTGCGGGAGCGGACGATCTGGGCCACCACCATCGCCAGGGTGGAGCCCATCATCAGCACGCCCATGATCTTCATGAACCCGCCGGAGCCCCCGCTCCCCGTGGGCAGGAAGAAGAAGGCCGCCGACGAACCCATGCCGAGCATCGGCAGCAGGTTCATGAGCAGGCCCTGGTCCTCGCCGCGCGGCAGTTCGGGCGGGGCTACGAGCCGTACCTCCTCATTCGGCACCTCCGGCGGGTATACCCGCGGCGGGCGTTTGATGACGACCACGCTCACCGATGCACCAGTCCTTCACGCGAATCGCAGTTTCGGGCCGCCCCCGTGGCGACGGTCCCCCGTATGGCACGTCCCGGTCGCCCACCGGCCCCTCGGGGGCCGGGCATTGGACCACAGGCAGGTGGCGATCCTACTGGGCATGACAGTCGCGGGGCAGTGGGACAGCTGGGGGGCAAGGGACTTGGGGCACGGGGTAGGGTGACGGATCGCGAAGCGCGGACGGGGGTCCGACCCTGGACGGCCGCGTCGATGCCACCCCAAACCACCCACTGCCGGACGAGGGGGACAACTCCAGGTGAGCACGGTCTCAGCAACCGGATTCTGCAGAGTCACGGTGGCGGCGCCGAACAGCCGGATCGACGTGGCACTCCCGGAGGACGTGCCGCTCTCCGACATCTATCCGGAGATCCTGCGCCTGTCGGGCCAGACCCCGGAAGAAGCCGCACCCACCGGCTACAACTTGGTCCGCAGGGACGGCAGGGTGCTCGACGACACCCTCTCCCTGACCGAACAGCGCGTGCACGACGGCGAGTTGCTCCTTCTGCGTCCTTTCGCCGACTCGCTGCCGCCCGCCGTCTTCGACGACGTGGTCGACGCGGTCGCCACCGCCGTCCAGACCGACCGGCGCAGCTGGAACGACGCGTTGATGCGCGGCGTGGGCCTGACCGCCGGCGTCGTCCTGCTCGCCCTGATGGCCTTCGTGCTGTGGTTCTCCGAGCCGGTCAAGCACGACATGCACGGCCTGCCCGGCGTCCTCGCCGGCGCCGCCGGCCTGGTGCTGGTCGCGCTGGCGGGCGTGCGTGCGCGGGTGTACGACGACCGGCACTCCGCCGTCGCCCTCGGCCTGTCCTCGCTGCCGCTGCTGCTGGTCGCCGGCTCCGGTGTGATGGGCGTCGACAAGGGCGAGGGCCCGGGCCGGCTGCACTTCCTCATCGGCTGCGTCGTGGTGCTGACCGCGTCGGTGCTGCTCGTGCTGCTGCTGCCGCAGGGCGACGCCCCGTTCGTCGCGGCGTCCTTCACCGCCGGTGTCGGCACCCTCGCCACCTTCGTGGCGATCCTCACCGAGGCCGCGCCGCGCGAGGCCGCCGCCGTCACCGCCGTCGTCATGATCGCCGTCGTCGGGTTCCTGCCCGGCTGGTCGGCCCGCTTCGCACGGCTGCCGATCGGTTTCCGCTCGCCCGACCAGGTCGCGAGCCGGCACCGCGGCGACGCCGAGCGACAGGGGGAGGAGGAGCCGGTCGACTTCGAGCGGATCACCAACCAGGCCCGTCGCGGCCACGAGCTGCTGCTCGGCCTGGTCGCCGGCTGCGCCGCCGCGATCGTCGGCTCCGCAGGCGTCGTGCTGGGCTTCTCCGACGACGGCTGGGCTCAGCTGCTCGCGCTGGTCATGGGCCTGGCGACGCTGATGCGCGCCCGGCTGTTCCGCTACACCTCACAGGTCGTGACGCTGATGGTGGCCGGCGTGGTCACCGTCGGCCTGCTGGTCATCGGGCTCGCGCTCAACCTGCCGACGGACATCCTCGCCGACCTGCTGCGCGGCAACCACTCCTCGCTGGACATCCGCACCGTGTGGCTGTCGGCCGCGGTGGCCCTGGGTGCCGCCCTGCTGGTCGCCATCGCCCTGGTCGTCCCGAGCAAGGGAGTCACCCCCTTCTGGGGCCGGATGCTGGACCTGGCCGAGGCCACCGTCCTGCTGTCGCTGATCCCGATCTGCCTGGCCGTCCTCGACCTGTACGCCGAGGCCCGCGGCATGACGAGCGGCTGAGGGGCCCCCGCGCCCCTGTGCCGCCCGTGGCACCCGCCACCCCGGACCCGGACATCGCACGGGGCCCGGGGTGGTACTCTGTGTAACCGATGCGTCTGCCCCCGTGCGGCGCGTCCCGCCTTCCGAGTCATCGCAGATTCCCCTGTGACACAGACCAGGGGCGCTCGAAGGCACCGACACACAAGGAGACCGTATGTCGCTCGACGTCGCGACGAAGAAGCAGATCATCGCCGAGTTCGGCACCAAGGAGGGCGACACCGGCTCCCCCGAGGTCCAGGTCGCGCTGCTCTCGCGCCGCATCACCGACCTGACCGAGCACCTCAAGACCCACAAGCACGACCACCACTCCCGTCGTGGTCTGCTGATCCTGGTCGGCCAGCGTCGCCGCCTGCTGCAGTACCTGGCCAAGAAGGACATCCAGCGCTTCCGTGCGCTCGTCGACCGCCTCGGCATCCGCCGCGGCGCGGCCGGCGCCCGCTGAGACGCCGTAGAGGGAGCGGTTCCCGTCCGGGAGCCGCTCCCTTGGCGTACGTGGGGAACCGCGCTGGGCGCGAGACCGGGACCGAAGCTTTGTAGGCTGGTCCCATACACAACGCCATAGAGCATGCGGAGGGAGCGTCCTCCTAAACGCCACCAGAGCCGGTCCTCGGTAGTGGCCCCCGGGCAGCACGTACGTCCCGGTGGCTTCGATCGAAGACCGGCCCGGCGGGACGCCCCTCCACCGACGGCCACCGGGAAGACGCCCGGCGGCACGAAAGAGGAGAATCCCCATAGTGGAGAACGAGACCCACTACGCCGAAGCCGTGATCGACAACGGCAGCTTCGGCACCCGTACGATCCGTTTCGAGACGGGCCGCCTGGCCCGTCAGGCCGCCGGTTCGGCCGTGGCCTACCTGGACGACGACACCATGGTGCTGTCGGCCACCACCGCTTCGAAGCACCCGAAGGACCAGCTCGACTTCTTCCCCCTCACGGTGGACGTCGAGGAGCGCATGTACGCGGCCGGGCGGATCCCCGGTTCCTTCTTCCGTCGTGAGGGCCGTCCCTCCGAGGACGCGATCCTCACCTGCCGCCTGATCGACCGCCCGCTGCGCCCGTCCTTCAAGAAGGGCCTGCGCAACGAGATCCAGGTCGTGGCGACGATCATGGCGCTCAACCCCGACCACCTCTACGACGTGGTCGCCATCAACGCCGCCTCCTGCTCCACGCAGCTGGCCGGCCTGCCGTTCTCCGGCCCGATCGGCGGCGTCCGCGTCGCGCTGATCCGCGGCCAGTGGGTCGCCTTCCCGACCCACAGCGAGCTGGAGGAGGCCGTCTTCGACATGGTCGTGGCCGGCCGCACCCTCGAGGACGGCGATGTCGCGATCATGATGGTGGAGGCCGAGGCCACCACCCAGACGATCAAGCTGGTCGAGGGCGGCGCCGAGGCGCCGACCGAGGAGATCGTCGCGGCCGGCCTGGACGCCTCCAAGCCGTTCATCAAGGTGCTGTGCAAGGCGCAGGCCGACCTGGCCGCCAAGGCCGCCAAGGAGACCGCCGAGTTCCCGATCTTCCTGGACTACCAGGACGACGTGTTCGAGGCGCTCGAGTCGGCCGTCGCGGACGAGCTCAAGCAGGCGCTGACCATCGCCGGCAAGCAGGCCCGCGAGGCCGAGCTCGACCGTGTGAAGGCGCTCGCCGCCGAGAAGCTGCTGCCGCAGTTCGAGGGCCGCGAGAAGGAGATCTCCGCCGCCTACCGCTCGCTGACCAAGAAGCTGGTCCGCGCGCGCGTCATCAAGGACAAGGTCCGCATCGACGGCCGCGGTGTCACCGACATCCGCACCCTGGCCGCCGAGGTCGAGGCCATCCCGCGGGTGCACGGCTCGGCGCTGTTCGAGCGCGGCGAGACCCAGATCCTGGGTGTCACCACGCTGAACATGCTGCGCATGGAGCAGCAGCTGGACACGCTGGCGCCCGAGACGCGCAAGCGGTACATGCACAACTACAACTTCCCGCCGTACTCCACCGGTGAGACCGGCCGCGTCGGCTCCCCGAAGCGCCGCGAGATCGGCCACGGCGCGCTCGCCGAGCGGGCGCTGCTGCCGGTCCTGCCGACCCGCGAGGAGTTCCCCTACGCGATCCGCCAGGTCTCCGAGGCGCTGGGCTCCAACGGCTCCACCTCCATGGGCTCGGTCTGCGCCTCCACCATGTCGCTGCTGAACGCCGGTGTGCCGCTGAAGGCCCCCGTCGCCGGTATCGCCATGGGCCTGATCTCCCAGGAGATCGAGGGCGAGACCCACTACGTCACCCTCACCGACATCCTCGGTGCGGAGGACGCCTTCGGCGACATGGACTTCAAGGTCGCCGGCACCAAGCAGTTCGTCACGGCGCTGCAGCTGGACACCAAGCTCGACGGCATCCCGGCGTCGGTCCTGGCCGCGGCCCTCAAGCAGGCCCGCGACGCCCGTCTGCACATCCTCGACGTGATGATGGAGGCGATCGACACTCCGGACGAGATGTCGCCGAACGCCCCGCGCATCATCACCGTCAAGATCCCGGTGGACAAGATCGGTGAGGTCATCGGCCCCAAGGGCAAGATGATCAACCAGATCCAGGAGGACACCGGCGCCGAGATCACCATCGAGGACGACGGCACCATCTACATCGGTGCCGCCGACGGCCCGTCGGCCGAGGCCGCCCGCACCGTGATCAACGGCATCGCCAACCCGACGATGCCCGAGGTCGGCGAGCGGTACCTGGGCACGGTCGTGAAGACCACCACCTTCGGTGCCTTCGTCTCCCTGCTCCCGGGCAAGGACGGCCTGCTGCACATCTCGCAGATCCGCAAGCTGGCCGGCGGCAAGCGCGTGGAGAACGTCGAGGACGTCCTCCCCGTGGGCACCAAGGTCCAGGTCGAGATCGCCGAGATCGACCAGCGCGGCAAGCTCTCGCTGATCCCCGTCATCGAAGGGGAAGAGAACGGCGCCGACGGCGCTGCCGACGACAAGTCCGAGGACGCGTCCGAGCAGTGACCGACCGCTCCACTCGTGTGACGGCCCGCCCCTCCACCAAGGGGCGGGCCGTCCGCACGCAGACCCTGCTCCCCGGCCTCGACGGCATCGGCACCGTGCGTCGCAGCGTCCTGCCCGGAGGGCTGCGCGTCGTCACCGAGACGCTGCCCACGGTGCGTTCGGCGACCTTCGGGATCTGGGCCGCCGTCGGCTCCCGCGACGAGACCCCGGCCCTGAACGGCGCCACGCACTATCTGGAGCACCTGCTCTTCAAGGGCACGGCACGGCGCAGCGCGCTGGAGATCTCGTCCGCGATCGACGCGGTCGGCGGCGAGATGAACGCCTTCACCGCCAAGGAGTACACGTGCTACTACGCACGTGTCCTCGACACCGATCTGCCGCTCGCCATCGACGTGGTCGCCGACATGCTGACCGGCTCGCTCATCCGCCAGGAGGACATCGACGCCGAGCGCGGCGTCGTCCTGGAGGAGATCGCGATGACCGAGGACGACCCCGGGGACCAGGTGCACGACCTGTTCGCCACGGCGCTGCTGGGGGACTCCCCGCTGGGCCGCCCGGTGCTCGGCACCGTCGAGACCATCAACGCCCTCACCCGCGACCAGGTGCACCGCTTCTACCGGAAGCACTACGACCCCACCCGGCTCGTCGTCGCCGCGGCCGGCAACATCGACCACGACGCCGTCGTCCGGCAGGTGCGCCGGGCCTTCGAGGACGCGGGCGCGCTCCGCGACCCCGAGGCCGTGCCCCGGCCGCCGCGCGGCGGCAGCAAGACGCTGCGCAGCCAGGGCCGGGTCGAGGTGCTGGAACGGCGGACCGAGCAGGCCCACGTGGTGCTCGGCATGCCCGGCCTGTCCCGGCACGACGACCGGCGCTGGGCGATGGGCGTGCTCAACACGGCACTCGGCGGCGGCATGAGCTCGCGGCTGTTCCAGGAGGTCCGCGAGAAGCGCGGCCTCGCCTACAGCGTGTACTCCTACACCTCGTCCTTCGCCGACAGCGGCCTGTTCGGGGTGTACGCCGGCTGCCAGCCGCGCCGGGTGCCCGAGGTGCTGAAGATCTGCCGCGAGGAGCTCCACAAGGTCGCCGAGAACGGCCTCGACGACGAGGAACTGCGGCGCGCCGTCGGCCAGTTCTCCGGCTCGACCGTGCTCAGCCTGGAGGACACCGGCGCCCTGATGAACCGCATCGGCAAGAGCGAGCTGTGCTGGGGCGAGCAGATGTCGGTGGACGCCACCTTGGAGAGGATCGCCGCGGTGACCCCCGAGGAGGTCCGCGCGGTCGCCCGGGACGTGCTCGGGCAGCGGCCCTCGCTGGCCGTCATAGGCCCGCTCAAGGACAAGCAGGTCGCCCGCCTGCACGATTGCGTGGTCTGAGCGGCCAGTCGTACCCAGCCCTACCCAGCCCTACCGACCGAAGGACAGGAACGATGAGCACAATCCGCGTGGGTGTGATCGGGGCTCGTGGCCGTATGGGCACGGAGGCGGTCAAGGCCGTCGAGGCCGCCGGGGACATGGAGCTGGTCGCCGCCATCGGCCGCGAGGACAAGCTGGAGGCGCTGGCCGAGAACGGCGCGCAGGTCGCGATCGAACTGACCGCGCCCGGCTCGGTCATGGGCAACCTCGACTTCTGCCTGCGGCACGGCATCCACGCGGTCGTCGGCACCACCGGCTGGACCGACGAGCGCCTGGACACCCTGCGCGGCTGGCTCGGCGCCGCCCCGGGCACGGGCGTGCTCATCGCCCCCAACTTCGGCATCGGCGCGGTGCTGACGATGCGCTTCGCCCGCCAGGCCGCCCGCTTCTTCGAGTCCGCGGAGATCGTCGAACTGCACCACCCCGACAAGGTCGACGCCCCGAGCGGCACGGCCGCCCGCACCGCCCAGCTGATCGCCGACGCCCGCCGCGAGGCGGGGCTCGGCGCCCAGCCGGACGCCACCGCCACCGCCCTGGACGGGGCGCGCGGCGCCGACGTGGAGGGGGTCCCGGTGCACTCGGTGCGGCTGCGCGGGCTCGTCGCCCACCAGGAGGTCCTCTTCGGCGACGCCGGCGAGGTCCTCACCATCCGCCACGACTCCATGAACCGCGCCTCCTTCATGCCGGGCGTCCTGCTCGGCGTGCGGCGGGTCGTCTCCACGCCGGGGCTCACCTTCGGCCTGGAGCACTTCATGGACCTGGACTGAGAGTCCGCCACCGAGAGCCACAGACCGAGAGCCGGATCGCCCATCATGCGCGCAAAGATCACCTACTTCGTCACCGCCGCCGTCCTCGTCGTGTACTTCGCCCTGGTCGGCGCCCGCGGCGTGTGGCTGATCCAGGACGGCCGCCCGGTCACGGTCGTCCTCGGCCTGGCGGTCCTCGTCCTGCCGCTGATCGGCGTGTGGTTCCTGGTCCGTACGACCCAGTTCGCGCGCGACGCGGGCCGGCTGGCCCGGGAGCTGGAGGCCGAGGGCGGCCTGCCCGAGGACGAGTTGGTGCGCACCCCCAGCGGCCGGATCGACCGCTCCTCGGCGGACGCGGTGTTCGCCCGGCGCAAGGCGGAGACGGAGGCCTCACCGGAGGACTGGCGCACCTGGTTCCGGCTCGCCGTCGCCTACCACGACGCCCGGGACACCCCGCGGGCCCGCAAGGCGATGCAGCGCGCGATCGCCCTGCGCGGCCGTGCGCCGCAGACGTGACAGGGCTCTGAGGGCGGCCGGCCGGTCAGCCGGGCAGCACCGTCGTGCCGCCACCGGTGGGACCGCCGGCCAGGGCGTGCAGCAGGGCGTGCGGGACGCGGCCGTCCAGGACCCGGGCGGAGCCGACGCCCGCCCGGACCGCCAGCAGGCAGCCGCGCATCTTCGGGCCCATGCCGCCGCCGAGCGAGGGCAGCATCGTCTCCAGTTCGTCGGCGGTGAGCCGGTCCATCACCCGCTCGCGGCGCGGCCAGTCCGCGTACAGCCCCGGCACGTCGGTGAGGACGACCAGGGAGTCGGCACCCAGGGCGGCGGCGATCGCGCCCGCGGCCGTGTCGGCGTTGACGTTGTAGGCCTGGCCGTCGGTGCCGCGGCCGATGGGGGAGACCACCGGGATGTGGCCGTGGTCCAGGAGCACGTCCACGGCGCCGGTGTTGACCTCGGTCACGTCCCCGACCAGCCCGATGTCCACGAGTTCGCCGTCGACCTCGGCGTAGCGGCGTACCGCGGTCAGCGTGTGCGCGTCCTCGCCGGTGAGCCCGACCGCGTACGGGCCGTGCCGGTTGAGCAGACCGACGAGTTCGCGCTGCACCTTGCCCGCCAGCACCATCCGTACGACGTCCAGCGTCTCCGGAGTGGTGACGCGCAGTCCGGCCAGGAAACGGGCCTGCACGCCCATGCGCTCCAGGTGGGCGCTGATCTGCGGGCCGCCGCCGTGCACGACGACCGGCCGCACCCCGGCACGCCGCAGCCGCACCACGTCGTCGGCGAAGGCGGCGAGCAGCGCGTCGTCCGTCATGGCGTGGCCGCCGTACTTGACCACCACCGTGCGGCCGCGCAGGAGTTCCAGCGCGGGAACCGGCGAGGCGGAGGTGAGGAGGGCGGTCACGGACGGGCCGGACGGTCGTCGCGGGGGAACGGGTCGGAAGGGGGGCCGGACGGTCCGTGCACCAGTCGCTCCAGGTCCTCGTCGGGGTCGGCTCGTCCGGGCGCCGTCGCCAGGGCGTCGGGCGGGCCGGGCCGGAACGTAACAGGCTCAGGGAAACGCGCGATGACCGTCGGCTGTCCGTCCGGCCCCGGCGGCACGTTCGTGGGTGTCACACCGCCGCCGCGCGCCGGGCGGCGGACGGCGGGCGGATCGGGAAGTCGCCGGTGCCGACGGCCTGTACGCCGACGGCACCGGCACGACCAGGACGCAGAGCGCACCCACCAGCGCCGCGCGCGGCCGCAGGCGGATCGACGCCCACGCCGATCGTGACGGCGGCGACCTGGAGTGCGGAGGGACGGGGGAGCACCCGCCCGAGCAGGTCCGCGCCGAGCAGCACGACCGGGCCGGGCACCGCGCGGTACGGCAGCATCCAGCGCTGGTCGGGCCCGGTCGGGGCGCGCACCATCAGCCCGGCGAAGACCAGCGGCCCGCAGGCCGGTCGCCGCCCCGCACAGCAGGGTGACCGCGACGATGACGGCGGCTCAGGACGAGCGCCGGCCGGTGCGCGCCGCGCGGGTACGGCCACGCGCCCCCGCCCGACCGTGTACACGAGCACCGACACCACGGCCGCGCCCGCGAACCACACGCCGCACATCGACTCGTCCATCTGGGCCGCCGAGAGCTCCACCTCCGGCGACGTCGCCGCCACCTTGCGCAAGGAGTGGGAGGCCCAGCACCCGGGCGGCGAGGTGATCTGCCGGGACCTTTCCGCCGAACCCGTGCCGCACCTCGACGCCGTGCTGATCAGCGCGCCGATGTACAGCCGCACATTCCCGTCGACGCCGAAGGCCTGGCTGGACCAGGTGATCACCCTGGGCCGCACCGGAGGTGGTCGCTCCGAGGAAGGCGATCTCCACGGTCAGCGTTCTCGGCTGCGTCCGCGGCGAGTTCAGCGTCGAGAAGTACGCGACCCTGCGGCCCGAACTCCTCCCGACGCACATGTACGACGCCGACGCCCTCTGGCACGTGCCGGACGAGAGCAAGGACATCCCGCACCAACCCCGGTGTCAGCAGCGCGGCGTGGACGTCGTCCCCGAGACGACCGACGGCGGCGACCACCGCGACAGCCTGAGCCGGGAGAACGCGGAGAAGTACGGCGCGGACCTGATGCCGCTCTGACAGCCACGGCACCGCGCCGCAGTCCAAGGCCCCCCAGGCCAAGCCCTCCTGGAACAAGCGCCCCGCGGTGAGGGCGGGTCAGGTCCTCCCCAGGGACGCCGTCCCGCGCTTCTCCTGGGCCGGGGCCGCGCCGCTGCGGGAGGACCTGGCTGCGGCCGTCCAGAAGGCCAGGAAGCTCACCTGACCCCGTTCGCGGGGCCGATCCGCGGGGCCGATGCGGAACGACGACGCCGTCCTGGTCCAGGACGGCGTCGTCGCGCGTACGGTCTTCCGCGGAACCCGCGCCTCAGCGCGGTCCGGCGGCCCAGGCCTCTATGGCGTCGGCCGCCTGGTCGAAGGCCTCCGTGCGGCCCAGGAAGTCCGCGTTGTGGTCGGTCAGCAGCGGGGGCAGCCGCTCGCCGCCCGCCTGGGTGACCACCAGCGCCTGGCCCTGCACCGTGCGCGGCATCGCGAGCCACTTCACCGGCTGCTGGACCGTACGGACCGAGGCCACCCGCTCCCACGGCAGCGTCACCGTGTGGAGCAGCCGGACCTGTCGCACCCCGCGGGCGCTCACCCAGAACCCCACGTGCAGCAGGCGCAGTACCACGGCGATCACCAGCACGGCGCCGCCCGCCGTCCACGTGACCCCGGACCCGCTTCCGGCGAGCCCCATGACCACGGCGGCGAAGAGCATGTACGAGGCGAGCACCAGCAGCAGCGCCGCCGCGCCCACCCGCCAGGGGCCCGGGCGGTACGGACGCGTCCACCGGTCCGCGGACCGGTGGGGGAGTGCGGCGTCGGCGTCAGCGAAGTGCTCGTCATGGCCGCTGTCCGCGGCGAGGAAGGGCAGAGACACACCGTGAGGCTATAGGGGACTGTCGGACCGGGCCACCGCTGGTCGGCCACCGTCGGCCTTTGCGCCGCTTTGTGGCGCGTGCGGGTGTTGTCGGCGATGTCGGCGCTGCCCAATAGGGTGGTCGCCGTCCACAGCGCCAGAGGAAGGACGCCCGGTGACCGACACCTCCGCCGACGATTCCGCAGAGTCCGCAGAGCCCGTGCAGTTCCGCGACGACGTGACCGTCGAGCTCGTCAAGCACAGTGCCTCGGACTCCGACGTCCTGTGGGCCGCTCGGGTCTCCACCGCCGGCGAGCAGTCCCTCGCGGAGATCAGCAAGGACCCCGAGCGATCCAAGGGCCTGATCAACTACCTCATGCGGGACCGCCACGGCAGCCCCTTCGAGCACAACTCGATGACGTTCTTCGTCAGCGCACCGATCTTCGTCTTCCGCGAGTTCATGCGGCACCGGGTCGGCTGGTGCCTCGCGGGCGACACGGAGATCACGCTGGAGAGCGAGGCCGGCACCCTCCGCCGCAGGAGCATCAGGGAACTGCACCGCCTGTGGCACCTGGGCGTCGAGGACCGGCTGCCGGCCTCCGCCGGCGGTGTCACCTGGCACCCTGCGGCGGGCCGCTGGCGGGCGGAGGTCCGACGCGGTGACGAGCGCCACTACCTCGGCCTGCACGAGAGCCGGGAGGCCGCCGAGAGCGCGGTCGTCGAGTTCCGCGAGCAGGACCCGGGCACCCGGCTGCGCACGCTGGAATCCGTCCGCCGCAATCACGTGCGCTGCTACGACGAGGAGACGCTGCTGCCGCGGCGGGCCCGGATCACCGACGTGATGGAGTCGGGCGTCAAGCAACTGCTCAAGATCACCACGTCGTCCGGCCGCGTGCTGCGCTGCTCCGTGGACCACGCCGTCCTGACGCCCGAGGGCTGGGCGAAGGCCGGCGAGCTGGCGGTGGGCGACGCCGTCATGGGCGCGGGCCCCGAGCGGGAGCCCTCGCGGCCGCCGGTGCCCCCGGCCCTGGCGCGGGGCATCGGCGTGTGGACCTCCCGGCAGCGCGAGCGCCTGATCGGCGCGACCGGTACCTGCCACCTGTGCGCCCGCTCCTTCCCCCGCGAGGAACTGGCCCTGGACCACCGGGTCCCCGTGGCCGCGGACCTCGCCCGCGCCCTGGACGAGGGCAACCTGGCCCCCGTGTGCGAGGAGTGTCACACCCGCAAGAGCGGCGAGGAGCAGGCGGCCGCCCAGGACGGCGCCGTGACCGGTACGGCCCTGCCCGACCCGATCGTCTCCATCGCGCAGGACGGCGAGGAGATGACCTACGACCTGTCGGTCGAGGGCCCGTGGCACAACTTCCTGGCCGACGGCATCGTCGTGCACAACTCCTACAACGAGGAGTCGGGCCGCTACCGCGAGTTGCAGCCGGTGTTCTACGTGCCCGGCGAGGACCGCAAGCTGGTGCAGCAGGGGCGGCCGGGGAAGTACGAGTTCGTGCACGGGTCCCCTGAGCAGCACAAGGCGGTCAGCGAGGCCATGGAGGCCTCCTACCGTCAGTCGTACGAGGCGTACCAGAACATGCTGGCCGCCGGCGTGGCCCGCGAGGTGGCCAGGGCGACCCTGCCGGTCGGCCTGTTCTCGTCGATGTACGCCACTTGCAACGCCCGCTCCCTGATGCACTTCCTGGGCCTGCGCACCCAGCACGAGCTGGCCAAGGTGCCGTCCTTCCCGCAGCGGGAGATCGAGATGGTCGGTGAGCGGATGGAAGCCGAATGGGCGAAGCTCATGCCGCTCACGCACAGTGCCTTCAACGCGAACGGCCGGATCGCACCGTAGCGGTACGCCACTCATCCGGAATGTTCCGATTGCCGGGTTTCCTGCAGTTCGTCTAGTCTGCAGAAACGGATTCCGGTGCTGCTTGAACCCCCGAGCAGGCAGCGCCGGAGTCCTCCTCGCAGGTCCCGAGGGGTCCTCCGGACACCGGCACCGAGTAGCGTTGGTCTCATGGCTCCGACCTCCACCCCGCAGACCCCCTTCGGGCGGGTCATGACCGCAATGGTCACGCCGTTCACCGCGGACGGTGCTCTCGACCTCGACGGCGCGCAGCGGCTCGCCGCGCACCTGGTCGACGCAGGCAATGACGGCCTGGTCGTCAACGGCACCACCGGTGAGTCCCCGACCACCAGTGACGTGGAGAAAGAGCAGCTCGTCCGGGCCGTCCTGGAAGCGGTCGGGGACCGCGCCTTCGTGGTGGCCGGCGTCGGCACGAACGACACCCACCACACCGTCGAACTGGCCCGCCAGGCCGAGCGCGCCGGCGCACACGGCCTGCTCGCGGTCACGCCGTACTACAACAAGCCGCCCCAGGAGGGCCTGTACCGCCACTTCAGCACCGTCGCGGACGCCACCGGCCTGCCGGTCATGCTCTACGACATTCCCGGCCGCAGCGGCGTCCCGATCGAGACCGAGACCCTCGTCCGGCTCGCCGAGCACCCCCGGATCGTCGCCAACAAGGACGCCAAGGGCGACCTCGGCGCCGCGAGCTGGACGATCAGCCGCAGCGGCCTCGCCTGGTACTCCGGCGACGACATGCTCAACCTGCCGCTGCTGTCCGTCGGCGCCGTCGGCTTCGTCTCCGTGGTGGGACATCTGGTCACCCCTGAGCTCCGCGCCCTCCTGGAGGCGTATCTCTCCGGTGACGTCCACAAGGCGACCGAGATCCACCAGAAACTGCTCCCCGTCTTCACCGGGATGTTCCGCGCCCAGGGCGTGATCACCACCAAGGCCGCCCTGGCCTGGCGCGGACTCCCGGCCGGACCGCTGCGACTGCCGCTGGTCGGCCTCGACGCGCTCGGCGAGGCGGCGACCGCACAGCTGAAGAAGGATCTGGCCGCCGGCGGGGTACAGCTGTAACCACAGACTTAAAAACTGAATACCGGCCATGAGCAGTACCCGACAGAAGAAAGCACGATGTCACACGCGTCCCGTGCCCCCGGGGGATCCCTCCGGGGGATGCGGCGTGTGTGGTGAGGAGAGACTTTGAGCCATCCGCACCCTGAGCTCGGCCCACCCCCCGCGCTGCCCACGGGCGGCCTGCGGATCACCCCACTCGGCGGTCTCGGTGAGATCGGCCGGAACATGACGGTCTTCGAGTACGCGGGACGCTTGCTGATCGTCGACTGCGGGGTGCTCTTCCCGGAGGAGGAGCAGCCCGGAGTTGACCTGATCCTGCCGGACTTCACGTCGATCCGGGACCGCCTGGACGACGTCGTCGGCATCGTCCTGACCCACGGCCACGAGGACCACATCGGCGCCGTCCCCTTCCTCCTGCGGGAGAAGGACGACATCCCGCTGATCGGTTCCAAGCTGACCCTCGCCCTGATCGAGGCCAAGCTCGCCGAGCACCGGATCAGGCCGTACACCCTCGAGGTCGCCGAGGGGCAGCGCGAGCGCATCGGCCCCTTCGACTGCGAGTTCGTCGCCGTCAACCACTCCATCCCCGACGCACTGGCCGTCGCCATCCGCACCCCGGCCGGCATGGTCGTGCACACCGGCGACTTCAAGATGGACCAGCTGCCGCTCGACAACCGCCTGACCGACCTGCACGCGTTCGCGCGGCTGTCGCAGGAGGGCATCGACCTGCTGCTGTCGGACTCCACCAACGCCGAGGTCCCCGGCTTCATCCCGCACGAGCGGGACATCCTGCCGGTGCTCAGGCAGGTCTTCGCCAAGGCCGAGAAGCGGATCATCGTGGCCAGCTTCGCCAGCCACGTCCACCGCATCCAGCAGGTCCTGGACGCGGCCCACGAACGCGGCCGCAAGGTGGCCTTCATCGGGCGCTCGATGGTCCGCAACATGGGCATCGCCCGCGACCTCGGGTACCTCCGCGTCCCCAATGGCCTCGTCGTCGACGTCAAGACGCTCGACGACATCCCGGACGAGCGGGTCGTGCTGGTCTGCACCGGCTCCCAGGGCGAGCCCATGGCCGCGCTGTCCCGCATGGCCAACCGGGACCACCAGATCCGCATCGTCGAGGGCGACACCGTGGTTCTGGCGTCCTCGCTCATCCCCGGCAACGAGACCGCGGTGTACCGCGTGATCAACGGCCTGACGCGCTGGGGTGCCCACGTCGTGCACAAGGGCAACGCCAAGGTGCACGTCTCCGGCCACGCCTCGGCGGGCGAGCTGTTGTACTTCTACAACATCTGCAAGCCGCGCAACCTCATGCCGGTCCACGGGGAATGGCGCCATCTGCGCGCCAACGCCGACCTCGGCGCGGCGACCGGCATTCCCAAGGAGCGCTGCGTCATCGCCGAGGACGGGGTGGTCGTCGACCTCGTGGACGGCGTCGCCAAGGTCGTCGGCAAGGTCCAGGCCGGGTACGTGTACGTCGACGGGCTCTCCGTCGGCGACGTCACCGAGAGCTCGCTCAAGGACCGCCGCATCCTCGGGGAAGAAGGCATCATCTCGGTCTTCGTCGTCGTGGACGCCAGCACCGGCAAGCTCGTGGGCGGCCCGTTCATCCAGGCCCGCGGCTCCGGTATCGACGACGACGCCTTCGGCGCGGTACTCCCCAAGGTCGAGGAGTCCCTCGCCCGCGCCGCGTCCGACGGTGTCGCCGAGGTGCGTCAACTGCAGCAGCTCATCCGCCGCTCCGTCGGGAAGTGGGTCTCCGACACCTACCGCCGGCGCCCGATGATCCTCCCTGTGGTCGTGGAGGTCTGACGCCCCACCAGGAGCGGGCCGCCCCGATTTGCATCGGGGCGGCCCGCTCCAGTACGTTGTCACAACCCCCGGGACGAAACATCGCGGAAACGTGTGTGCTCGTAATCCGGTGGTAAATCCGACGGAAAGCATCTGCTAAAGTCGGAGTGCGGGAAAGCCGAAAGGCCGGAACGCAAAAGCAGGAAAGTGTGAATCCCCGCCGGCGGGAATCGGGCCCGAAAGAGTCTGATAAGCTGGTGACAACGAAGGGAAAGCCCGGAGGGGCCGGTGAAACGGTCTCGAAGGAAGCTTCC
>NZ_JARAWX010000035.1:58244-85612 GCF_033793585.1 Streptomyces sp. MI02-7b | reverse complement strand
CCCGGACACAGCCGGCAGATCGCACTCAGGGCATCAACACGCAAGCCAGGCAGGATATGGGCCAGGCCGCCCCGGAACGGCATCCCCATTCTCACAGGCCAGGATAGCTCCGGTCAGCTCTGCGTCCTCCGTGCGGTAACGCTCGGCGAGGTCGATCGCGGTCGCCGCCAGTGCAGGCGTCCAACCTGACCAGCCGACCAGCATGAGCCAGGAACGGGCGTCGTCTGTGTTGCGGATCTGCGGCGCGAACCGGGCCAGCGTATCCCGCCCGGCCTCAGGGTTGCGGCCGTTGAGCTGCGCGCGGATCGCCGCCCAGGCGAATGGGAGCGCGTGCTGTGGAAGGGCCCCGGCGGCGCCCTCAACTGCGGTGACGTGCTCGATCCCGACCGCTTCTGCCAGCCCGACCAGGGCGTGCTCCTCCATGTCGCTCCAGTCCGACCGGTCGTTGGCCCATTGGATGGCCATGCCGCGCAGACGGCGGCGCATGCTTGCCGGCAGGAACGGCCGGCCCAACAGGGTCAGGGACCTGGTGCGGGCCTGCTCTGTGGCGCCGGAGCGGTCCCACAGGTCGACCGCAAGCACCCTCAGGTGGGTGTCACCGAAGCGCAGCCCTGCACGCTCGGCGGCTTCGGCCGCCAGTGCCAGTTGCCCGTCGCGCTCGTACAGGTCCACGAGTCCCATCGCGGCCACAACGCTGCTGTTCTCCCATTCACGCAGGCGCCGGATCGCAGCCGCGCTCGCGCCCTGGGCTGCCTCGGCCACGGCCCAGCGTGTCTGATAGACCGCTTCGGGTAGGACACCTTGATCGCGGGCCTGGTCGAGGTACGGAACCGGCCACATGCCGAGGCCGGTCAGGGCGAACGCCGCAGTGCCACGCTGGTCGTCGTCGTCGGCGCCAGTAGCAGCAGCTTCCCACGCGGCGATGCGATCCTCGCGGCTGCTCGCAGGAGCCGCCTCCGTCTCGAACGCGTTCAGCTGGAGCTTCGCGCCGTCGCCGGTCAGCCCGGCAGCGATCACCGCGGCAAGATCGGTCCGGGCCGCCTTGTACGCCAACCGCATTGCTTCCAGTTGCAGAGGCTGGCAGGCGGCCTCGGGTTCCTGTGCGTCTCCCTCCGGCTCGGCAATCGCGGTATGGATGGCCGCGACGACGTCGTTGGCCATCAGCCGGGTCTGCAAGAGGACGCCAGCCGCACGGGCGCTGGGCCCGCGCCAGCGCCGGTATTCGGCGCGGGCGGCCAGGGCCAGACGCTGGGCGCGACCGGTGTCGAAGGACGCCTGTCGCGGTGTGCCGACAGCGCTGCGGCCGATCAGGCACCGAGCGAGATCGAGTTGCACGCTCGGCTCTTCCGGGGCGAGGCGCAGGGCCCTTTCGAGCATGTCCTCGCCGTCGTCCTGCCGGCCGGCTATGAAGGAACAGTTCGCCGCAAATCGCAGGATGTTGACATCTCCGGTGGCGGCGGGGTCTCCCGCCGCCAACGCTCTCGCCACTGTGTCCGGGATCTGGGCGGGGTACTGCCCGCCGGTGCCGATCAGGGCACGGACCGCGGAGACCAGCACGGTGGTGCCTGCTTTCTGCGCGGCTGCCGCCAGGTGACTGGCGCGGTCTAGGTCATGGGCGACGGCGGTGAGTGCAGCGAGGGCGAGCAGGCGCCCCCGGTCGTCAGTGGCCACCGTGGCGGCGCACTCGATCGCATCGATGGCCAGCGGCCCAAGTTCGTGCGCGCAGGCATAGGCGGAGATCGCCTTCCAGGCGCGTTCTTCGTGCGTCGGCTCCAGGTCAGCAAGCCAAGTCGGCTGGTCCGTGAGGAGCCTGGTGACGACGTAGGCCGGGTCGTCGGCATCGGCGAGGAGCAGTGCCAGAGGCAGGGCGTGCTCGGCGCCGGCATGGTGGTCGCGCAGCAGGCGGGTGCGGGCATCGCCTGGGAGGCGGTCGGTGGCGGCCTGGATGGGGTCGGCGCTCTGCTGGGGTCGGGCCGGGCGGCTCAGTTCCTCGGCGTTGGCGTCGTCGATCTGCTGGTGGACGGGGACGAACACTTTGTAGTGCTTGCCGGTAGAAACAAGTGTGGTGGCGTTGACGTGCTGCCAGTGAACGCGTTCGGTCTCTGGATTGAACAGCATGAGGGTGATTGGAAGGGAGTGGTTCTCCCAGTACGCCACGTGAGCGGCGTCGCAGGGAAACCACCATCCGCCTTCGGCAGCGGTGGCGAATTGGCTTTCCCCTGACTTGATCTGTACAGCGAGCAGTCGGCCGGTTGCGCCGCCGGTGGCTTTGGCGGTCAGGCTAGCGCCTGTGACGACTTCGAGGTGCGCGTCGACGCCAACGTCGCTGGTCTCCTGTTCCCGGAACAGCCATCCCAGCTGGGTGCTTATCAGGTAGCTGGTCCTGGCGACACCGGCACGGTCGACGAGATGGGTCGGGCGGACGGTCGTCAAGGTCTCGGCTCCCTATCCCTGCTTGCGGGTGGCGTCAGGCGCCCACCGAAAGCGTAGGTGGCGGCACTGACATCTCTCATGGCCGCTCGCCCTCCCCGTTCCCACAGTGGACCAGCCGAGATCAGCTGGGGCCGCGCTGCGCGTCCAGGCAGGCAGTATTGAGTCAGCGTTCGTTTTCCAGGGCCGGACCAGTCCGTACGCACCTGCGCAGTGCGAACCGCACGGCCGGCCTGGATGGCTCCGGGGCAACGGCATACATCCCGCTCCATGAGCACCGGCAACAGACCATATCCCCCTTGCTGGCGGGCATGGACGGGAAGTAGGAGCTGCCTCAGCGGGACACTCAGTGCGGCGTCGCACGCCGCACTGAGCGAAAACCCTCATTCGCCCTCCCCCGCCCCCATGCGCAGCGGAGTATTCCTGCTCCGCGATCGCCGCCTAGGCAGTGTCCTGTCGATCTCGGCTGTCAGCGGTCACACTCCGATGAAGCTCACCGTTTCCGTCATGTCCGCCCGCCCGGTACGTAGCCTTGGCACGCCTTCCTTCTCAAATCCCACTGAGATGCCGCAGAAGAGCACGAGCCCGTCATCGGCTCCGACTATCTGGCTGACAGTCTTGCGGTACATGGTCCACATCACCTGGGGGCAGGTGTGTAATCCTTCCGCCCTCAGCAACAGCATGACCGTCTGCAGGTACATCCCCGCGTCACCCCACTGTCCGGGCCCCATCGTCCGGTCGAGGTAGCAGAAGAGGACGACCGGCGCCCCGAACGCCTCGGAGTTCAAGGCGGCGATCTTCTGGGGCCGGTCAGGGTCGTCGCGCTCGATTCCCAGAAATTCGTACCGCTGGGCGGCCGCGGCGGAGAAGCGGTCCAGATACGGCGAGGTCAGTTCGTCCGGGTACATCGGGTACTCCCGCTCATCACCCGGGTCTCCCGCCAGTGCCCTGGCGGTTGCGTGTCTCTTCAGTTCGGCCAAGGGTTCGCCAGTCACGACATACACATGCCACGGTTGGAGGTTCCCACTGGACGGAGCCCGCGTCGCTGCGGTCAGCACTCGTTCGAGTACCTCCCTGGGCACCGGCTCATCGCTGAACGCCCGTACGGCCCGGCGACTGTCCACGGCCTCATACACATCCACGTCTTCGCGTCCTCTCATTCGACCGGGCCCCTCCACCGTATTCAGCGGTCAGCACCGAACATCGCCGGAGGCTGGAAGATGTCCCGACGATTAGTCCAGTCGTTGATGGGACTGTGGGAGACAGAGGTGACTTGACGGATGCTCAGTGGAAATGGCTGGAGCCGCTTCTACCAGTGAGCAACGGGCGTTGCGGTCGGTGGCGGGATCACCGCCAGGTCGTGAACGGGGTGCTCTACCGGATACGCACGGGCGTGCAGTGGCGTGATCTGCCTGAGCGGTACGGACCGTGGAAGACGGTGCACGAGCGGCATCGCCGCTGGTCAGCGGATGGAACGTGGGAAATGCTCCTCCAGCGGGTCCAGGCCGAGGCGGACGCGGTCGGCGAGATTGACTGGGACATCTCGGTCGACTCGACACCCGTGCGCGCGCACCACCACGCCGCTGGCGCCCAACAGGCTCCGCCGCCCGCTGTCAAAAGGGGCTTCGTCTGGGCGGTCAAAACCGCTCGGATCCGGGCGGAACTGATCGACCGGCTGGCGGAGGTGGCGCGGGAGGTGAGGCGCTCGGCCGCTCACGCGGCGGGTTCACCACCAAGATCCACCTGAGTGCGGACGGCCGCTGCCGGGCGCTCTCGCTGGTCATCACGCCTGGGCAGTGCGCCGACTGCACCCAGTTCGAGCCGGTCATGGACAAGATCCGCGTGCCGAGGCTCGCCACTGGCAGGCCTCATACGAAGCCGGACAGCGTCAGCGCAGACAAGGGCTACAGCAACCGCCGAACCCGCCGCTACCTGCGCAGACGAGGAATCCGGCACGTCATCCCGGAGAAAGCCGACCAGGCCGCCAACCGGGCCCGGCGCGGCAGCGCCGGCGGTCGGCCGCCTGGTTTCGACAAGGACCGCTACAAGAAGCGCAACACCGTCGAACGGGCGATCAACAAGCTGAGGGCTTTCCGCGCGGTTGCGACCAGGTTCGACAAGCGCGGCTATGTCTACCTCGGCACCGTCACCGTAGCCGCACTCGTCATCTGGCTCCGCTCATGATCGCCAGGACACTCCCTAGCAGTCCGCCGCCGTGGCGATGGACCAGACAGCTCCCCATCGGCAGGCGAAATTCCGGGGCGGTCAGGTGAGCTGGGCTGTGGGGGTGCTGTCATCGGTCCAGTCGCCGTCGAACAGCGAGGCGATCAGCCCGGCGTGGTCTGCGGGCAGTTGGCCGGTGCGGTGCTTGGTGCGGGTCTTGGCGAGCCAGGGTCCGATCTTGACGGTGTCGCCGTCGACGCGGATCTCCTCGCGGGCGGTGGGGGGCCGGCCTTCCCGGGCGATGAACAGCTCGAGGAGCTGGACGGTCTGGGCGAAGGTGCGGCGGGTCTTGGAGGGCGTCTTGAGGGGGTTGGTGGCGGGTGTCAGGCCGAGGTCGGTGAGGAGTTGCTGCTGGCCGGGGTCGAGGGTGGTGAAGGTGGTGAGCTGGCGGTGGAGCCAGCGGCCGATCTTGACCGTGCCGATGACGGTGTCGGCTTGGAGGGCGCCGGGGTTGTGGCCGGCGGCGAGGTGGGCGCGGAGCAGGTGGTATTTGCGGTGCCAGTCGGGGCCGTGGGGCAGGCGCCATTGGGGGTCGATGGCGGCGAGGTCGGCGGTGCGGGCCGGGTCGAGTCGGCCGTAGGCGGCCAGCGAGCGCTGTTCGGCGAGGAAGGTGCCGCCGGGGGCGGTGACGGGGATAGCGAGGTGGCCGTGCGCTTGGTGGTAGTCGGTGGCGGTGGTGAGCTGGGCGCGCCAGGTGGCGTCGTGTTTGTCCCAGATCATGTCGAGGGCGTCGAGTTCGGCGATCCAGTCGGCGTCGAGGTCTGGGGTGAGGCGGCCGGTGCGGCGGGCGTCGCGCATGCCGGTGATGAAGGCGCCCAGGTTGTAGCCGGTGGGGTCGGTGTAGTCGGTGGGGACGTCGAGGTGGCCGTGGTCGTCGTGGAAGGCCTGGGCGGAGGCGAGGCCTTCGCGGCGGGGGCGGGATTGCTGGGAGCGGGGGTCGAAGGAGATCAGGTCCATGGCGCGGGCGATGCGTTCGGGCTGGACGGTGAAGTCGAAGTGCCAGCGGTGTTGGATCAAGGCGCTGATCTCGCGGGGGAGGCGGTTCGCCTTGTCCGGGAGGCGCTCGGCGATGCGGTGGTCGTGGCTGGCCAGGGCGGTGGCGATGGCCCAGACCGGCTCGTAGGCGGTGCCGAGGATGTCGGTCGGGTTCGCGGCAGGGGGGACGTAGGCGGGGATGATGAGGCTGGCGACCTTGCCGGCGCCGGCGGGCTGGCGCAGGGCGCGGCCGAGGGCCTGGACGACGCGAATGACACTGCGGGAAACATCCGCGAAGGCGACCGCATCGATGCTTCGGATGTCGACGCCCTCGGCGACGATCTTGGCATTCGTCATGATCGCGCAGGGGGCGTCGGCGAAGCGGGCGAAGATCTCTGCGCGTTCGGCGGGGGTGTGGTCGCCGTGGACGTAGAAGGTCTGGGGGTCGATGTCGGGGCAGAGTTCGGGAGCGGTGGCGCGCAGTCGGCGCAGGGTGTGGCCGAGCTCGCGCGTGAACCTCTTCGCATCGGCGACGAGCTGGAAGTACACCAGGACGCGCTTCAGGCCGTGTTCGGCCATGCTTTTGAGGATGGCCAGGTGCAGGGCGGTGGTGCGCTCGGCGTGTTCGAGCTCGGCGTCGGGGCCGGTGGCGGGCAGGTTCAGGCGTGCGCGGAGGTCGTCGCCGGTGACGGTGGGCACGATGATCCGGTAGTCCGCGAGGACGCCGTCGGCCACTGCCTGTGCGAGGGGATATTCCCAGATTGTCCGGCCGTAGACGGCAGTATTGTCCATGGAATTCGCCGACGCATCCACATCCGGCTCGGCAAGCCGGCGGCGGCGCGGGCGGCGGATGTCCGCGGACTCCGCCAGATCCGGGCCGCCGAAGATGCGCGGGGTGGCGGTCATGTAGAGGCGGCGGTCGGCGCGGATGCGGGCCCGGTCGTTGATGATCGCCCACTTCTTGTCCGCGCGGCCGGAAATGCGGTGGGCCTCGTCCATGATCGCCAGGTCGAACGCGGGCACGTTCCCGGTGCGTTGCGCGGTTTCGATCTTGTCCAGGGAGTCGTAGGTGCAGAACACGGTCGCGGCATCGAGGACGCCGGTGCCGACCGCGGAGAGCACGGCTGCCAGGCCGGTGGCGTCGCCGGTGGAGCCGACGTTCGCCTCGGCCAGGCCCTGATGGGCCCGGGTGTCCATCGAGCACACCGCGACCATGGCCTCGGTCCGGCCGTCCTGGCGCCACGCCAGCGCCGTCTGCGCAATCAGATCCAGCGTCGGCGCCACCACCAGCGTCAGCGTCGACCCGAGCGTGCCGGCGGCGCGGATTGCTACCAGGGTCTTGCCCGTCCCGCAGGCCGAGATGTACAGCCCGCAGGTGCCCGGGCGGTGCAGATGCCGTACCGCGCGGTCGTGCCCGTTCTGCTGATCCGGGCGCAGCACGATCGGCCCGGGAGCAGGGGCCGCGGGGGTGGGGCTGGCGGTGCTCATACGAGGCATTCTCCCGGGTGCCGCGGGGCGGATGTGCCGGGAAGAGGCGGATCCGCCACGCGAACGGGTTCGTTTATGGGGTGCCGGACTTCCCGGCCCAGCGCCTGCGTACCGCTCGATCGTCAGGGTGTTGCCGCTGCGTCCCGCAGCGTGGCGCGGTCTGTGCACGGCACCCTGGCACCCAGCAGATGGCCGTTCCTGGCGGCGGCTTCCAGCAATCGGTTCTGGGTGGGGAAGTCACGGGAGGTTGGATCGAGTCCTGTTTGTCCGTAGTACAGCGTGCACTCGCCGGATTCCAGGGCGGTACGGCGCGATCGGGCCGGTGTGAAGACGGGTCCGGTGAAGAACACTTGCGCCTGGTCATCAACAATCGTCAGCAGGCTGCCGCCCGGCTCGATGCCCGCCACCTTGGTGAGTACAGCGAGCCACCGTTCCAGCAGCGGCGGGCCGGTCGCCATGGCGCTGACGGGTTCGAAGCCGTGGCGCGCAAGGTAGGGCGCGAGCACATCGGTGAGTTCGGTCTGGGGAGTGTCGGCGAAGAACTGTGGGGTTTCGAGCTCGGCGACCAGCACGGCACGGCCGTGCCCGCCGGGAAGCGGCGGCAGACTCGTCATCCGCATGGCCTCGCCCGGGTCACGTGAGGTCTCGCGCAGTTCCGTCACGGCCGAGGGCATGCACGCGGGGTGGGCGAACCAGATCTGCACCCGCATACCGTCGGCACCGGTCACCACCACATTCGCCCGGTCCGTGATCTCGCCGGTGCACGACGCGCACTGCGCGCGTTGCGCCTCCTTGCGAGCCTGCGCCGTCCCCTCCGGGCCCAGCACACGCTGAACCTCGGAGCTCATCTGAACTGTGACCACTACCGGCACTCCTGCCTTCAGGCGCTGCCATCAGCCTTCCGCATCGCACCGCCGCGCAGCGTCACCCACACGAGGGAACGACGGGCTGAGACTCGGGGTGGGGCCAGGACCGGCGCGGCCGTGAACCGGCCTGCTGAAGCGGCTGGTCTGCAGGAAACTGACCGGGTCGCCGCACATGTCACTACCGCTCCGGACACGGGACTTGGTCCCCGCCGCGGTCTGGCAGTGTCTGCCGCCCTCCCCATGGCGGGACGCGGTGGTGATAGCCCCACTGCGGTGAGAGCGCGGGCATGGCGGGGCGGGGCGCCAGGCCCCGGGATGTCCCGGGGCCTGGACCGGCACGGAAGGGTTATCCGGATGGCAACCGTGCCCCGGCCATGCGGCCGCCCGTGACACTACCGACGCTCATGGCCCGGGCTGCTGGAGGGGTCGATCCGTAGGTCACGATGGGCTGCGCAGCCGCGGCCTGTCTGTCGTTGAGCCGGCGCCTGTCTACGCAGGGCCGGACCACGGGCGCTCCGGCCTGAGAGGGCAAAGGCGGAGGCGTTGGGTGTAACGGCCCGATCTCCGGGGCGCCTGCAGCACGCGGTCGCCCGAGGGTGTCCGGCCATGCCGCCGCCCGGCTACCTGAAGCCTTGGTTCCGAGGCGGTGCAGGCGGCCCGGATCGGAGAGTCTGCCTGGCGTTGCTTGTGGCCCTCTTTACGGTGCGTGGTGCTTACCCCAATATCGGTGGTTACGGTGGATCCGGGGTGGGGGGATGCATTGGCAACGGGTACGGACAAGGACTACTGGGCTGCGCAGGCGCTGCCGAGTGTGCTCAAGCACAAGCTGCTGGGCCAGTACGTTCCCCGTTTCGGGGGCATGACCGGCTCGCGTGGGCGGCGAGTCGTCTACCTCGACGGCTACGCGGGCGAGGGCCGGTACGCCAGCGGCGACTCCGGCTCTGCGGAGATCGCCATGCAGGTGGCCGCTCATCACCTGCACAAGAACCAGCTCTTGTGGAACTGCTTCTTCGTGGAGCAGAAGCCCGATTCGGTGGCCCGGCTGGACCAGGTCGCTGCCCAGTACCGCGCCCTGGGCGTGGACGCCAGGGTCCACCATGCCGACGTCGGCGGCGTCCTGGGCGAGGTCCTGCGGACCGCTGAAGGTCTCCCGCTGTTCCTGTTCCTGGATCCGTGCGGCCTGGGCCTGCCGTTCGACCGGATCGTGCAGACGCTGAACCAGCGGCGCAGCACTGCCCGGGTGTGGCAGCCCACCGAGTTCCTGATGAACTTCAGCATGGACGCGGTGCGTCGCCTGGGAGGCAATGCCCGGTCCGCCCACGGTGTGGAGCGGTCCTCGGAGCGTTTCGACGAGGCGTGCGGAGGCCGGTGGTGGCGCGAGTACTTCCGGCCCGGTGAGCCGGTCGCGGCGGACGTGGACGAGATCGTGGCGGCCCGGTATGCGCAGCGGTTGCGGGAGCAGACCGGCATGTTCGTGCAGTCGGTGCCGGTGGCCAGGAAGCCCGGGCACAAGGCGGTGTACCACCTGGTGTTCGGCACTCGGAGCGCGCACGGCCTGTGGTTCTTCGGGGATGCCGTCGCCCGGGCGCGGGACGCGTGGTGGGCGGGGCTGGAGAGCAAGGAGGAGCAGGAGGACCCGGACGCCTTGTTCTCCGCGGCCTCGATGGTTCGGCCGGACCCGCAGGAGATCATCGACGCTGCCGTGCCCGCCATGGCCGACAACATGGAGCGGATCCTGCACCGGGGCAAGCGGCCCTTCAAGCTGCTCGACCACACGCTGGAGGTGTTCGGCGACTACTACGGCCAGGTCACCGAGTCCGCCGCGCGCAAGGCCGTGAAGCTGCTGCACGGCAGCGGCCGGACGGCCAGTACGGGTGTCGGGGGCGGCAAGACCCACGAGCTCATCGTGGAGCCGCCGCGGTGAGCGGTCAGGCGTCGGTGAGCGCGGGCATCTGATCCCAGGTGAGGCCCTGCAGGGTGCGGCCGCCGGCCTTGGGCGTGTGGCCGCCCCACTGCTTGAAGAAGAACGCGACCTGCTCGCCCAGGCACAGGTCCCGGATCTGCGTCACCCAGGCCTCGTCCATCGGCCGGTGCCGCGGGCCGGACTCGCCGCCGGCGATGACCCAGTGGATGCCGTCCAGGTTCAGTCCGTCCAGCGGGCCCAGGAGCGGTTCGCAGGACAAGAACCGCACCGCGGCCGGCACCTGGCGCAGGTCGTCCACGCGCGCCAGTTCTTCTGTGGACTCCACCGAGACGCCCATCCACACGTTGTCCGGCCAGTCCAGCTTCGGGGCGACCTGTCGCAGACGGCGCGCCCGCTTGGTAAGGACCTGGTAGGTGTGCTGCGGGGTGTCGGCCATGACCTGGAAGACCTGCCGGACGAAGTCCAGCGGCACCCGGGCGTGGAAGAGGTCCGACATGGAGTTCACGAACACCGTCCGCGGGCTCTTCCACCCGTACGGGACGTCCAGCGCATCGGGGTGGACGGTGACGTCGAACCCCGGGCCGGACGTGCGCGGGTCGCCGTCGTTCTGGTACTTCGCCGCGCCCATCGCCTTCAACCGCTTGGCCAGCGCCAGCGCGTAGCAGTTGTCGCAGCCTGCCGAGACCCGGTCGCATCCCGTCGTGGGATTCCACGTCGCCTCGGTCCACTCGATCGTGCTGCGGTCACTCACCGGCACCCCTCCGTATCCCGCGGCCGCCGGTCCAGGCGCCCCTCGGTCTGCTGCCTGACCAACGACGGACAGCATCGCCGGACATTGCCATCCAACCACCAGCCACCACGCGTTGCGCCCACCGCCACAGATTGGGGACAACCCGCCATGACACCTTCGCTCGTCCCCCAGCCGCATGCCGTCGCGCTGCCCGTCAATGACCACGCACCCCGCCGGCGACCGTCTGCGTGTGCGAACGCGGCGCCCGACTGGGCGGGGCTCGGGATGTGGTCGCAGGAGATGAAGGCGTGGATCCGCGCGCTGGACGTCGATGGCGCCGCGACGGCCGCGGTGTGCGCCCGCTGGGGTCTTGCGGTCGCGTCGTTGGGTCGTGGATGGGCGGCGGGTGTGTAGGCGGCTGCGGGACGGGGAGCCCGTCACGGCGGTGCTGGCGTGGGCCGGGCAGCTCGGTGTCGACCTGGGCCGGTCGTGATGGGTAGCGGTGCGCGGTTCGGTTCGGGGTGTCCTGATGGGGCGTCTTTGTCGGTGAAGGGTGCGAGCATCGGTGTCGTCCGGTTGGGGGCGGCGCCGGTCAGGGGTGTGGGCGTGTCGACGGTGAGGGGGCTGGGGATGGCCGCGAGTGGGGACACACGGCGGATCCAGACGGCGGTGCTGGGCCACAAGGACTCGGACGAGCCGCTGGCGCTGCCGCAGGATGCGTTCGAGCTGGATGTGTTCCGGCACCTGTATGCGGGGGCGACGTACTGGTGCGGGGTGCTGCTGGGCGGCTGTGGTGGGCAGTTGATGACGAAGCTGTACACCGACCGGGTGTGCCATTTCGCGCACTATCCCGACCCTGATGGGCTGCCGACGGTCTGCACGCGCGCCTCCCGGGGCGTGGGCAGTGCGGACCACCTGTACTTCAAGGCGGCCGCGAGTGCGTGGTTGAGCGAGCAGGGCCAGGGGGCGCACTTCCATTTCGCCCGGCACGCCGGCACGCCGGTCGGGTCGGTGGTGGACGTCGATGTCGAGGGCGGCATGCGGCTGCGGGTGCACATCAACGCCCAGGTGCCGGTGCGGTGGGATCTCGGCGACGGCACCGAGACGGTGCTCGGGCCCGGAGTCCCCGTCCACCCCGACACGCTGGCCCATCGCCGGTACGTCAACCGGGTGCGGTTCTACAGCGACGGGCCGTGCCGCCGGATGCAGATCGGTACCGAGGTGCCGGGCCGGGGAACCGACTGGTTCGCGCTGGAGGAGTGCTCGATGGCGCCGGACGGGCTGGTGACGCCGACCGTCGCGGAGCTACGGCAGCGGTGGAAGGAGGCCGCCACGGTGGCGTCGGTGCAGCGCGCCGAGCCTGCCGTGGCGGCCGAGGCGTCGCGGGTCAAGCGGGCCCCTGCGCCTGCGGGTTCGCAGACGTCTGCGCGGGTGAACCGGTTGGTGGTGCGGCTGGCCACCGCGCAGCGGGCCGATCACGCCGCGGAGGTGGAGGCACTGTGCGAGCAGGGCAAGCGGCTCCTGGTCCGGCTCAACGGGGACGAGCACAGCCGGCTGCGTGCCGCGGTGGCCGCGGCTGACCGCTGGCTGGTGCAGAAGGACCGGCTGCGGCAGGTTGTCTTCACCCGGCTACGGCAGGCGCTGAACGGGCAGCGGGTCGAGGAGACCCGCTCGATGCTGCAGCAGGCCATCACCTTGGACCAGCAAGGTCATCCTCTGACCTGGGCGCAGACGGACCTGATGGCAGAGGCCCGGCGCTTCCTGGACCGCTTCCGGCCACACAACCAGGTCCCTCGAACGGGCAAGGGTAAGGGTGGGGGTCGCAGCGCCGGGTCGGGCCGGGATGCGGACGCCGCAGGCACCGTGGGGCGGCCGCGCGACCGCCAGCCGGGCCGTGAGGCAGGGCAGCCGGGACGCCAGGCAGGGCAGCAGCCCGGCCGCACGGTGCCGCTCCCGAACCGCCCGGTGTGGACGCCGATCCCCGTGGCACGCGCCCCGCAGGACCTCGACCAGGTGGCCAAAGCCGTCCGCGGGGCACTGCTGAAGACCGCCCGGGAGCAAGGCGTGACCTCCTGGATCCAGCTACGCCAGCAGCTGGGGTCGGCGCTCCCCCGCCTCTCCCCGCAGGAGCAGGAGCGGGTGGTGCTGCTGGTCGACCGCGCCACCAAGGCCGACCAGCCGCCCCTGTCCACACTGCTGGCGGCCGGTGACCCCGGCGCGGTGACGGCGTACCGGCAGTCCGCCACCAACCTCGGCCTGGACGTCCCCGAGGACCCCGACGTCCTGCGCGACGTCCTGGAAGCCGACGCGGCGTCCCTACACCGCCTGTGGCACGGCCGGTAACCCACAGCCGAAGTCCCCCGGGGGTAGCCGCTGAGGCCGCCCTCGGACCGACATCCGGGGCTGGCCTCATGCGAGGGCAGGAGCTGTCACGGGCCCGGCGGGGCTGGTCGTGACGGGTGCCCGGCCGGTATTCGACCGTCGGGGGTTCACCGGGTGTGACAGGCTGGCGGGTTGGCCAGGGTGTGGGCCAGGGCCACTGGGGAGGGGTGAACGGGATGACGGCGAAGATCGCGCCGTGGCCGGCGACGGCCGTCGCGGCGGTCGCGGGGGTGCTCGGCGACACCGATGACGGGCTGACAAAGCGCGAGATCGACGACCTGCTGGCCGCGGTGCGGGTGCCACCGGTCGAGGGGTCTTCCAAGCGGGACCGGCTGACCCAGTCGCTGCTGGCCCGCCAGGACCGCGATCAGGCGGCGAACTGCGTGGTGGCGTTCATCCGGGAGGCGATGGCGCCGGTGCGGTACGCGCAGCGGCCTGCGGTGTTCTCCCGCCGCCAGGACGACCTGAACGAGGTCCTGGTCCATCTCGGGCTGCGGGTCACCGAGGCCGGGCAGGTGGCACGCGGCCCGGTCGCGGCGACCCTGTCGGAGGCGGCGCGGCACGCCAGTTCGCTGCGCGCGGAGCTGCGCCGGCGCGAGACGCACCCGGAGGTTCTGCGGTACTGCACCGAGGAGATCCTGGCGAAGAACGCCTTCCACGCCGGCTTGGAGGCGGTGAAGTCGGTCGCGGACCGGCTGCGGACGATGACCGGCGAGCAGCTGGACGGGGCGCGGCTGGTGGACGCGGTGCTGATGCCCGGCAGCGGGATCGCGCGGGTGGCGGTGAACACCGGCAGCACGCCCACGGAGCTCGACGAGCAGAAGGGCCTGGCGAACCTGGTCAAGGGCCTGTTCTCCATGTTCCGGAACCCGGCCGCACACGACCCGCGGCTGCACCGCCCGGTCACCGACGCCGAACTGCTGGAGCTGCTGACCACGCTGTCGATGGTCCACCGGCGCTTGGACCACGCCCGCATCCGACCGTGACGCCCCCGGCGCTCCCTCGGGCGACTCGTGCAGTTCCCGGTAGACGTTCCCGGCGCGCTGCCCCAGGTCGTCGTGCCTTCACTGAACTACCGGGGCTGCGCTCTGCTCTGCCGTGCCGACCGAACTTGGCGAAGGAACCTGAAAAAGACTCCGCTGCCGTGTAAAGAGAATCCGGGGCCCGTCCCTCTTCAGTGGTGACGGCCGCCCCCGAGCGGGGGCCTTGACCCCCCGGCCCGCCACCGGGGGAACACTGGCTCGAGGCAGTGTCTCCAGACCCGTGCAACGCGTGTGCTGAGCTTGTTCCGCTTTGACGGACACCATTGATGTGGTGGTGGTCAGGCTGCGTGTGCGGTCTCGTAGTCGGCGGGACTGACGTAGCCGAGGCTGCTGTGCAGTCGGTGCAAGTTGTACCAGCTCTCGATGAAGTCGAAGATCGCGGTGCGTGCGGCGGCCCGAGTGGGCCAGGAGGCCGTGTCGAGCAATTCGCGTTTGATGGTGGCGAAGAACGATTCGGCCAGTGCGTTGTCCCAGCACTGCCCAGTGCGACCGACCGACAAGGAAACTCCGAACTGGTCTGCCAGGACTGCGAATTGCTGGCTGGTGTATTGGCTTCCGCGGTCCGAGTGAAAGATCACTTGCCGCGTTGGGCGACGCTGCCGGCAGGCGGCGGTCAGGGCGTCGGCCACAAGATCGGTGCGCATGTGGTCGGCCGTCTCCCAACCGATCACGCGGCGTGAGGCGATGTCGATGACGGTGGCCAGGTAGAGCCAGCCCTCGTCGGTCGGGATGTAGGTGATGTCACCGCACCAGCGGACGTCCAGCCCGGTGGGGTCGGGCTGGAAGTTTCGGGCGATGAGGTCGGGACGGGTGGCGGCCCGGGGATCGGGAACGGTGGTCAGGTGCCGTCGTCGGCGGTGCATGCCTGCCAGCCCGGCCGCCCGCATCAGCCGGGCGACACGGCGACGCCCGCACGCGGCGCCGTCGCGCTGGAGAGCGGCGTGGACGCGTGGGGCACCGTAGGTTCCCCGGGACCTCGTGTGGACGGCGGTGATCTGCTCGGTCAGCTCGGCGTCGCGGACCGCGCGAGGACCGGCGATGCCGGTGCGGCGGGCATAGTAGGCGGCTCGGGAGACCTTCAATAGCTCACACGCCCGTTTGACACTGTGACCTGCGCGTTTCTCCGCCTCGATGAACGGGTGCACCGTCACCGGGTCTCCTTCGCGAAGAAAGCCGTGGCCCGCTTGAGGATGTCGACGTCCTCGCGCAGTCGGCGGTTCTCCCGCCGTAGCGCGGCCAGTTCCTCGCGTTCGCTGCTGGTCAGGCCGTCACGCTCGCCGGTGTCGACCTCGGCCTGCTTGACCCAGTCGCGCACCGCGGTCTCGGTCAGGTCGAAATCCTTGGCGATCTGCCCGACCGTACGGTCACCGCGCCGGCACAGCTCGACGATCTCGGCCTTGAACTGTGGCGTGAACGATCGGCGAGGGCGTGGCTTCTTCTTCCCCATGCTCTCCATGACGGACATCCTCCCGGGGCAGAACCCCTGATCTCGAATGTCCGTCAAAGCGGATCAAGCCCAGGAGGGGCATATGCAGGTACCGCAGGCACACTGCGAGGGCTCCTACCCCCTCGGTGTGAAGGTTGCGACCATCCGAGGTCACTACCGGCAAGGGAAACTCCCGGCCGAGCGTGCAAACACCCTTGCCTCCCTGACCGGCTGGACCTGGGAGAACGACCGCAGCCGTCGCCGTAGCCGTGAGCAGGTGCAACTCGACCTCGTCTGAGCCGATCGTGGTGCCCTCCGCGGCAAGTTCGCCATCCCTCCTCTGCCTGGATGCAGAAGTGGTCGTCCGGGAGTAGTCCGATCCGATCGCGTGGGAGGGGTGAGGAGGCCGGCCACGGAGGATCTCGGGGAACGTTACGCCTCGGGCTGCCCCTGGTCCGCGTCCCATGCGTCACGGGTCGTCAGGTGCGCCCAGGCGACGACGTTCCAACCCTGGGGGTAGATCACGATTTCAGGCCGAAGCTTGTCCGTGGTGGTGATGCGGATGCGGTCATAAGGCAGACTGCGGTCGATTTCGACGATCTCCACTGGTGGGAACTGGTGGGCGGCTCCAGTGTCGGAGAAGAAGTGCACGCCGCCGGTCACTGTGGGTACGGCGAGGCCAGATTCGTGTGCCGTGTCATCCGGGTGCTGCCGGCTGTATGCAGGTGTTGGAGCGCCGCTGATCCCGGCGGCGCTGTCTGCAGCGGCTCGCCGATTCCAGGCTGCGGTCGCCTCGTTGCGGGCGTCAACCTGGCGCATCAGTTGCCAGGTGATCAGGATAACGAGCACGCCCCAGGAGATGTCGTGCGTGACGTCTGCGAGACCCCAGGCAATCAGTGTGAGAACCACGATGGGGCCGAGGTCTCGGCCGGAGCTTGAGCCTGCGACTTGTGCACCGTAGGTGAAGTTGCGTTCGCTTCGGTCTCTCGGCACGACTGCTCCTGGTGAAAGTACGGTGTTGCGCTGGAATCGGCATTCTCACCGATCCGGGCGCGCTACGGGGACCTCTATCACGAGTAGGGGATCGGCCGGGCCCCGCCGGTCGGGCCGTCTCGTCCCAGGGCCATCTGAGGGCCACGGCGGCCTGGCCCTGCGTGGCTATCTACGGCAGGGGCTCGGCAGGCTCGAGGGCCGCGACGTCGGCAGCGTAAAGCGGGCCCGAATCCGCATGCCGCTCGCCAACGTCGTCACTGGACTACCTTGATGCCGCATCGGCCTTGGGCGACGGTGACACACAGTAGGAGGTTCATCGACTGGTAACCCCGAGGTCCCGACGCATCTCATCCCTCAGGGCCTCCAGCCGAGGCCACAGGTCGGCGATCCGCTGCGTCAGCTGCTCCAATTCGCCGCCCGGCCTCTGCCTTTCCCCGCTGAGCTGCTTGACCAGCCCGCGGGCAATGCGCAACGACCCGTTCACGGCGCCAAGCAGGGGGAGAACGCCGTCGGAGACGATCATGTGTGCCTCCGCGTGCGTCACCACGTACTGGTTCCAGCGCTCCTCCATTTCCTCGAGCACGTCAGCATTCAAGGTGCCGGTGGCCTCAAGACCATGGCGGCAGTCGGACAGGGCGTCACGCAAGCTGCGCGCCGTTGAATTCAGACGTGTGTAGGCGGCACGGCGTTCATCGAGCAGGCGGCTGTCCCAATCATGGAGGCGGTCCTCCGCTCGGCGCTGATCGATTCTGTGCTGTTCCCGATTCTGAGCCCGTTCTGCACCGCGTTGCGACAGAAGCACCGACGCCAGGGAAACCCCACCGCCGATCAGCGCCGCCGCGATAGCCAAGAGCGCCGCACCCAAGTCCGCCCCCCGTTCCTTTCCCGCCCCCAAGGCAGGTTCCGCGCATACAACCATGCCAGGCAGCCGGCCTCTGCGGGTCTCGATGACGCCTCAGGGCTCAAGCCTGAGGCAGCTGCCCCAGTCGGGGCCCGTCGTCGACCTGTGACGCGACAACGGCTGCGATTGCAGGATCGCTGAAGGAGGGCCCCTGCCTGGCTTCCGGCACTGCTACTGACTGAGTGGGCACGTCGGTTCCGAAGCGGCGCGCAGCCTCGAGCAGACTTTGCAGGATCTCCAGGGCGCGGGAACCGATCTGTCTCCCGGCCGGGCCCGGTGAGCGATCAGCGCCGTTTCGCCATCCGGTTCGACGGTGCCGTGGACGGTGCAGGCCGCCGCCGGATGGCAGTGACCGCATTGTTCGCGCGGTCAGTGGAGCGGCCCGGGCGGGGGCGCGACGTCGCCTAGGGCTTCGGAGCCGGAGTCCCTTGCAGCATCTGGTCGGAGTCGGCATCGTGCTCGTCTTCTCCCGCGGTTTCGTCGCCGTACGGTCCGTGGCCGCGCGGTCCCGCGGCTCCAACGGCACGGGCTCCCTTGGCCCGGTGCGCGCCGGGCATCACGCTTGCCCTGCCAGGGGCGGGGCGAGGGCGTCGATCAGGACGCGGAGAGTAAGTAGTGCGGCTGCGTTAGTCCCGGGAGAAGCCAAGGCGTGGACCGTGGTGGTGAAGACCTGGCCGAGGGGGCTGTTGGTCACGATGTCGGGCTGGTCCCGCAGCTGAGCTCGCACGGTATGCTCGCTCCAGCGGGCGTGGGCGAGGCCTTCCGCGAGGTCGCACTCATGGGCCGTGGGCAGCCATGTCCCGGCCCGGTACTCCTGCGTCAGGACTGCGGTGATCTGCGCCAGAGCAGTCACGGCGGTGGTCGACATGCACGGTGTAACGAGTGGCCGCCTTGTCAGTGCACGCTTCCAGGCGGGTCGAAGCGCCCGTGACCACGACTGCCGGCCAGCCCGGCCAGGTGAGGAAGCCGCAGTCGCCCTCCGTGCCGGGTGGGCATGGCTTCACATTAGGTGACGCGACAACTGCTGCCGCCTGCCCCTGACCCAAGGTCCATGCGCTGGCGGCCCGGAGCTTCAGATTCTGCAAGGATCATCGCCAGTAGCTGATGAAGGGGCGGGCACAGGGTGAGACTCAGCAGGATCACGGCACAAGGCTTCTTGTCCTTCGCCGACCTCAGCATGGACTTGGAGCAGGGTCTGACCGTGGTCACCGGCCCCAATGGTTCAGGCAAGTCGAACCTGTGCCAGGTACTCAGCGCTGTGTCCGCGGTCCTGAATCGCCACCTCGACCCGGAGCAACGCGATCTGCTCTCCCTGTACGAGCAAGCCGGCCACCACGGGGCTACCGCCTTCACGTTGACGGTCTCCTTCGAACTGGACCAGTCATGGGAACAGGACCTGGTCACTGACTTCGTGAAGGCCTCGTACATCAGCGTCGCCTGCCAGAAATACAACGGGATGGGCCCCAGCACCGAAGAGTTGGAGCAAGCCGCCGAAACCTGCATCACCACGGACTCGGTGGCCGCACTGTTCCGCGGCACGCTCCGGTTGGACTTCGACTCCCACCGGCACACTGGCTGGTCGTCCGCTTGGCAGTTCGACTATGGCAAGGACACCTTCCACATCCAGTTGGAGGGCCCCTGGCGGGAGCAGCTCCGCCCCGGAGCGGCCCAGGGCTGGAAGACCGTAGCCATGGAGCAGCTGACCGAAGAACCGGCGCCCGAAGTGATCGACTTCCCGGCCATCCTGGACCGCCTTGAGCAGCCGGTCATGTTCCACATGCCCACGCTCAACGACGCTTCCAGCCCCCGGCCCGTCTCCATGACAACGCTCGCCGAGGCGCTGGGGCTGACCGAGCGGCATTCCGTGCCCTTCGTCGCCGTCCTCGGGAAGATCTGGGCTGCGGGCGTCTCGGTGACCGTCAATCGGCGCCTGCCCGCGCGCCGGCACTTCTCCCTCGATGAACTGGCGGACCCCCTAGATCTGAGCGACGGCAGCCGTGTCTCGGGCGAGTTGTACAGGCTGAAGAACGGTGGGCGTGAACAACGCGAGGGCTTCGGCAGAGCGCAGGAGATGTTTCACACCATCACCGGGGCGCGCCTGGAGGTGCAGTCATCTCCCGAGGCAGACGGGATAGCCATTGATGTCATGATCGACGCCGGACGTGGTGAACGCCGTGCCGAGTTCAGCGGAGCAGGGCTGCAGGAGGTCGTCCTGCTGGCGGCCCTGACAGCGGGTGGGCCCGGACGGGTCATCGTGCTGGACGAACCGGCGGTCCATCTGCATCCGACCATGCAGCGACGGATCGCCACAACCGCCCTGCGTGATGTACAAGCCCTCCTGATCACCCACAGCGCGGACCTGGTCCCGGTGGCCACAGAGGCCGATCTCAAGCGCATCGTCCGTCTGGCACCGGGGCCGGACGGAGCGACCACTGTCCGGCGCGCCCAGGCCAAGGCCGCTTCGGCCCTTGCTGGCTGGATCCAGAACCTGGCCGCCGCTGACACCAGGGCCCTGCTCTTCGCCCGCGCCGTGATCCTCTGCGAGGGCGCGACGGAAACCGGCGCCCTCGGTCAATGGTGGAACAACACCGGCACCCAGTTGGGGCCGGAGGCGGCCAACGTCCCGCTGCTGGACGTCGGAGGGCACAACAACTTCGGCGGCTACATCAAATACCTCTCCGCCTTCGACGTTCCCTGGGTTGTCATAGCCGACGGGCCAGTCCTGCGCGTCACCAGCGGACTCTCCAAACAACTCAACAATCTGGGACTTCGACCCCCCAACCCGCCTGACGATGAGAACGACTTCACCGCCTGGACCGACTACTGGAAGACCGCGGGAGTGTTCACCCTCGCCGACCAGTTCGGCGATGACCGCCGCAGCAAGTCCGGAGAACTGGAGGCGTACCTGCGACGCCTGGACGCCCAGGTCCTCGACGAGGCTCAAAAAGCCACCACCAGCAAGCCCCGGGTGGGCGCCCTCTTCGCCACCCACTACCCCCACGGCACGCCTGCCGAGGTTGCCGCCCTGTACAAGGACATAGCCACGTACCTACGTCTCGGCTGACGCCCCTGCCTACCTTCGGCAGCTTTCCTGCCGCTGAGGTGCTGGCCCCGTTCTCGAGTAGGAAGCGGGGCGAACGCCGGGCGGGGGCTCCTATCGCCACCGATCGGCGGTGGCAGGAGCCCCATCCGTCCGGGCGGTGGGACAGGCTGTGCCACAGGATCGGCCACAAGTAGTGGGTGCCATCGGGCACCGCGTTCGCTCATGTCCAAGCCGGGTCCAACCACTGGCTCAGGCCGAGGTCACACGCCCGCTCCTTCAGCCTGAACAGTGAGGCCGAATTGACGGCTTTCAGCTCGCGAGGCAACGGCTGATCGAAGTCCATCGCCCCATGCTGCTCGACGGCACCCCACGATGAGGAGCCGACCCCAAGGTGTCATCCCGTTAAGAGTTCTTAGCCGACGGGTTCCAGTTGCTGTTCCGCCCAAATAATCTTGCCTTCGACGAGGTGTCGGCTGCCCCACCGCGAGGACATTTGGGCGACGAGGAAGAGGCCGCGACCCCCCTCATCGAAGGTCCGCGCCCGGCGCATGTGGGGGGCGGCGTTACTGCCGTCGGTGACTTCGCAGATCAACGCTTTATCCTTGATCAGCCGCAGCTGAATGGGCGCACGTCCGTAGCGCAGGGCGTTGGTGACAAGTTCGCTAACGATGAGCTCGGTGGCAAACATTTTGTCCTCCAGGCCCCAGAACCTCAGTTTCTCGGCGGTCCGATCCCGTATGCCCGCCACCGCAGATGCGTCGGCTGGCACCTCCCACTGGGCAACATTGGACGGATCCAGGACCCGGGTCCGCGCCACAAGCAACGCGGCATCGTCGCCACCTGGCCCAGACGGTGCCGTCGTGAGGATGTCGTCGCAAACGGCCGCGGGCGACCTGCCCGCATGGCCGAGGCACTCCTGGAGCCGTGCAATGCCGGCATCGAGGTCCCGATCCCGTGACTCCACCACACCGTCGGTGAAAAGGACGAGGAGGGAACCTTCCGGGAGCACCAGTTCCGCTGACTCGAAGGGCAGTCCTCCCACTCCCAGCGGTGGCCCCTCTGGAAGGTCTAGTAGATCGCTGGTTCCATCCGGTAGGACCAGCACGGGCGCCACGTGTGCGGCACGTGCGAGTCGGCAACGATGGGAGACCGGGTCGTAGACCGCGTAGAGGACGGACGCTCCGACTTCCGGTTCGGTCCTGTTGTCCCCGGCCTCCTGATCCAGTTGGATCACGATGTCGTCGAGGCAGGCCAGCAGTTCCTCGGGCGAAAGGTCGACGTCCGCAAGTGTGCGCACCACCGAACGCAGCCGCCCCATGGTCGCGGCCGCCTGCACACCATGGCCTACGACGTCGCCAACAACCAGTGCCACCCGCGTTCCGGACAGGGGGATCACGTCGAACCAGTCGCCTCCGACGCCTGCTGCACGGTCGGCGGGCCGGTAACCGTAGGCGGCGTCAACCGCATTCTGCGCAGGGGGCTCCCGGGGGAGCAGACTCTGCTGCAGGGTAAGGGATGTGCTGTGCTCGCGCTCATAGTGGCGGGCGTTGTCGATGCACACCGCGGTGGTCTCGGCAAGTTCCTCGACAAGCAGAAGGTCATTCTTGTCGAAGGGGAGTTCGTGGCGCAGCAGCGTGACGACTCCGAGTGTGGTGCCACGGACGGTCAACGGCGCGCAGATGGCTCCGCCGCCGCGACGGCACTCCGGGCTGGGGTTCTGCTCGGGCCAGGTGGCCGCCTTGTGCGGAAGATCGACGCGTACGGCCCTCCCTTCCCGCAGGGCCCGGCCTGGCAGGGAATGGCGGTCCACTGTACGCCAGACCGGGATTGCGCTGTCTGCGACGCTTCCCTCCGTTCGACTGCGGTCTGGCGTGTCGCCATTCGTCGCAACGAGGCGCATTTCTATTGGGCCGCCCGAACTCGCTCTGTCGTTACCCAAGGTCGCGGGCAGTAGATGAACCAGCGCGACGTCAGCGAGATCGGGGACGGAGAGGTCGCCGAACTCGCAGGCTGTTCTTTCGACGTTCAGTGAATGACCGATGGTACGGCGTGCCTTGTCGAGCAGGACGAGACGTTGCCGCGCCCAGAATTCAGCGGAGTTGTCGCGTGCCATCGTGCACAGCGCAACCACCGTGCCGTGCTGGTCTCGAACGGGATCGATACGGATAACCCATTCATGGGGTCGATATTCTCCCTGCACCTGCTCATAGGTGCGAATGGATTGCGCCGTTCCGGTATCACGCACCTGACGCATGGCCTGCTCGACCGCATGGTGCTGATGCTCAGGCGAAATGATTTCCGTCAGCAATCGACCCCGAATGTGGGTGACATCTGTGCCGAATTGCTGGCACGTACGGTCGTTCGCCCACAATAGCTGCAACCCCAGGGACCACAGGATCATGCCGTCAGACGATTGCGCCCAGGACTCCTCCAATAGGTTGTGGCAAACCGCGTTGCCGGGCGGCCGGCTCATCACCCAGACAGTGGATTTTCCGGCCGCGAATGACGGCTGCAGCAGCACGTCCGCTTCTATAAAGTGTCCTCTTTTATGACGGAGGGTGCTTCGGCCACCCCCGCGCGCCACAAGTTCTGCGACTGCAGCCTGGTCTTGGCCTCCGACGAGGAGGCCGAGTGCTGGTCGGCCTATGATCTCGGCTCGGTCGTAGCCAAGGAGTGCCTCGGCTTCTTCGCTCCAGCCGTCCACACTGCCGTCGGGGTCGACAGATATGAATGCCACAGGGTTCCCGGCGTGGAAGATGCTGCACACGTTCCCCATCTCCGCCGCTTGTGAGCACACGTCGACCTCCCGTCCGGCCGGGAGGTCAATTCTACCCCTTCTCACGCGGGGGCAACTCGCCGAGGAAATCATGCATAGTGTCTGCACGTTCAGCCGGGCACCAATTCTCGACAGCCACCGACCCTGCCGAATTTCCGATAATTTTGAAAGGCAGGAATCATTTACAGCTCACCGGTCGGCAAGTTGACGAAATTCCACTTGCTCGGGGCGCCGGAATAACGATGCATATGCGAATCGTGAATTACGGGCGCCCAGCGTCATCGCGTCTGCGGACGCGCTGGCGCCCATCAACAGGAGCAGCGAAGCCAGCCGCGACAGCGCGGACAAGGCGCACAGACTTCGGCCGCACCACGAGCCTGGAGCCTCATACGCTGCCGAATGCGTTCTCCCTCCCACTGGAGTGGCCTGCCCGCCGGCGGTCACCTCCGCCCCTCCCTTGCTGTCGTGGGCGTCACTCCCGACGGCCTCGCCTTGATCGAGGTCGATCCCGGCACCACGGTCGGCGAGAGCCTCACGGCGACCGCGCTCGCTGTCACGGGAGACCGCGCCGCCCGAAGCCCCTGCTCCAGTCCTCATCTGTCACCGCAGCTCCCCTAAGTAGTTCGTTGCGCAACGAATAAAATTGTGGGATCAATGGTTGCACACCACTGGGGCACGACCTTCCTCAGTCGCCATCCCGCTACAGAAGGGGGGCCTGTCATGGCCTTCGAGCTCGGCATCTACCACTTCGGCGAGCTGACGCCGGATCCCACTACCGTCGTCCCGCCCAAGCCCGGAGCGCGGCTACGCGAGCTGATCGAGCAGGCGCGCGCTGCCGATGACGCCGGTCTGGACGTGTTCGCCGTCGGTGAGCACCATCGGACCGACTTCGCGGTCTCCTCTCCTGCCGTCGTTCTGACGGCCATGGCGGAGAACACCCGCGAGATCAAGCTCTCGAGCGCTGTGACGGTATTGAGCTCTGACGACCCGGTCCGCGTCTTCCAGCAGTTCGCCACCCTGGATCTCATCTCCGGTGGCCGCGCGGAGATCATCGCGGGACGCGGCTCGTACACCGAGTCGTTCCCACTGTTCGGATACGACCTGCGTGACTACTCGGATCTCTTCGCGCAGAAGCTTGACCTGCTCCTGCGGCTGCGTGAGGAGAATCCGGTCACCTGGCGGGGAACGATGCGGCCGCCTCTCGACCAGGGGGACATCACTCCCCGGCCGGATCGTGAACTGCCGGTCTGGGTGGCGGTGGGTGGGACGCCCGCTTCGGTGATACGAGCCGCCAGGCTGGGCCTGCCCCTCTCCCTGGCCATCATTGGCGGCAGCTACGCCCAGTTCGCGCCGTTTGCCGAGTTGTACCGGCAGGCAGCCAAAGAAGCCGGACATGATCCGGCACGGCTGAAGGTCTCCATCAACTCCCCCGGCTTCGTCGCCGCCTCCCACCAGGAAGCGATCGAGGTGTCACACCCGTACTTCCAGGCCGGCTGGATGGCCAACCATCATCAGCGCGGGCGTGGTGTCCCGATGCCTCGCCAGGCCTACGAGGCGCAGTCGAGCCCTGCGGGCGCGTTCTTCCTCGGCAGTCCACAGGAGATCATCGACAAGGTCATGGCGCAGTACGAACTGTTCCGGCACGACCGCATGATGATCCAGCTGGGCTTCGGGAACGTCCCGCAAAGGGAAATGCTCAAGTCGATCGAACTCCTGGGCAGCCAGGTGGCGCCGGTCGTCCGCAAGGAGATCGCTTCTCTCGAGGGGTCCGCGACGGAGGAGACGGCATGAGCAGGCCTCTGAACGTGGTCGCGGTCGTGGGGACACTGCGCTCCCCGTCGAAGACGACCGCTCTGGCGGAGCTGATTCTGGCAACTCTCGCGGCACAGACGGAGACGGAGTCGCGGATCATCGAGCTTCATACGCTCGGCCCGGATCTGGCGGGTACTGCGGAGCGTGAGGAGCTCGGAGTGAAGGCGCAGGAAGCGCTGCACGCCGTGGAAGCAGCGGACCTGGTCATCGCGGCCAGCCCGGTCTTCCAGGGCTCCTACAGCGGACTGTTCAAGCACTTCTTCGACTTTGTCGGGCCGTACGCGCTGGCCGCCAAGCCGGTGGTGCTGGCTGCTACAGGAGGCAGCGACCGGCACGCCCTGGTCGTGGAACACGCGCTGCGGCCCCTGTTCGCATTCCTCCAGGCATGGACGGCGCCGGCCGGCATCTACCTCAGTGCGGGCGACTTCGACGGGACCACGATCCTCAATCCCGAGGTCTACGAGCGCATCGAGATGGCGGTCGCCGACGTGGTGCCGGTCGCGGTCGCACTGGCAGGGCTCCGGCAGACGGTCGCCCCCTGACCCGGTCGCCGCAGCACGCCTTGACCGCATCATCCCACTCTCAATATCGTTCGTTGTGCAACTAACTATTCAATTGCCCCGCCTCCGGCTCACCTCCCCCCTCCGGCGGTGGGGCCCTCCCCTTTCTCCTTACCGCTGCCAGGAAGCCTCCGCGCGTTCTTCCTGCCGGCTCACCAGCAAGGACCACGACATGCCACTCACACCCGTCGAACCCCGCGGCGCCCAGGATCGGCCCGCCTCTGCCGCAGGCGGTCACCATGCCCGGCCCGCCCATCGGCTTCGAGAGGGGCTGAACGGAAACAAGGCAACGTTCGTCCCTGTCACCATCGTGGTGGCAATAGGGGCGATCTTCATCAGCGTGTATCTCGCCGCCTTCCACGCACCAACGCCACGCAACCTGCCCGTCGCCGTTGTCGGCACAGCTGCGGACACGCAACGCGTGGAGACACTGCTGGCGTCCCATGCTCCTCACGCTTTTCGTGTCAGAGCGCTTCCGAGCGAGACCGCGGCACGCACCGCCATCGAGCACGGGAAGGTCTTCGGTGCGTACGATCCCCGCGCAGCCCGTGGTCCGCGGCTGTTCTATGCGGGAGCGCACGGCCCATCGGTTGCCGGCGTGGTCACCGCGGCCTTCCGACAGATCACCGCGGCGGAAGGGGGCAAGCTGGAGACCCTCGATGTTGTCCCAGCGCCCCCAAGGGATACCCGTGGGCTCGTCGTGTTCTACACGACGTTCGGCCTGGTGCTCTCCGGCTATCTGTTCGGGATCATGACCTACCAGCTGGCGCCGCGCATCGCGCTGCCTCAACGGCTGGCCAGTCTTGCCGCGTTCGGAGTCGGCGGCGGAGTGACTGTCGCCGCCATCGTCCGCGCTTTCAACGTCCTACCGGCAGCCTTCTTCGGCATCGCCGGGCTGGTGGCACTGGTTGCGCTTGCTGTCGGGTCCGCCACCATGCTGCTTGTGCGTGTGTTCGGCGTAGCCGGTTCCAGCACCGCAGCAGTGCTGTTCATGACGCTTGGTAACGCCACCAGCGGCGGCAGCCTGCCGGCATATTTCCTTCCCGGATGGCTTCACCCGTTCTCTTCCATTCTGCCGGTCGGAGTGGGAGTGCGAGCCGTCAACGGGCTCGCCTTCTTCCACGAGGACGGAGTGGCAAGGGCTGTTGTGATGCTCAGCGCCTGGGCCTTGGCAGGCGTCACCGGCCTCTGGGTTCGCGAGAAGTTCCTCGAGCGCCAGGCTGGGCAACACTGACGCCGCTCCGGCCGGCGTGCGTTGTGGGGGGCCTGCCCCGGCTGGGGTCGGGCCCCCCACAACGCACGTCGGAACGTGGGCCTGGGAAGCAGGGCTGATCGTCGCTGCCGATGGGCGGACGGTATCGCCATGAGCTGCGACGATCAGCCTGCGCTCTTCCTGCCTGGCTGCACTCGTCCCGCGCCGTACTGCCTGCCGGTCTGGACATGCAGGTTGTTGACACCGAGGCACCGCATGGTTGCCGGCCACCGTCGGTACGCAGCTGCTCCTCACGCCCTTCGCCTACCAGCCGACCGCGAACCCTGACCCTCTGCTCCGCGGCCTCCTCGTCCACCCGCGGATTCTGCGTCCGGATGGCGGTTGGCGACGCCCTGCCGCGGGAGCTCCGCACGGCCCCTTGCGGAGAGCGATGCCCACGGACGTCTGCGAACTGCCTACCGGGTCGGGAAACCCAGGTGCTTCGGCCACACGCGGTGAGCCGGGTGGAGTGCCTGGTCAGCACTCGGAACTGAGCCTGGCGAAGCCAAGCGTTTCCCAAATCTCGCTGAGGGTCTTCAGCTGC
>NZ_JARAWX010000035.1:0-58146 GCF_033793585.1 Streptomyces sp. MI02-7b | reverse complement strand
CGGCCACACGCGGTGAGCCGGGTGGAGTGCCTGGTCAGCACTCGGAACTGAGCCTGGCGAAGCCAAGCGTTTCCCAAATCTCGCTGAGGGTCTTCAGCTGCTCATCCGTGAGCTTGCCGAGGAATTCCCTTCGTAGATTCACCAGATGAACTTTGTTGGCCCGGCGGTAGGCCTTGCGGCCCTCCGGGGTCAGCACGGCGTCGGAGCCGCGGGCGTCGGTCTCGCACTTCTCCCGCTTGACGAAGCCCCTGCGCTCCAGCTCGTCCACGATGCGCGTCAGGCCGCTCCGGCTGATCAGCAAGGACGCAGCGATGTCCTTCATCCGGATCCGGCCCCCCGGCGACTCCGCGACGGTGAGCAGTACCTCGAACGAGGACATCGAAATGTGCTCGGTGTCCACAAGTTCTTGGTCGAGCGTACGCAGCAGCTTCAGATGGGTGGAGAGAAAACCCAGCCAGACCGCCAGTTCCACCGGGTCCAGCGGCCTGGACGGCGAGGACGCTCGGGCTGTGGTCTGCCGTTCACTGTCGGCCTTAGAGTCCACGACCCCTCCCAGTAGTTTGTTTCACAACGAATTATATCAAGGTGATCGGAAGCCGGGGAGCCGGCTCGCTGGTCGGCACCGGGCCTGCTCCCTCGTCTTCCCCGCGAAAGCGGGCGGCGTGGATGACGGTCACCGCACGCCCTGCCCGCTTCCGATGCTGGTCAGGCTTCCTGCGGGATGATCCGCTTCTCGAAGGCCGTCACCAGGCCGTACTCAAGGCGCAGGGCCTCGAGGATGGTGTAGGCGTGGTACTTGGTCATCACGTCTGCGCCGGCCAGTCGCTGGCCCCAGGTCTGACCGTTGTCGGTGACCTTCTCGAGGGTCTTCTTGGTGACGTAGTTGGTCATCTCGTTGAAGTAGTTCTCCCACAGGACCCAGGCGTTGCTGAAGCCGATGCGCTCGATGAACTCAAGGTCCTCGGCCTGGTCGAGGGCTTCCTTGGCGAAGGCGATGATGTCGGCCGTGTAGTCGCGGGAGGCCTGGGCGTCCTCGCGGGTGCCCCAGCGGTTGACGTGGCCGGAGACGACGGCCTTGAAGTCGTACTCCAGGATCCAGTCGTGGGCTTCGGCCCAGCCGCGGATGTTCTCGGAGGCGTCGCAGTGCTTGAAGGCGCTCCATCCGGGACTGATGATGTCGATCGCCGCGAGGGCCTTCTGCTTCGGCGTGTAGATGAAGATGTTGCCCGGCGTGTGGTTGACGCCCTTGTAGTCGAGCTGGAACTTCACACCGTTGACGTCGAGGGTCTCGCTGGTGGAGAAGGTGTGGGTCGGTGTCGGCAGGCCCCTCGTGCCGCCCAGGTCGGGCCAGCGCTCGATCATCTCGCGGGTGTACTCGTGGGAGACGACGGTGAGGCCGTCGCCGCCGAAGATGCCGGCCGCCCCGATGTGGTCGGAGTGGTAGTGGCTGTAGATCAGGTGCGTGACGGGCTCGTCGGTGACCTCCCTGATGGCCCGGAGCATGTTCACGCCGAGCAGTGGCGGGGCGTCGATGGCGACGACGCCGTTGCCGGTGGCGACGAACATGGCGTCGTAGGCGCCGGAGGTCACGTAGAAGGCACCGTCGTTGATCTCTTCGACGTGGTAGCCCTTGGCAAGCCGGTCGGGGAGGAACAGCGTGCCGTAGGCGTCGGCAGGGATGGGCCGGTAGTCGGAGAGGGTGTTGAGCGGCATGCCCGCAGCGCCCAGGTGGTGGCGGTCGGTGGGAGTGCCGAACTTCGCGTGGTCGTTCATGGTCTTTCCTTGTTCGAGTGGTGACGGTTGGACAGCGCAGTCGGGGTGGTCCTGCTACTGCTCGATGCGCAGGATCGGCTTGATCGCGGCGCCGTTCTGTGTGTCGGTGACGGCCTGGTTGATGTCGCTGAATTCGTAGAAGCTCACCAGCCGGTCGAACGGGAACCGTCCGGCCTTGTACAGGTCGATGAGCTGGGGGATGAACAGCTGCGGGATCGAGTCGCCCTGGGCGATACCGCGGACGCTGCGCCCGCCCAGGAGGGTGTTCATGTTCACCGGCGCTTGGGCTCCGGCGGGTGCGCCGCCGATGAGGGCGGCGGTGCCCAGGGGGGCGAGGGCGTCCACGGCGAGTGTGAGCATCTGGGGGCGCCCCGTGATCTCCAGGACGTAGTCGGCGCCCGAGCCGGTGATCTCGGCAATACGCCGGGCGGTGTCCTCTTCCTTGCCGTTGATGGTGTGGGTGGCTCCCAGCTCCTGTGCCAGGGCAAGTCGCTCGGGGACGACGTCCACCGCGATGATCGGGTCGGCTCCTGCGACGCGGGCCGCCATCACAGCGGCCAGCCCGACGGTCCCGGCGCCGATCACCACGACCGAGCTCCCGGCGGGTATCCGCAGCGAGTTGAGGACGGCGCCGGCGCCGGTCTGCAGACCGCAGCCGAGGGGGCCGAGCAGTTCCAGCGGAATGTCGGTGCCCACCTTGACCACGTTGCGCTCGGTGGCCAGGGCGTGGGTCGCAAAGGAGGACTGGCCGAAGAAGTGACCGTGGACCTCCTCGCCGTCGCTGTCGGCACCGCTGCGCAGCGCGTTCGTACCGTCCATCCGAGAGCCGCCGAAGTTGATGGGGAAGGCGTGCTCGCAGTAGGCGTAGTAGCCGCTCAGGCAGGGGCGGCAGTGGCCGCATGCCTGGTATGACATGACCACGTGATCGCCGGGGGTGACGGTGGTCACAGCACTGCCGACCGCCTCGACGATCCCGGAGCCCTCGTGGCCGAGCACGGCGGGGAGCGGTACGGGAAGGTCCTGGTTGCGTACGTGAACGTCTGTCTGGCAGACGCCGACCGCGACGACCTTCACGAGTACCTCGTCCGGCCGAAGCCGGGTGTCGAGAGTGAGCTCTTCGAGCTGGAAGGGCTGTCCCTTCTCGCGTACCACCGCGGCGGTGACCACCGTGGTGCCGAGAGAACTGCCTGAGGAATGCGGTGAGAGTGAACTCTCCTGGTCCGCCATGGTGACTCTCCAAACCGGGTGCACGCGCTGCGCCGGCCGCTTGCCGCGTCGTCGCGCGAGTCGATCCATCGGCTGCCGATGAGGGCGCCTGGAAACAGGGACGAACGTTCGGGCGGGATCGCTGTTCTGCGACCACCCAGACCATATAGTTCGTTCTGCAACGAAGGATAGGCACGCGTTTCGTGCAGGGTCAAGCGATCGACCCGGCGATCTCGACTCGGGGAAGTTGACCCTCGCCCATCGGGACCAGGGTATGTATTATTCGTTGCAGAACGAACTATCTATCGGTGCGTCAGTGCTCTGAGCAGCCGATTTCACTTGGCTGGCGTGTTCACGTCTACCCCTCCGGCGAGTGCGAGGTCCTGCCGGGCCGCATGCCCGCCCCGTCTTCGCCGGTGCCGCGCAGCCGGCCCATGCCGTTCATCACCGCCACGAGGAGATGCATCCCATGTCCCCCACCACCGCCGGCACGGTCCACGTCCGCAACTACATCGACGGAAGATGGACCGACTCCGCCACGACCTCCTCCTCCCTGGACCCCGCCACCGGACAGCAGCTGGGTACCTTCGCCGACGGCAGCGCCGACGAAGCCCGAGCCGCCATCGATGCCGCCCGGAACGCCTTCGAAACCGCCGACTGGTCCCGTAACCGTGACCTGCGCGCGCAGGCCTTGTTCGAGATGGCCGACCGCATGACGGACCGGCGCGACGAGCTCGTCAGCCTCCTGTCCAAGGAGAACGGCAAGATCGTCCCCGAGGCTGCTCTCGAGGTCGACCTCACCATCTCCAAGATCCGCTACTACGGGGCACTCGCCCTGACCGAATCGGGGCGTGCCGCAGAGGTCAAGCCCGGCCTCTACTCCATGACGCTGCGCCAGGCGGCCGGCGTCGCCGGGGTGATCGCACCGTGGAACTCCCCTGTGATCCTGTCGGTGCGGTCCTTCGCGCCCGCGCTGGCCGCCGGCTGCACAGTGGTACTGAAGCTGCCGGGCCAGACCGCGCTGACGAACAACCTGCTCTACGAGATCGTCGACGCCACCACGTCACTGCCCAAGGGCGTTTTCAACGCCTTCACCGAGTCCGGAAGCACAGGTGCCCGGCTCATCGTCGCGGACCCCGACGTGGACGTCATCAGCTACACCGGCAGCACCACGGTCGGGCGCAGCATCATGGCCGATGCCGCCCAGAACCTGAAGGGCATGTCTCTGGAGCTCGGCGGCAAGACCCCGATGATCGTCTTCGACGACGCCGACCTCGATGTGGCCGTTCCCGTCCTGGCCAAGGCCATCACCACCTTCACCGGTCAGTTCTGCATGACCGGCAGCCGGGTGTTGGCGCAGCGCGGAATCGCCGATGAGCTGCGGACGCGGCTGTCCGCCGCGCTGGAGGCCGTGCGGGTCGGTCCGGGTGACGACCCCGCCAGCGAAATGGGTCCCCTCGTCGACCGGGCCAACGCCGAGCGGGTGGATCAGGTCGTCGCCGACGCCGCCGCCTACGCAAAGATCCTGGTCCGGGGCGGTCGTATCACCGACGGGCCCCTTTCCGCTGGGGCGTTCGTTCGCCCCAGCCTGGTGGAGGTCGATGACGTAGCCCGGCCGATCGTCCAGCAGGAAGTCTTCGGCCCTGTCGCCACCTTCGAGGTCTTCGACGACGAGGCTGACGCCATCGCCCGTGCGAACGCCACCGAGTTCGGCCTGGCGGCAAGCGTGTGGACCCGTGATGTCGACCGCCCGCTGCGCGTCGGCCGAGAGTTGGAGGCCGGCACCGTTTGGGCCAACACCTGGGCCGTCATCGTGGACCAGATGGAGGAGGGCGGCTTCAAGCAGAGCGGAGTCGGCCGCCTCAACGGCATACGTGCCCTGGAGGAGTTCCAGGAGATCAAGCACGTGGTCCACCCCGCCCCGCGCCACAACTGACCCACGTCTTCCGGCGGCCGCCCGGCTGGCCGGATCTGCGGCCCGCCACCGTCACGACCGGCGGTGCCCGCTCCCCTCCACCGTTGCCCGGGCCCTGCGTTGCGAGCCGCGGGTGGAGGAACCGACCGGAAAAAGGAAAACCCTCATGACTCTCGATTCGACCACCCCGCCCGATCTCTTCGAGGAGCATCTGGCTCTCGATCCCACCGCCCGGGAGCTGCTGTTCACCGCAGCCCGTACGGCCAACAATTTCGCTGACGAGCCGGTTCCGGACGACCAGCTGCGGGCCATCTGGGAGCTCGCCAAGTGGCCTCCGACCTCGGCGAACGTCAATCCCCTGCGCGTGCTGTACCTGCGCACCGATACCGCCCAGGATCGTCTGATCCCGCACCTGGCCGAAAGCAATCAGCACAAGAGCGCATCGGCTCCGGTGATCGCCGTACTGGCCTACGACACCCAGTACACCGAGCACGTGCCCCGTCTGCTCCCGTTCCGCCCGGAGATGAAGGAGATGCTCGAAGCCGACCCTGTCCACCACCAGGAGCAGGCCCGCTTCAACGCGGCGCTCCAGGCCGCGTACTTCCTGCTGTCCATCCGGGCGGCCGGCCTGACCGCGGGGCCCCTGGGCGGATTCGACGCCGAAGCGGTGGACCGTGAGTTCTTTCCCGACGGGCGGCTGAAGTCCTTCCTCGTCGTCAATATCGGCAAGCCCGGCGACGACCCGTGGTTCGAGCGACTGCCGCGTCTGGGCTACGAGGAAGTCGTCCAGCTGATCTGACTGCGTCCTGGTACGGGCGGGGCATCCGCCGGGCAACACGATCCCCGCCCGTACCAGGGGGTGATGCGTCACTGTCGCCGCAGCTGTCCACTCCAGGAGCAACCATGGCCACAATCACCACCCCACCGCCGGGGCTCGAATCACACGAAGAGCAGACCCTTCGGGCTTTTCTCGGTGCCGCACGCCTGCTCTCGGAGGAGTTGGGCCAGGAACTGCGCCGCGCAACAGGTATGCGGCAGATCCACTACGAGATCCTGGGGTGGCTCGAAGAGGCACCCGGGCACCGAATGGCCATGGGTGAACTGGCCCGTCGAGCCGCAGTGTCGGCGAGCCGGCTGTCGCACCTGGTATCCAAACTCGAGGAATTGTCCTGGGTACGTCGTCTGCACACCCCGGACGATGGCCGCTGTCACCTTGCCCAGCTCACCGATACCGGGCGCGCCGCTCTCCGGGAGGCAACACCGTGGCACGCCCGATACGCCCAGGAACGTCTCCTGGACCTCCTGTCCAGGGAGCAGGTCGATCAGCTGCGGCAGATCAGTGAGCTCCTCCTGAGCCGGCCGCCCGGCCTGGCCCTGAGCGACGGGGCGGAGGCATCCGGGCAGCAGCATGAACCCGGTGCAGGAACCTGCTGACACGCTCGCGGTGCCTTTTCAAGGCTGAACATGCCGGACTGTTCTTGAGATGGCAGCCCGGAGGGCCATGGTGTGCACCGGACCCTGCGCGGTCACCGTCAGACGCAGCGGCACATCATCCTGAGACAGCGTAAGTCCTGCTCTCTCTTCCATCTCGCGCCCCGTCGCGCGACGACTTCCCGCCAACTGAGACGCACGCCCCTGATCAGGGAGTAGACCATGGCAATCCCAACTGGGTCCGTCGGGCTCAACATCGACCCTTCCGCCACCGGCCTTGCATCGGCGCGGCGGCTGGCACAACTGGCAGACACGGCCGAACTGGACTTCGTCGGAGTGCAGGACCACGTCTACCATCCGGATTTCCTCGACACCTGGACATTGATCACTTCGCTGGCGATGAGCACGCGCCATGTGACCTTCATGACCAACGTCGCCAACACCGCGCTGCGGCCACCCGCGCAGCTGATCAAGGCCGCCTCGACACTCAGCATCCTCAGCGCAGGGCGGGTCGCCCTCGGTGTCGGTGCGGGAGCCGCTCCATCGGCGATCGCGGCGTACGGCGGGCCGCAGTACAGCCCTGCCCAGGCCACCGACGCTTTCGAGGAAGCCCTGCAGGTGATGAAGGCCATGAACGACCCGGCTCAGACCTCTGTGCGCTCTGACGGAAAGTACCACTCCATCCGCGGAGCACACCCGGGGCCGTTTCCTGCAGAGCCGGTGCCGATCATGGTGGGTTCGTATGGGCCGCGCATGCTCAGGATCACCGGCCGGCTCGGCGACGGCTGGCTTCCTACCAACAGTTACGCCCCGCCGGCACGGATCCCGGAACTTCAACGGGCGATCGACGAAGCAGCCGTCACTTCCGGCCGTGACCCCAGAGCCGTCCAGCGGATCTACAACGTCATGGGGACCATCACAGACGGCGGCAGTCCGGTGTTCGAAGGTCAGAATCTCGTCGGGCCACCCGGATTCTGGGTGGACACCCTGAACCGGTACCGCGAGGAGTTGGGCTTCGATTCCTTCCTCTTCTGGCCCGTCAACGCGGACAGCGAGGCCCAGGCGGCGGTCTTCGCCGACAAGGTCGCCCCCTCGGTCCGCGTCCCCCACCCCCAAGGAGTACAGCGGTGACCGTCTCCCCGTTCGCGCCCGCCGCCACCCCGCCCACCGGCACCTGGTACATCGATCCGCTGCATTCCAGCGTCGGATTCGTTGCCCGCCACCTGGGGTTTGTCCGCGTCCGTGGCCGCTTCACGGACGTCGAGGGCACTGTCCGCATCACTGACCCGGTGGAGGATTCGAGCGTCGAGGTGCGCATCGCCACGGCAACCGTGGACACCGGGGTTCCCATGCGTGACCGGCACCTGCGTTCACACGAGTTCCTCGGCTCCGAACGTCATCCCGTCATGGAGTTCCGCGGTCACTCCGTACGTCGCCAGGCCGGCCACTGGTCGATGGAAGGCGACCTCACCATCGCGGGAAGAACCCGCCCAGTGACACTCACCGGCGACTTCCTGGGCGAGGACGTCTTCCCGTTCACCGGTGGGCGCCGTCTGGGCTTCACCGCACACACCCGGCTGGACCGCCGCGAGTTCGGTGTCTCGGGACTGCCCCCGGCTCCGGGAGCAGAAATCTTTGTGGGAGCGGAGGTCGACATCGAGCTAGAGATCAGCATGATCGAGCACGACATCCGCGCCATGGCCGAACAGACCCTCGGGCGACCGCTCGCCCTGTAGCCGGACCGCCGATGCGTTCAAAGCGGCCGTGCAGTCGGCGGGCAGAGGCATGGCGTCGATGGCCGCGAAGGCCCTGTGCCCTGCTCACCATGGCGATGGAGGCAAGATCCGGTGGCCGGCATGCCAGCAGCGGAGTGCCTCGGCAACGTGCCCGCCAGACCGTGGACAGGAAACGCGCCCACTCCATCAGCCACGGCCATCCTGCAGCGCTCCGCTACCGTTCGGGCACGGGACAGACGAAATGGCCCCGGCGCTGGCGCCTCCGAAGACTCAGTTCTCCTGGGCCTCGGCGCGCTCTCGGGCCTCGAGTACGTCGTCGGCGTGCCGTTCCGCCCAGTCCTTCACGGCCGCGATTGGTTCGAGGAGGCTGCGGCCGAGGTCGGTGAGACGGTACTCAACCTTGGGGGGAACGACTGCGTACACCGTCCGTTCGACCAGGCCGTCTTTCTCCAACCCGCGCAGAGTCTGCGTCAGAACCTTCGGTGTGACGCCACCGATCCGATCACGTAGTTCCGAGAAGCGGTGCACGCCCAGGCTGAGGGCGATGACGATCAGCAACGTCCATCTGTCGCCCAACCGGGTGAGCACCATGCGGGACGGGCAGGCGGGGTCGAGCACATCCTTAATGGTTTCCATCAGGTAAGTATGGCACTTTGAAGTCATCAGTATCCAATAGATACCATGAAGTTGATGAGGCTCCATCGCCGGCGCCTCGGGATTGGAGACTTCGAGATGCATGTTTTCCTGACGGGCGGAACCGGCTACATCGGATCAGCAGTCCTGCGTCGACTGATCGGTGACGGGCACAACGTGACGGCGCTGGTCCGCAGCGAGGAATCCGCAGCGAAAGTCACCGCTGCCGGCGCGAAGGCCGTGACCGGTGACATCACCAACGTGTCCTGGCTCGCGAACGAACTGGCGGGGGCGGACGGCGCCATCCACACGGCCAGCCCGGGTGACGCAACAAGCCCCGACGTGGACGCGGCCGTCGCCAGGGCTGCGCGGGAGGCCTACGCCGGAACGGACAAGCCGTACGTTCACACCGGCGGCATCTGGGCGTACGGCAACGGCGAGGACATCACCGAAACCACCCCCTTCGCCTCCCCCCCTCTGGTCGCCTGGCGTGAGTCCATCGAGAAGGAAGTCCTGGCCATTCCCGGTGCCCGTCCCACCGTTGTGGTGCCCGGGGTCGTATATGGCCACGGAGGCGGGATCGCGAACCTGATCTCCCGCGCCCCCCGGACCGAAACGGGTGCCTTCACGCTGATCGGCAACGGCACACAGCACTGGGTCACCGTGCACGTGGACGATCTGGCCGACCTGTACCTCCGGGTGCTGCGGAACGGCAGGGCGGGGTCGTACTACATCGCTTCCGACGGCACCAACCCTGCCGTGCGGGCCCTGGGCGAGGCCGCTTCCCGCGCTGCGGGCACCCCGGGAGCTGTGAGCCCCGAGGGACCGGATGAGGCCCGTGCCCGTCTGGGTTCGCCGTTCGCCGACGCGCTACTGCTGAGCCAGCAGGCGTCCGGACAGACGGCCCGGTCGGAGCTGGGCTGGAATCCCGTCCGGCCGTCCCTCATCGAGGAACTGCAGAACGGTACGTACGCACCCACGGCGTGAACTGGCAGGTGTGGGCCGCAGACCCGTCGGGTCTGCGGCCCACACCTGTCAGTTCACATTGCAGATCCCCTCTGGAGGATCGGTCCGCACTCTTCGGTTGCTCAGGCAGGCACGCTCACCGCGGCAACAGTATGCGCATCGCCCGCGAGCGCCATCAGGCGCCGGTAGGACTCCAGGGCGCGAACGCCGGCAGTGGGCGACGGCCGATACGAGATCAGTTGCAATCCGGGAGCCTGCGGCGGCTCCAGCGCCTGGTAGGAGAGCTCCAGATTCCCCACCAGTGGATGAGTCAACATCTTGAACCCGCTGCTCTTCCGGACCACCGGGTACTCATCCCATATGTCGCGGAAAATATCACTTCCGAACCGGAGTGCCTCGAATACCTCGCCGAACCGGGGATTTTGGGGAAATCGCGCCCACGAATCCCTCAGAGTTCCCGCGGCACAGCGGGCGGCATCTTTCCAATCGCCGTAGAGAGAATGACTTTCAGCATCCAGGAAAATGGAAGAGATGATGTTTCCGCCGTGCTGGTTCATTCCGTAGAGAATCTGGGCGGAATCATTCCAAGCCAAGATGTCCCCCCAGGCGTCCATCACCAGTGCCGGGCCGCTCAACTGCTCGCGCACCAGGTGGGACAGGTCCGGCAGGGCTGCGGCTACCGCTGCCGGGTCGTACACCACACCCTGGGGACGCGCCAGGAGTTCCAGGTGCTCGCGCCCCAGCGAGTCGAGCCCCAGGGCGCTGCTCAGTGCGGCGATCACCGGCATCGATGGGTTCTTCTCCCGGCCCTGCTCGAGCCGCACGTAGTAGTTGACACTGACGCTGGCACGCGCTGCGACTTCCTCGCGGCGTAGGCCAGAGACCCGGCGCCGCCGAGTCCTGGCAACGTCTGAGGGAACCGCGGCAGCGCGGCGCCGCGATTGCAGGAACTCTCCCAGAGGCGTGACAGCAGCCACAGGGGCACCTCTCACGGATTAGTGCGTTATTCACTCGTCCGGCGCCTGATCCCGCCGATCTTTGGGAAACCGTTGGTGTGCGATGCATATTCCCCTGCTCAGACCGACTGGGTGGGTGTGCCACTCCCACCCTTGAGGCGGTCATCCTCAGGGCTGTCGCTGCTGATTTTCGTCCTGCATGCTGAGGGTCATGAGCAATAAGATCACCCCGCGGCATTCGCATACTCCTGCGCCTCTTCGCTCTGCTTTCGCGCACAGTGGCGCCGCCGTCGAATTCAAGGACAGGACGTCAAGGAACGCCAACGTCCTGGACAGGCTCATCAGGGGTGAGGAGAATCCCTCCCGGAAACTCCTCTTCAGGAACGCCACAATCCTTACCGGAATCGCCGGCCGAGGGGCAGTTCGGGGCAACGTTCTCGTCGTCGGCTCACGCATCACGGAAGTGGGTCCGCACGCGGGCGCGGGTGTCACCGACGCCAACGGCATCGTCATCGACGCGTCAGACCACATCCTCATGCCCGGCTTCGTCGACTCCCATTTGCACGCCTGGGAAGGACAGCTGCGGGGCATGTCCCCCGATGCCGACTTCGACCAGTACCTGGAAGTCGCACACAAGTCCCTCGGCACCTTCTACCGCCCCCACGACACGTACATCGGCAACCTGCTCACCTCGTTGGTGAGCCTGTACGCGGGCGTCACCACGATCGTCGACAACTCCCACAACTCCCGCACAGCCGATCACTCCTCCGCAGCCGTGGAGGCTCTCTTCGACGCGGGTATCCGCGCCGTGCACGCCGCAGCGGCACCGCGGTTCGGCGACTGGGACCAGCAGTGGCCGGGCGACATCGACCGGCTGCAGGCCGAGTACTTCCCCTCGGCCGACCAGTTGGTCACGTTGCGGATGATGGACACCACAGCCGATGCCGACTCCTGGCGGTTCGCCCATGAGCGGGGCCTGTGGGTGTCCTCCGAGATGGGCGCCGACTGGGTTGACAACCTCGTCGACCTGCACAAACAGAACCTCGTTACCGAGACCCACACCTTCAATCACTGCCTGGGCCTGACCGAAGAAGAATGGCAGATCATCGCTGACACCGGTGTGAAGGTGAACGTCTGCCCCCGCTCCGACACGCTCTTCGGCCTCGGCCCCTCCTTCCCGGCCATCGATGAGGCACTGGCCTTCGGGATTCGCCCCGGACTGAGCATGGACAACGAACTCAGCTACGGGGTCGACATGTTCAGCGAAATGAGCGTCCTCACCCACCTCCAGCGCGGCCGGGTCCACCAGCGCCGCAACGCGGCGGAGCCGGACCTCCCCGAACCGATCTCCGCTGACGACGCCATCGAATTCGCGACCCTGCGAGGCGCGGAGAACGCGGGCCTCATCGACAAGGTGGGCTCCATCGAGGTGGGCAAGGAAGCCGACCTCATCCTCATCGACACCACCGCCCCCAACACCATCCCCGCCACCGATCCGGTGGCCACCGTCGTCGCATACGCGCACCCCGGCAATGTGTCGGCCGTCTTCGTCGGCGGCAACGTCAGGAAGTGGGACGGCCATCTCATCGGCGTAGACATGCACGCGGTGCGCACCGTCGCCGAGCAGTCCCGGGACTGGATCGTGGAGCAAGCTCGGAAGCAGGAGACGGCGTGACCGACACCCAGCACACGCCCGCTGACACCGCGACAGGCAACGATCACACAGCTCCCGTCCAGTCCGCCCGAACGCCGTGGCGCGGAGCCGCCCTGCTCCTGACCGTGGCAATCGGTGCGCTGATCCCACTCCAAGGCCGCATCAACAGTGCGCTCAGCACCCACCTGAACGACGGCCTGGCTGCCGCTGCCCTCAGCTTCGCCGGCGGATGGCTGCTCATGACGCTGGCCGCCGTCGCCTCCCCCGGGCTGCGCCGCAGCCTGGGCCGGCTCCTCGGCGCCTTCCGGGACCGCCGTCTGCCTCGCTGGTACCTGGTTGCTGGCGTCTTCGGTTCCTCCCTGGCCCTGGCACAGTCGACAACCGCCCTGATCACCGGTATCGCGGTGTTCACCGTCGCGGCGATCGCCGGTCAGACCGTCAGCGGACTGACGGTCGACTCCATCGGGTTCGCCGGGAGCGCCCGGCGCCGCCCTGCGCCTGCTCGGTTGGCCGGGGCTGCCCTGATCCTGATCGCCGCGGTGACCGCGGCATACCCCCAGCTGTCGTCCGGTGACCCCTTGCATGCCCTGCTGCCGGGGCTCGCCCCGCTTGTCGCGGGCTTCCTGCTCGGCTTTCAGCAGGCGATGAACGGTGCGTCCGGAGCAGTGTCGGGTTCGCCTCTGGCCGCAACCTGGCTCAACTTTTGTGTGGGGACCCTGTTTCTCGCGGCGATCTGGGCAGTGAAGACCCTCATAGGTGCCAGCCCGATCAGGGCGTTGCCCACCGACCCTTGGTTGTATGCGGGCGGGCTCTGCGGGGTCGTCTTCATCGCGGCATCCGCCCACCTCGTACGCAAGGTCGGAGTACTGCTCCTCGGCATGGGCTCCATCGCCGGACAGCTCATCGGATCCCTCACCCTCGACCTTGTGATGCCGGCCGGTAAGGAATCCCCCTCCGTCCTGACCGTGCTCGGGGCCCTTGTCACACTGGCAGCCGTCGGAATCGCCTCGCGCCAACGACGGTGACCACACCGGGTACCTCAAACGGCCAAATGCCGCCCCACCATCCGACGATCGGCCACGTCGCCCGCCATACCGCCGAAGGCAAGACGAAACGCGAGATCATCCGATGCCTCAAGCACTACAACGAAACGCGAAACTCTGCTGGACCTGCTGGCCGTCGAACCGCAGCTGACCGCCCACTACTCAATGACCGGCGCTGCTGCGCGGCCAGCACAGGGCGCGCGTGTTCATAAACCACGATGAACAACTCAGGCCGGCGGCACGGCAGGTACCAGGCCGGGTGAGCGCCAGGGATTGCCGGCGGGGTGGTCGTAAATCCAGGTCAGGCCGCCAAGGTCGAGGCGCTGGCGGGCGCGGGTGACGGCGACGTAGGCGAGGCGGGCGTCTGCGTCGTCGATCGGGCCGGGCACAGGGTTTCCGTGCTCGTCGCGCTTGTCGCTGTCCTTGGGCGGGTGGAAGTCTCCGGCGATCTTCACCTGGGGCCATTCGCGGCCCTTGGCCTTGTGCACGGTGGAGACCGTGACCTGCGCGTTCTTTTCGTCGACGAGGCGGTTGACGGCAGCCAGGATGGCATCAGCGCCGTGCTGTTCGACGAGGTCGACCAGCGGCTGCAGGTCACCGCCGGCGGGGTCGTGCTCTGCGTAGTCCTGCAGTTCGCCCCACGTGGTGAACAGCACCAGTTCCGGGTGGGTGGTGCGGCGTCCGTCCTGCAGGTCCCGCGCCGCATACGCCAGGGTGCGCAGGCTGTCCCCTCCCCCGGCCAGGGCGACCCGGCGGCCGAGGCCGAGAAGGCGCACGACTTCGGCCATGGCGCCGATGTTGCTGCGGCACAGGACCGCGTCCGGCCTGGTGATGGTGTCGATCTCGGTGGGGATCGTTTCGGTGCCCTCCAGGCGGATCGGGGCGCGGGCGATCGCCAGCCACCGGTTGGCCTCCAGCGCCAGCAGCGGGCCGAAGCGGAAGGACTGGGTCAGGGACAGGGCGGTGCCGTCGAAGCCGGTCATGACGTCCTTGGCGCCGCGCCAGCCGTAGATGGCCTGCGCAGAGTCTCCGACCATGACCAGCTGGGCGTGGCCGCGCTGGTTGAGCAGGACTTGTTCCAGGACGGGGTTGGTGTCCTGGGCCTCGTCCAGGAGCACGAAGTCGGCCTTCAACTTTGGGTCGGACAGCGCCCACATCTTCAGGTAGTGGTCGTGCTCGAAACGCACCGCCCCAGCATCGGGGTGCTGCAGGTCTGCCCAGGCAGCGCGGGGGTAGGGAAGGCAGCGCGCCTCCCGAGTTGTCACTCTGCGGTGGCACTACTCCGCTAGATTCCAGCGCGCACCCCCCTATCGCTACGTACCTGCTATGCACACCGTTTCCGAAGGCTGAGCGATCATTCATACTCACAGGCTGTGATCACTCGAATCAGTGAACCGCTAAAGCGTGAGGTCGAGTTGCTTCCCACAGCCTGTTCCCGCAGCACCTCAGGGTCCGCAAACGCCCGGTGTGGCATCAGCGCGTGCCGACCTAAGCACTTCCACCTCTGGTCGGCGTCTCAGCCGGTGCCCACGTGGGGCTTGTACCTCGGGGGGAGCACAATTGTCCTGGGGCACGAGGAGCGAAGGGGGAACCGTGCGACCTGAGGATTTCTTCGTCGGCACGCCCACCAGCTGGGGCGGGCTCGGCCCGCTGAAGGTGGACGTACTGGAAGCCTTGCGCTTCGGCCCGACGGCCGACATCTCCGATCTGGACGCCGCGCTCGCTCTGACCCAACTGTTGCACGAAGACTTCGTGGCCAAGGGCACCGGTGGCGGGGAACGGATGAACGATGAGGAGGTGACGATCGCCATCAAGGGACATAGAGCCCTTCTCCAGCGCCTGGCTGTCGCACCGCCCGACTTTCCGTTCAAGGACTTCACCGGCTTCCACAACTACTGGCGTCGAAACGGCATGTCGGGTGGAGGTGGCTGGCAGGCGCGCCGCGAGTACGTCGAGGACCTGCTGGGTCCGGTAAGAGCAGCCCTGGACAAGCTGCAGGACCTCGAGTACGAGCAGCGCCTTCGAATGGGGCCTGGAGGACAGTTCAAGAACCTGATATTCGCGGCCGATGGCCCCAAACCGAGGATCGTTCTGCGTGACGCGGTGAACAACGACGTCGAGGTCGTACAGAACGCCGAAAACTGCCTCGTGTACGACGAGGCCTTGCCCGCCTACGGCTTGACCTGGCGGCAGATGGTGGACTGGTGGATCCGTAAGCACCAGCCCGGAGCTGATGAACCAGAGGCAGCGCGGAACCTGTACGGCAGGCTCGCCGCGTCCTTGGACTCGCATCCCGAACGGTTGGTCTTCCGTGCCTATTGCGCTCGTTACCGACAGCCAGACGGCTTTGACCTGCCTGCTTTGATCCCCCAGGTGTACCTGCACTACGACCCCTACACCCGGCAAAGCCCCCACCATGCGGTGGCCCTGGCACGGCAGCGCATGGACTTCCTTCTTCTCGCCCCCGACCGCTCCCGCATCGTCATCGAGGTCGATGGAGTCCAGCACTACAGCCAGCCCCGACGGCTTCCCGGTCTCGATGCGCCAGTGCACGTCGCCTCGCCCCAGCTGTACTCCGAGATGGTCGCCGAAGACCGACGCCTGCAGCTGGCCGGCTACGAGATCCACCGTTTCGGCGGCTGGGAACTCAACCGCCCCCAGGCCGCACAGATGCTCGAAGAGTTCTTCACCGACCTCCTTCAACGGCATCAACGGCCTGTCCTCCCGTGACAGCCCGGGCAACTGGGCCGGCAGCTGCGTCGTTGGACTACGCGGCTGGGGTGGGGGTCGGCGCTGACCGTAGTGCGACCTCAGCATCCACAGATGTCTGTGCACGACTCTGCTGCAAGGCAGATGATGGCCTCTGCTGACTGGTTCAGTAGTGGAGGGGTGCGTGTGTTCCCGACGGCAAAGGTCGCTCTTCAGGAACTTGAGAACGACCGGATTTTTGAGCGGGTCGCCCTGCATGTGCTGCGGGTTCGGTTCCCTGACCTGCGTATCACGACGTCTTCCGGAGATCTCGGGCGTGACGCGTTCGGGCGGCCTTTGTTCGGCGAGGACGACAAGGTCGTGCTGTGGGTGAGCCTGCAGAAAGTTTGGACGAGCAAGCTCGAGTCGGAGTTGGTGAAGAACCGCCGACACGACCGAAAAGCCGAGGCATTCTTCGTCACAAACCGTTCAACCAAAGAGGCGACCAAAGAACGGTGGAGAGCCAAGGCACGCCATGACTACGACGTCGCTTTGGAGATCGTCGACCTGGGAGAGCTGGTCACCGAGCTGGAGGTCGATGCCCTGAGGTGGGTGGCCGAGGTCGAGTTGGGTGTCACTCCACGAGCCCCACGGAGGCTGAAAACCGCCGCGGAGTACGTCGATCGACTAGCCCTGTCGATTCCCGGGATGACGGCACCCTTGGTGGGGCGTAGCGAGGAGAAGAAAACCCTGTCTTCGGCACTTGAGGCTGGAGACCCGGCTGCCCGGATAGTGATCGTCGAGGGAGCCGGCGGAGCGGGGAAGACTCGGCTGGCGATTGAGGCCGCACGATCGACCGCTGCGGTTCTGGTTGCCCCCACTGGCGTGTCGTTGACAGTGGACGCCTTCACGGAGGCGCCCGTGGACGGCTCCCTGATCGTTGTCGTGGATGACGCCGACCGAGCGCACGACCTCAGCGGCATCCCCGCAGTGCTCCACGACTCGCGCTTCGACCGGGTTCGGTTCGTGCTCACGATGCGCCCTGGGCGCAGTCCCGGGGTGCTGCAGCGGTGGGGGGTTGAGTACTGGTCCGGTCCGGTCGTTGGTATCCATGGCCTGGACCGTGCAGCGGTGGACGAAATCGTCGCAGGCCACGGCATCGGTCATCGTGCCTTCCGCCGAAATGTCATCGACCTGGCACAAGGCAATCCGCTCATCGCCCATACCGCGTGCATTGTTGGACTGGTGGCAAACCGGTTCGCGTGGACGGACGCAGCCGACCTCCTGCGCGATACGGTGCTGCGCCGTATGCCCACCAAAGATGGTTCGCAGGCTCATCGAGCTGCGGCAGTGGCTCTCGCGCTGGTCGGCACGGCACAAGACGGAGAAGACCTGGCAATGCTGGCCGGAGCGATCACGTATCTGCCACCAGGCCCGCACGAGTTGTCCTCCTTGCTCGACGATCTCTCCGACGCCGGACTTGCCGATTCTTCCCCCTACAGCGTGCGTCCCGCCGTTGCCGGGCCCGTTCTTTTGGCGGACGCTCTCGACCCGCAAGCCCGCGTGAGGCTGGATGCAGGCCGGGCGCTGAGCGCGTTGATGCAACGGGCCGGCATCGACGGGAGTTCGGAAGCCACGCACCGGCTGGGGGAGGTCAACTTCCGGCTCGGGCCTCAATTGAACAGCTTGGCGGTGGCCGCGCGGGACCGCAATGATCAGGTAGTGGCAGGCCGTTTGCATGCGATGGTTCGGTCGCTGCTGCCGGTCGCGGCAGATGTCAGTACGTGGACGTCCGTCGTAGGTCTCGCGGCCGAAGTCGTTCCAGCTTCCCCAGGACTACTTGCAGACCTTGGTGAACAGCTCGTCGCGCAGTGGCCACCGGCATCATCGCCTCGTCTGTGGGATGACGATGCAGTGGCTCACTATCGGCACGGGCTGCAAGGCCTCGCGCAGCGGTTCGCGGCTCTGGCCGGGCGCGTGGAGCTGGATACGACGCCCAGCCCGGTCAGTGTGCTGCTTGACGTGGCATGGCTGCTGGAGCCGGCGCTCCCGGCAGCGGACGAAGAGCGTCGCAACGGCGTGCTGAACGCACTCAACGCCTGGTGCACGACGCCTCCCCCCATGGGCAACATCCGTGTCGTCGATGAGTTGTTGGACCGGCGTGGGGAAGTTCTACGCTCCATCGCGCAATGGCAAAAGGACCGTACGTCGTCGCTGCCACGAGGCCTGAGGGATGAGGAAGCCACAAAGCGTGGTAAGGACGTGCTCGCACGGGTGCTGGTGACTGCTGTGCGGCCACTGCTGCGTGTCACCGTCGAAAGTTCCTCCCGCCCGCCAGAGGCAGCCGACTCCTTGAGCCTGCATTCCTGGGTACTGCCTGATCGCCCAGAGACAGCCGCACTGCTGCAGCAGGCCGTGGCGCTTCTCGCGCTGCTCCTGGACGAGCCGGAGCTTCGTGCCGAGGGGGGCCAGCCCGTCTTGCACACGCTTGTGGGCCTGCCCCGAGAGCTCCGCGCCGAAGGCGCTCGTCCTCTGCTGTACGCCAACACGGCGATGCCCGCTCATGCGGTCACACTTTTGGACGCGGCGGCTGATCAGTTCTCCGTGGAGATCGCCGCCCGCTGGGCCTCGTTGCCTGTGCAGGTCAAGCGCAGCGCTGCTGACGCAGTCATAGGCTTCGCGCCCAGACCGGCGACTCTGCGTGACGCCGCCGATGCCGACGACCCCGTTGCGGCGGCAGCAATCGCCGATCCTGAGCTGACTCGTCTCATGGTCCTCCAGCCGCTGTCCAGCGCCGCGCAGTGGCGCGAGGCCCAAGAAGACCACCGCAGGGCCGCGGAACAGCTGGCGGCCGAGGTGAACGTGCATGAGGCACTCGAACTACTCGATCAGACAGGACCTCACGCACGTGGTGCTGCTTCCACCGTCCTACACGTATTCGCCTATGCGGTCGGGGCTGCTGCGGCTGATCCACAACCTGTCCTAGACCGCATCGCGCGAGCTCCTCTGGCCGGGGAAGCCTCCTCGCTGGCCGGCCTGGCCCAGGCGCATCCAGACGCTGTCTGGGACTGGATCGAAGCCCGCGTAGAAGACTCCCGCCTAGTCGCAGCCGCCCTGGGCTTCGCCGACAGTCACCCCGCACGGGAAGCCGGCCTTCACCAGAAGATCGCGGAGAGCATCGCTGCCGTTCCCACACCCGACAGCCAGGGGGCCATCGAGCTGACGCTGCAGCTCGCCATGCACCTGGTCGCCTGCGGGCAGCCTCTGCCCGCGCGCTTGAAAACGCTGGCTTCTTTGCTCTCCCGCGGCCCGTCCCCCGCCCTGCCCCGCACCCTGGAGATGACCGGCTTCGTGCTGGATGCAGCGTCAAAAGACAGCGTGGACATCGACGACACCCTGGCGACGGCGTTCACAGACGCGCTACAACGCCGCTGCGACGAAGCCCACAGCTCGGGAAAACTCGAGTTCGACGAAGACACGGCGTATGGTGCGGCAGCCATAGCCGCTGTGGTGCCGGCGTCGTTCGCGACAATGCTCGTGAGCAGACTCGTATCCCCCCAAGGCCCGTTCCGAATGCCCTCGGCTTGGAAACGGTCGCTGCGCAGGCAGTCCCCAGCGGCGCGACAACAGGTGACGGCAGCCTTCTGTGAAGCGATGGAGAGCGCCCGGGCGACCACGCCCCTCGGCGAACAAGTCGAACTGGCAGCTGCATACGTGCTGACCGCTCTCGGCGAAGGCACCGCTGCCTGGGCAGACCTCATTCGCAGGTGGGCGGGAGGATCCCCCGAGGAACGGCAGCGAGCGGTGGCTGCCATCCAAGAATCGTGGCGCGACCCCCTGTGGCCTGAGATCGTCTCCACAGTCCTGGCCGCCAGCATCGACGCTAACAGCCGCTCTGAGCTGATGATGAGCGTCGTCTGGGGCTTGGGAGACGACGACTACTCGAACGACGTTCAACCCCGACGCGCAGTCCTCGACCCGCTCCTCAGCGATAGCAGTCTCGCCGTGCGTTCCTTCGCCATCGACGCCCTGCACCGCATCGACACAGAAGAAGAAGCCGACCGCAAGCGCGAAGAAGATTTCCGCCGCGGATACCGAACCTGAGAGGGCATGAGACTTTCGAGCTGCAATCGCTGACTCACGCCTACGCAACACCGCACCAGCGCGCAGCGGGATCCACCCCCAACCCAGGAGGAACGGCAAAGCCCTGCCGGGCACACCACTCCCCCGCAGCCCGGAACACCAGTGGCAACTGCCCAGGAAGGGCCTCCAGGCCCGACCGGTGCGCGCAAGGAGTTGCGACTGAAGCGCAGGGCAGGCGGCAGTGCTGTTCCTGTTCTCTTCCTCGGGCGGTCCAGCGCGCCCTGGCGCTGGCGGGGGTGTGGGGGCAGCGCCCCCGCGCCTTGACCCCCGCATAACAACTCACCTGGTGGCGGGTCTCGGCGGACTCGCGGCACTTACGGTCCTCCTCCGCGTACTCTGCGTACTCCAATCCAGTGGGCGTTCACAACGCAGGTCTGTCGGATGAGATTACGGCGCTGCGGTCCTCGGGGTAGGGGTAGTAGACGGTGGTCTCGGCGGCGTCCGGGTGCTCGCGGGACAGCAGGAGCTCCAGGGCGCTGCGTGCCTCGTCCAGCGCTCGCAGGGCGGCACCCACCTTCTTGTGGGGTACACCATCGGGGCCGCTGTTCGGGTAGGTCTTGTCGAGTTGGACGGCCCGGTGAGCGAGTTCATCGCGGATGCCGGCAAGCACACGGCCCATCTCGATGTGTTCATCCAGGGTGAGGCGGGGCTTCTTGGGCATCCAGGTCTCCGTTCGGCCGATGGCTGGGGGCGCATGCTCAACGACGGATGCGGGCGGGCGTCCCTGCAGACCGGTCTCACCGCGGCTACGGGGGGATGGACCGTTCGTTGACTCGCCGGGTCACGGTCCGGCACGGTGCAATGGGGTTCTTAGAGGTCGAGTTCGCCCTTGGCTGGGCCAGCCCGACCGTCCACTTTCCCTTCGCCCTGAGTGTGTCCTTCACAGCGGTTCCCTCGTTGACCTGGAGGGCCGCATGAACCGATGAAAGGGACAAGATGGGCCGAGCTGTGCCGCCTGCCGTGCGTGAACGAGCTCGAGAGCGAACCTGCCCGAGGTGCCACGCCGTACCCGGACAAAAGTGCGCACCTGACCGCGCTGGTCGCTCTCAGCTGCACAGCGACCGTATCCACGCTGCCCGCCTGTCCCTGCGGCCTCTTCCACCGCACCGCATCCTGCCGCCCGAAGAAGACCGAACATTCATGGAGTGGAACGCTGACGCTGCGGACACTCCAATCGTGTCCTGGCACCCTGAAGTGGTGCGGGACCTGTGCGACTCTCCAGATGAGATCGCCACCCTGCTGTGGCTAACGCTGGCCGAGGCCGGCATGCTCCGGCCTGAAGCTCCCGCCCTCAGCAATTTCGTCCTCGGGCTGATGCTCATGCCGCTCCGCTACCTCACCAACCAGGAGTTGCATGAGGCTGTTGACCGGCTCGCCGCGCGTGGCTACCTCCGACGCATGGACTCGAACGACATCGACGCGGTTACTGTCGACCCCAACGTCGTCCAGATCATCAAGCGCCGTGAGCTGGACCCGCGGTTGCTAATGCAGTGGAACGCTGCAAAGGCAAGCTGGCCCGGACCGCCTGTTCCACATCCGGAAGACTGAGAGCGATGGCAGCCTCGACCGCCAGCCTTACCTCGAAGCCCCGACACCTGACTTCCTGCACCGGTCGGGCAGGCAGACGGCGCTGTCCGGTGGCGCTTGCATGCCCGGCGGAGGCTATCCGGCGTGCTCCAGCAGAGCCGCGCGGTGACCGCCGTCTGCGCGTCCGCGGCTCTCCGAAGGAGACAGCGTTTCGCAGGCATAACAAAGCGGCCTCCCGGCTATTGCTAGGGAGACCGCTTCAGTCCGGGCGCTTCGCTGCAACGAAGCTCCATCGGATGATGCCTGGGCCACAGGCAGAGTCCCCCCCTGAAGCTGGGGAGATGCTCATGTCCAGGTTGTTCCCGCTACCTGCAGATCTATAAACTCTTTGCAGTCAACTTCGCTGCTGGGTGGATCGCCGCTGTCCAGACAATGAGACATTTCAGATACCAAGTGTCTTCTGAGCGCACCCACGTATCCCCTCCCCCTTGACATCATCTTGCACTGCATCAACTCGACTTGTTTCTCGGCTTATTGGCCCCACAAGTTTCCAGGTGACACCATCGACGAACGTCGAAAGGAACGCTCGGGAAACGATGTTGTACGAGAACGAGGCAAGTGAACGAGATGTGGGTAATCCCGTCTTGGGGGAGCCCCGGCAGCGTTGGCTGCAACCGGCGCTGAGCTTGTTCCAGGGCTCCTGCTGTTGTCATCGTATGCCTGGGCCAACAGGAGAGTCGGATGAGCGTTTCGCCGTCCTCGGAGACGAGGCGTAGGTCAGAGCAGGTCCCTAAGCTTCCCGCGGTGAACGCGGTAGCTGCCATTGCCGTGCTCATATTGGTGCTGGGTGCGGCGGTCGCCGTTTTGGTGATCCTCCCGGCCAGTGCTCAAGCCTCAGGAATCGCAGCAGGCATCGCAACTGCGGGCTTCACGCTCGCGGGCCGACTGGCGATCCCAAGCAGGAAGTGAGAACCCTCCGGGGTCGCTAGCCTGCTGGCGGCCCCGACCCTGAACAGGGTGGGAGCGACAGGAGGACCTTCAACAGGGCGGCGAAGTCGTTCCACCGGACTGTGGCTGGCCACCACCGCAAGGCCGCTGGAGCAAGGCCACAACGGGCGCTGAAGCCCACGCGGCGCACCGAGCAGGGCCTGGCAGGACAGCGAAGCCGCAGACGACCGTCGGCGTCAGGGGACGCACGGAGTTCATGTAGGTGAAGTTGACCACCCATCGAGTCAGGAACTCCTGCGGCTACGTTTGAGGATCAGCCTGGAACAAGGATGGCGGCTGTGAGCCTCGCCAGCGCCCCGGCGGCGCAGAGCTTTTGGGAACAGGCGTTCAGGTTTCGGGCGAGCGTTCTTGAGTGGTTACTGTTTCGGGTGATGTTCACCGACCTCTTGGATGGCTCAGGCAGGGTTGCTTCGCTCGATCAAGGGGTTGGCGGCGCCGGGGGCTGATGGCCGGCACAAAGGGTGCCGAATAGCTGATCCAGCGGGGCCTCAAGGGCGTGGGCGAGAGCGTGCCAGGTGGCAAGGGTGCCGATCGTTCGGCCCTGTTCGATCTCGATCAAGGTGCGGCGCGACAGGCCGGTTCGGGCGGCGAGTTCGTCGTAGGTCCAGCCACGTTCGGCCCGCAGCCGGGACAGCTCCTGGCGGAGTGCGGCGAGGTTCGGGTCGGGCGGCGGAGTGATCGTCACCGCTCTATCGGATGGTGCAGAGCCCTGCCCTGTCAGTGCAGACCTCTGCCCTATTTGCCCGCATCGAGCCCCGAGCAGCAGGGCAGGGGTCTGCACTACGGTGCCGCCACCGGTACTCCCCCAGCCTCGCGGGGGCCGGTAGAACCACTCACCGCCACGCAGGGAGGACAGCTTTCCATGGGGCACACCACGGTCTTCCACACGGTCAGGCGCACCTGGACCCTCGAGGTCCGCCCTCGCCCCGGCGGACAGACCTTGGCATGCCCACAGTGCGGCCGCGTCCCCGTTGACCCGGGGCCCGCCACAACGCGGGCAGTCGTCCTGAACCATCTGGCCGAACATGCCCGCGCCGAACCGCTGCCCGGCCACTTGCGGACCTGCCGGTGCGGCGAGCTCGGCTGTCGCTGGCATCCACGCCACCGCGGCTGCGACGGGGCAATCCTCCTGATGATCAGTTGCAGCGCCGGCGGCCGCCTTTGGCGCCTCACCGACGCATGCAGGGCCTGTCTGGCCGTCACCGATCACGCCGCAGCGGTCACCGAGCCCAGCGACTTCGCGCGAACAGCCGGCGAGAAGGCCTTCATCCGCGGGGAGCCGCTCACCACCGGAGTCGAAGAACTCGACGCTGATTTCTACTGGCATGACGGTGCTCTGTACGAGCAGATCTGACGACTTGCGAAGCGCCATCCGACAGGGGTTCGAGCACCAGCGAAGCCTGCCACCTCGCTCAGACCGGACCGCACCCGCGCAAGACCGGACGGGCGGGCCTGCTAACGACCAATTCCTCGAAAGAAGGCTCCATGGACTCCGGAACCGCACTGGCACCCGGCGACCTCGATGCGTTCCTGACGGACATGGAACTCACTCAGGCTCAGGCCATCGCCCGACTCATCAGTCGGCCGCTGGCCCGTCAGTTGGCCAAAAGGCTGAGGCGGCTGGGCCGGCAGTTCGAGGACCGTCCTCGTCAGGCCGCCGCCATGAAGCAATGGCTGGCAAAGCTTCCCCCCAGCCGCCTCTCGCTCTTCGCCGAGCTCTCCGCCTTCGAGGGGGCAGCCCTCCTCATGCCGCAGAGCGATGCCGGCGAACGGGACTGGCAGACGGCAGCATCGATCATCGACGTCTATCCGGGCGTCATCCCGGCCTCGCAGGACACCAATGCCCGGCAACTGCTCAGGCTGCGGTCGGCAGCCCAACAGCGCCAGGAGCTGGCTGCTCAGGATCTGCCGCTGCCTACAGGACTGCCCCGGAACGCCAGCTCTGCCAGGTCCCCGGTGCGCCGCGGCAGACGCGCTGCACGACGGCCGGTCACCACACTGCCAGCGCCCGACCGGGAGTGATCGAGGGCAGAGCTACCGCCCGTCGGGCCTCGGTAGCCAGTGCCGCGACCCGATGGCTGCACTACGGCGCTCTTCACGTTCCGTCATCGAGCCGTCACACTCTTCCGCAGGGTGTGGGAGGGGGACGTGCTGATGCCTGGTCAGCAAGGGCGCCGGACTGCTGCGCGCAAGCGACGACATGCTCCGCGAACCGCGGTTGTCGCAGCCGGGGTGGTGCTGCTGCTCGTCGTGGTGGTCGGCGGTTTGGCCGTATGCGCTCACGGCCGTGGTTCTCGGCGCCGCCGGGACGCTCGGATGGCGGTTGTGGCGGACCGACCGGCGGCTGCGCAGCGCTGACCTGACCTGGCGGCAGGAGGACGCGGTCCGGGCCGGGCACCGCACGCTGGCCGAGGTGGACGCGATGTCCGGGACCGAGTTCGAGGACCTGGTCGCGCAGTTGTGCCGTCGGGACGGCTGCCTTGAGGTGCGGAGGGTCGGCGGATCGGGTGACAACGGCGCCGACGTGGTGGGGCGCCTGCCGGACGGGCGGACCATGGTGATCCAGTGCAAGCGGTACACGCCGAGCAGCACCATCGCCAGCCGGGAGCTGCGGGACCTGCTGGGCGCGCAGGTGCACTTCCGGGCCGAGGTGGCCATCTTCGTGACCACGACACGGTTCAGCCGTCCGTCGCAGGCGTTCGCGCTCGAGCACGGCATCCTTGCCGTGCACCGGGACCACCTGGGCTTGTGGAACAACGGCGCCTCGTTGACGTCGCTGATCAGCGTCAACGGTTCAGGCCAGGGCGACGGCGCTCACCGCAAGCGGTGGAAGAAGACCTACGGCGGCTGACCGGGCCAGTTACGCCTTCAGGTCGGTGAGCGCAGTGCACAGCGCCCGAGCATCCTGAAGTGCCTGGCGCTCGCGGCGCAGAAGGTCCCCTCGGGGCAGGCTGAACGTGCTGGCCGGCCGGCCTCAGCACGCCATTGGTGACAACCCCGCTGACGTGCAGCTCGGCGACACCGTCAACGGTTCCAGGTCCCGACTCCGCGCCTGACGTACCAGCCGCCAGGCTTCGCAGACAGTTTGGGCGTGCAGTTCGAGGAAGCAATACGCCTCGGTGCACGGAGCGATCTCGTCGCAAGGGGCGGCGTCGGTCCGTTGTCGTCGTCCTGGTAGGCCCGGCCCTCAGCGGGGCCTTTGGCTGCCGGGCTGTACACGGCGGGCGGTGCTGTCGAGTTTGCTGAATACCCAGCCCACTAGTTCCCGGCTGAAGGTCAGGTCCGGGCTCTGCGACATGGCGTCTTGTAGGTGGTAGGTGACCTTCGCCCAGTTGCGGAAGTTGCCGTGGCAGGCGAGGTCATTGATCCAAAGGACGTCGTCATGCGGAACGCTGACCCATAGCGGGTGGTAGCGGGGCATGATGTCGACAACTTCGTCTGGGGTGAGTGGGCTGAACTGTTGCCAGGTCAAGATGCGTGATGCCAGTGCGGGGCGATTGCGGATCTTCTCGTGGCAGTTCTCGGCTCCGACGAAAACGATGGCGAGGTCGGTGTCGGGGTCGTCGTGGAGTTCGCGGAAGAACTCCAGTCCCTTGGTGTCGAGCCATTGGGCTTCGTCGCAGACCAGGATGTGGAATTCCTGTGACAGCGCTTCCCTGATCATCTCGTCACATTTGACGGTCTTGCCGGGTTGATCCCCTGGTAGTTTCAGCAGGCGGAACAGTGAGGTGCGAAGTTTACTCAGGCTCGACGAGCTGAACTGCAGGCGCAGGGTGGTGGTTGGGGCGAGGTCGCGCAGGCTGGTGTTGACCGCGACGGTCTTGCCGAGTCCGACGCGGCCGTGAACGCACATTATGGCCGAAGCGTCGACGACGGTACGCAGGTTGCCTTGGGTCGTTCGTGTGGCTGTGGTGGGGACGAGGTGGGCCCCTTTCAGGCCGAGGTAGTGGTCGGTGTGTGGAGGGTTGGCGTGGCTGGGGGGCTGGCCGTTGGTCATGCGAAGTCCTCGGTTTCGGCGGCCGAAGGTTCGGGGTCGGAAAGTGAGCTGTCCTGGCTCCAAGCTGGCGATGGGTCCGGGAGCGGTAGGAAGTCCGGGCGGGCTTCGGCGGCCAGGTCGGGGCCTTCAAGGTCATGGAGTTGTCGCAGAACTTCTTCCTGCGGTTTGACGTCCAAAAGGCGCGGGGGTTCGGGCTGAGTGGTGGGTGCCCAGCGTTCTTTGCTGTTTCTGCGGGCTCGCCGCCGCTGTCGGGTGAGTTCGTCGGCTTTGCGTCGCCAGGCGCGGGTGAGGCGGCGTGATTGTTCGGGAGTGGCTTGGTCGGCAGCGTAGGCGGGGCCGAGGTAGCGGTCTGTGATGGCGTCGTAGAGCTCGATGTCGTCAGGGTTGTTGGGCATGTATCGCAGGTGGACCTTGGTGTTGACATGTCCGTGCATCCACTCGTCGATGTAGTGCCGGTTGTTCCAGTTCACTCCCTTGTTGGTGATGGTGAAGGGGGCGCTGCGGGGTTGCCTCAGGGTGAATGTGTGCAGGGCGACGGCCGGGATGGCGTAGATGGGGGTGAGGTCGGCTTCCCACGCCTGGGCCGGGGTCTGGTTGTCGAGTTCTCGGATCGTGTGCTCGTGGTTCCATTCGTGGACCCAGTCGAGTACGCGGGTGACGAATGCCTCGTAGTGCATGAGGTCTTCTACGGGGTGGTCGACCTTGCCGCCCTTGTCTCCTTTGACGGCGGGTTCGTCGGTATAGCCGGGCATGCCGCGGAAGAGCATGTCTTTGACAGCTCCGTTGAGGGCTTCGACGGTGCCTTTTCGATCAGGTCGGCGGGCTGGGAGATCTTCCCGGTGCACGTTGAGGGCGCGCAGGGCGTCTTCCACGGTTCGAGACAGGAAGTCGCTGCCGCGGTCGATGCGGATCAGACCTGGTAGGCCTCCAAAAGGTCCGTAGGGCTCGTCCTGCAGTACGGCTGAGCGTAGGGCGGCGAGGATGCTTTCCCGGTTGGGAGTCTGGGGGGTGATGGCGAGGCCGGGAGTGACGCAGGTGGCGCAGTCGATGAACCAGGTGATCCAGGGTTTGCGGGCCTCGCCGTTGACGTTGACCCAGACACTGGCTTCGACGTGGTCGCCTTCCCAGGCTTCGTTGCGGAAGCCGCGTGGGCGTTGGCCGCGGACGTCGTAGCGGCGTCGGGCCTTTTCTCCGCCGCTGAGGCTGGCGCGTTCGCCTTTGTCGAGGTCGCGGCATACGACTCGGTGGAAGGTCGGTAGGGAGGGAGCCGGTGGGTCTCCGAGCAGGCCGTCGGCTGCGAGTTCTCGGTAGGCAGCGGTGACGTTGCCTCGCCAGCGGGCGAGAGCGTCGTACATGGGTGGGGTGAGAGTGAAGCGGTGCCTGCCGGCTGGGGTGTACGTGCCGGAGTGGGCGCGGGCGTTGTCCATCCAGCGGCGGACGGTTCGGGGGTGTTTGCCGAAGGCTTCGGCGACGGTGCGGATGTGGCTGTAGGTGAGCTGGCTGTGCTGTTCGAGGTGGAGGAGGCGTTCGACGGCTGCGATCACCAGGGTCGTGGTGTCGGGCGTGCCGGGTGGACCCGGTGGTGAGGGCATAGGGGCCTCGTTCGTGGCGGTGGGGTACTGGAGCGGCCGGGGGCCCGGAGATCCACCCTGGGGGTGCGGGTGGCTTGGTGGGGATCAGGCGGGAGCCAGGGAAAGGAGTCCGGCTCCGTATGCCTTGCCTCGTCCGATGCCGTCGAGGAGGGCGCGGGTGAGGGCGTCTGGGTCGAGGATTTCGGCGATGCCGTCGAAGCGGGTCAGGGGGTGCCTGGGACCGGGCTGTTCGCGTGCGACACGGAACGGGCGGGGGGCCGCGGCGGTGGTGTGTACAGCAAGTCCGGCTCGGGTGGCGCGGTGGTGCCACCAGGTCAGGGCTCGTTCGCCGGTGAGCTTGATGACCTTTCCGCGGGTGTCGCGGGTACGGCGCTCGGGGCCGGCTCCTGGTGCGCGGTCGGGTAGACGGGTGCTGGCGTTGGCTGTGATGCGGTAGTGGACGAGCAGGCCCACGGTCAGGGCGCCAAGCATGGGGGTGAGGTTGCGGGTTTCTGCGGTGCCGTAGCCGGGCGGGAGGCGGTCGAGGTGGGGTGGATGGCTGGTTTGGACGAGCAGGGTGGGATGCGGGTCGTCGTCGAGACGGAAGAGCAGGCCGGCTTGCTGGCGAGGGTTGGGGCCCAGACCGTCGGCGGCCAGGCGCATGAGGGTCTTGTGGAGTTGGACGGCGTCGGCGAGGTCGCGGCGGACGGTGGGGCTGCGGTGGTTGAGGCGGATGCGAGTCAGGGTCGCTGCGGTGAACGTGGTCATGGGCTCTCCTGCAGGACGTAGTCCGTGAGGCGGTCCAGGGGGCGGGGTCCGGCGTAGAGGGCGGCTGGTAGAGATTCGGCGGTGCGCCAGATCTGGCGGGAGCGGTATCGGCGCGTGAGCGGCCGGAGGTCGGTGGGGTCGTCGGCAAGTTCACGGTGCACTTGAGCTGCAGATACATGTGGGGGCGGCGCTTCCCACAGGAAATCGACTAGCAGCGTGTCTTGGCCTGGCCTGGGCGGTTGTGCCGAGGTAAGGGGGACCTGGCGCAGCAGTTGTCCGATGGGGTCGGGGGTGTGGCTGCGCAGGACGAGGGGTTCGTCGGGGACGCAGTTGCGGCGGCCGAGATAGGGGGCCCAGTGGGGGTGTTCGAGGGTGTCAGCGATGTGTTGAAGGAGGGGGTCGGGTCCTTCGACGGCAACAGTGAAGGCGGCGTCGGCCAGGTAGATCCGGTGGGTGACCAGGGTGGATTTCTTCTGGGCGCGATAGTTGCCGTCGCTGGTGCGCAGGCCTGCTCCGCGAGGGCGGCCACCGCCGGCGGTGTGGAAGTCGGTGTAGCGGGTGCCCGGGCGGTCGACGCGGATGGTGAGGGCGAGGTCGGTGTAGGAGGGGGCGCCGGGCAGGTCGTGGTGCGGGTCGAGGGCATGTGAGCGGGGGCGTCCTGCCGCGGCGGCCAACATGCCGATCAGGGCGGATCGGGTCGGGAATGGTGCTGTGTCGCGGTAGTGGAAGAGAGCGTGTTCGCCGAAGGCCATGAGGGGTCCGGCCAGGCGGAGCAGGAGCCCGTTCATGCCGGCGCAGCCTGGGGGGCGGTGGTCATGGCGGCGGCGGTGCAGGCGTCGATGAGTTCGTCGTAGGAGCGATGGTGGTTGCCGAGGTGGTCGGCGGGAGTGTCGTTGGTGGTGGCGTGGCCGTGGGCAATGAGGTGCCTGGTGCCGAGCAGCCGGTTCAGGGCGGCGGCGTGCGCGGACAGGGCGTGCAGGGAGGGCTGGAGGTGGCCGCCGGTCTGGGTGGCCTTGACGGGCTGGTCGAAGGCGGCGGCGTAGGAGACGGGGCGGCGGTCACGGACCGCGTAGTGGACCAGGGAGGGCAGGGTGTGCGGGGCGGTGGAGGTGTGTTTGGCCTTGGGCAGGGAGAGGATGAACGACTCGATGAACAGGGCGAGCAGTTGGCGGGCCTGGTCTTGGTCGCCGTTGAGGTTGTGGAGGAGTTCGGTGAGGTTGACGGTGGCGTAGCGGTAGAACACGCCGGTGGTGAGGAACTCTGTTTGCATGTGGGCGCTGCCGCTGGCGCCTGGGGTGGGCCAGTCGTCCACGGCGGTGAAGAACGATGGAGTGGGATGGCTGGTGTGTGTGGTGAAGGCCGGGGCCATCTGAACCGCTGCTTCGACGTTGGCGCCGGGGATTTCGGCGAGCATGCGGCCGAACAGGTTGATGGTGGCGGTGCGCTGGCGGAGCAACGCAGCGACTTCCCGGGTCGGTAGCGGTTTGGCGTCGATGTCGTCGGTCTTCTTGCGGCGGCCCTTGACCTGCTGGGGTGTGGTGGTGGTTTGCCGGGTTGCGGCTGCCTCGAGGGTGGCGCGGTGCTCTTGGCACAGAGCGGTCAGGTCGTTGATGACGTCTCGGGGCAGGTAGAGCATGGCGAGGGTCAGGCCGCCTTGCTGGGGGTCGGTTTTCAGGCCCTCGCTGCTCGCGCAGAGGGCGATCTGCGCGCCGGCAAAGGTGGCCAGGTCGTTGGGCCAGCCGGCTTCGCGGAGGGCGTCGGCGACGCGTAGCGGCACCATGCGGGTGCGGGCGGCATGTTCGTCGAGTTGTTCTTCCAGGTCCAGGCGGAGGGGGCGTTTCAGGGACTGGCTGGAGAGCATGGTGCGGGTGGTGTTGCCGATCTTGAGGGTCTTGGGTTCGTTGTCCTCACCGCGGTTGAGCAGGGAGGCGGGCACAGCCTGCAGGGCGTGCACGGCGATGTAGCGGGCGGCCACGGTCAGGGCTCCTTGGTCTGGGTGAGGGTGTGGAGGGTGAGGTAATAGGACTCCAGCCAGCGGGTGGCAACGTGGTCGTGGTCGCTGTCCCACCAGGCGAGGTCGTCCAGGAGAACAGCCCAATCGACGGCGGTGCCGGTGTTGACTAGGCGTTCGGTCAGGCTGGGCAGGCGCGGGTGGAGCGTGTCGGCCTCGAGCCGGGTCAAGGTGTGTAGTTGGTCCTCGGCCCGGCTGGGCGTGAAGCGGCAGCGGTGGACGGCGCGGGCCAGGGCCGCCCCGAGGTTGGGCCGCGACCTCCACGATGGGGCGGGACGGGCTTCAGCTTCCTGGGCCGGTGGTGGGGTCAGGGCTGCTTCTGGGGCCGGGGGCGTGGGGCGGTGCAGGGCGATGCAAGCCGCGACGGTGTAGTGGGCCCGTCTGGCGCCGTGGTCGGCGACGAGGACGGTGAGGTAGCGGTGCAGCTCCCGGCAGTTGTGGACCGGCTGCCCCCGACCGGTCCGCAGCCGGGCGCGGGTGCCGTTGTCGGTGCACAGACTGATGACGTCGGCGACGTAGGCGTCGTAGTGAGCGCGGCGTTGTGCGGTGGGGGTCATGTCTGTGCTGGAGGGCATCATGAGGCCTTCTGACGGCGAGGGCGGCCGCGACCGCCGGCGGGTGCGGGGCCTGCGCGCAGCGCGGCGACCGCCCGGACTACGGCAGGCGCAGCCCGTCGGTACTGGACGATCGCGGGTGCGGTGACCTCACGCAGCACGGTGACGGCGTCGGCGGCAAAGGCCGCGCGCGCGGGTTGGTCCGGGTCTTCGTTCAGCAGACGCCAGAACGTGGCTTCGGCGCGGGGCCAGTAGGCGGTGTGCGAGGCGGTGACCCACGGACCGACACGTTTGGGCACCTTGTGGGAGCGGGGTCTGCTGCCGTGCGGAGGCGTGACGGCTTCCTGCCAGGCGCGGGCAGCCAGGGCCGCCAGCCGAGCAGCCACCTCTTCGGCGGCGGCGCGGCACAGGGCGATCCGCCGGGCCATTGCCGGGTCGTTTTCCTGGGACCAGGTCCAGATCGGCGGGGTCAGGACGGTGTACCAGGTGCGGTTGCGGGTCTTGCCGTCCTGGTCGAATCCGCAGGCGCGTACGCGGAGTGCGGCTCGTACGTCGGTGGGGAGGTCGTTGAGGGTGTCGAAGATCTGGGGGCGCTGGACGGTGGCGGATTCGTCGCCGGCCAGCAGCAGGGCGTCCAGGTCTCGCCACACGGCCCGGTCGGCATCTGCTCTGCGGGGTGTGCGGCGTTGCTGGATCGGCTTCTTGGGGTCGGTGTGGATGATCAGATAGGGGTCGGTGGCTTCCAGCTTGGGTTGCTGGGTGGCCCAGGTCAGGTAGGCGTCGGCGATCGCGTGGCCGTCGCTGGTGGGGATCAGCAAGATCGCGTGGCGGGAGCGGCCGGTCAGTAGCCGTCCTGGCCATGTCAGCGGGTGCTGGGGTGCCTGCGGGTCAGGGGCCTGGGGCTCTTCCCAGGGGCAGGTGTCCGGCAGGTCGGGCCAGTCACCCGTGTATTTCGGCGCGTTCAGCAGGAGCGTCTCGTACAGGGTGCGGCCCAGGGGGTGGAAGGAGATCGTGGACCGCAGCGGGCCGGCCGTGCCCGTGCCGCTGGTCTGGCCGGCGACGGTGCGGGGTGTGCAGCTGCCGGCGGGCCCGTAGTAGTGCTGGGCCAGCAGGTGCCACAGGGCTTCGTCGCAGGGGACCGGCTGGGGGTCGGTGTCGGTGTGCGGGCTGAGCCAGGCGAGGTTGTTGCCTGCGGGCCGGCCGAAGACCAACGTGTTGATGCCGGATGTGGTGGGGCACTGGTCGGCCAAGGCCGGATCCTGCAGGAACGGTCGGGTGGGGTGGAGCAGGTCCAATGGGTGGGCGTTGAAGTAGGCGTGCACGGTCTTGGGGTCGAAGCCCTGCGGGTGATGCAGCAACTCCTGGCGGCGGGCGGTCCACTGTTCGGCGCTGAGTTCCGGGTCGTCCAGGCCTGGGCCGCCGGGGGTCGTGGTGAGGCGCGCCGCGATGACGGCGAGGACACGCAGGGTCGCGGAGGCTGCCGGGGGGATCGTCAGGGCGAGGTCGTCGATGGTGTGGGCGCGCAGGAACAACTCGCGCATGCCCACCTGCTCATGCCGACGGCCAGTACGGATCGGCAGGCAAGGCTCTTCGGCGATGTCGTAACTGGGGTGATCGGGCATAGGGGCTCGCAATGCTGCGTGAGCGGATAATGCCGAATGGAGGGTGGAGGGCATACGGGAATGCCGCGCGAGGAAACGAAACGGCGTGCGGAAATATCGGACTATCGGCCCGCCTTTTCCACGCCGGGAAGTGGTTGCAGTTTTCCTTATTGCAGGAAACTGCAACCGCTCATCTGGGGCAGGGAGTGTGCCGGGCAAGGGGTCCGGCAAGGCTGCGGCACAGGTCACGGCAGTTCAGGGCAGCCCCGGGCAGGGGGGTGGGTGAGTAGCAGCGCTTCTCATCACATGGACATGCTGCCACGGCCAATCACCGGAAGATAGCCGAAAAATAAGGTGATCGACGACCATCCGATCGCGATCGATATTGCCACGACGCTTTTCCGAAACGATCGAGGCCCTGCCAGGAAAGCTCAGCGCGCAGAAAATGTAGAATATATCCTACTCGGCTTCCTCTTCCTTCCCGAACGGGCGGCTTGGACCGCTGGCGGTCCGGATCTGCCGGTGCACCAGGCCGAGGATCGCGTCCAGGTGCAGCAGGTGCCCGCCGTAGCGGACTGGGGTGCCGGGCGGCTGGGTGGTGTCGTGCGGGAGCAGCACGAGGTCGGCGAGCAGCGGGTGGGATCGCCATGCCTTCGGGGCGTGGTGCTCGGGATGGCACTGAGCAACCCAGTCGGCGGGCACGGGCAGCGTGCGCTGGAGGATCGCGCGGACCTGTGCGGGGTTGGGGTCCTTGCCGGTCGGCAGCGGCCGGCTGCCGGTCGCATCCAGGGTGAGGACGCCCTGGGAGGTGCGGTAGCAGGGCAGGAGGCGTTTGGGCATGGTGCCCAGGCGGGTCGCGGCAAAGTGTGCGGTCAGGTGCTGGCGGTGCAGGTCGGCCAGGGACAGGACAGCTTCGTGCGGGGGGATGAGGTGGCTGGCGCTCAGGTGCTCCTCGGCATGGCGGGCGTTCTGATGGTCGCGGTGGGGCTGCTGGAGCTCTCGCACGGCGTCCACGAACGCCGGGGTGCCAGCGCCGTGGATCCGCTCGACCAGGCGCTGCGTCTGGTCGGGAAGAGTGATCTGCCGTGTCACCGGCTGCCCAGGAACGGGAGCGGCGTCTGGCCAGGCATTCGGTTCGTTCAGCAGGGCGGCCGTGGCGCGGAGAAGGAAGGCGGGCTCCAGGTTGTGCCAGCCGGGCGGCAAGGCCGTGGCCCCGGCTGCGTCGACCGGGTGCAGCACCGTCATCCGCGGTCCTTGCTCGCGCAGCCACGCCCGCCGGCGCCGCGAGGCGGGACCCCAGGCGGTCTCGAATCGCCACACCCGTCCCAGGCGCTGCAGGAGCCGGGCCATGGAGGACAGGTCACTGACCATGAGATCAACGTCGACGTCCAAGCTCACGTCGAACAAGCTGGTCGTGACGACGACCAGCCGGCGCGGCCGCGGCCCGCCAGGGCCGAGAGCGGCCCGCAGCCGCCGGGTGACGGCCTCGCGCTGGCGTCCTGGTATGCGGGCGTGCAGCAGCACCAGCTCCGTCTCGGCCCGCGGCCAGCTCAACGTGCGCCGTAAGTACTGGTACGTGTCCTGGGCCTCGGCAACGGTCGTGGACACCACTGCGGCGCAGCCGCCGCTCACCGCCACCGGGGAGATCTCCTCGGCGATGACAGCGAGGCGCTCTGTGGGGTCCACGGCCCGGTCACTGGGCCCCAGCCGCTGGTGCCGAACCGGCAGGAGGCGGAGGGTGGCGCTACGGCGGTGCTTGTTGGCGTGCGCAGTCCTGGCCGTGTCGTTCATGGCCGTGACGGTGGCGTGGGCTGCGTCGGCGAACAGCCAGCCCGGATAGGACGGGGCGAAGGCCCCCGGTGGTTGGGCGCGGCGGGAGTGACCGGCGCCGGCGAGGTAGGTGCGCACGAGGTCGTCGCTGATGGAGGCGGGCAGCGTCGCCGACAGCACCACCACCGGGCAGCCGAATGCGCCGAGCCAGTGCACAAGCCGGAGCAGCAGCAAGTGGCTGAATGGCGACAGGGTATGGGCCTCGTCGATGACCACGGTCTTGCCGGACAGGGCGAGCATCCGCAACACGTTGAAGCGGGTGGGCAAGGCTGCCATCAGGGCCTGATCGTGGGTGGCTACCGAGAACGGGGCCAGCAGGGACCGGTCCCAGCCCCGCAGCCAGCCGTCGGGCACCGTCACCCGCTCCTGCGGACGGCCCTCACTCCCCTGGCTCGCATCGGTGTCGTCCCAGTGCTCGTCGCTGGTCAGCGGGCCGGGATCCGATAGCTGGTCGTTGGTGTAAGCGGTGTTGAGCCAACTGTGACTGTGCACGAGAGCAACCGGGGCGTGCTCGGGCTCATGAGCGGCCACCCATGCTTCGACATCCTCGTAGACCGCGTCCGCCGTCGCAGTGGTCGGCATCAGCCAGCACAGACCCGACGTACCGCACGCACGATTGAAGATCTTCGACAGTTCCAGGCCCGCGGCCGTCTTCCCCCCGCCGGTGGCGTCGGTGACCACCACGATGCCCGCGCCCCGCTCCCCCACCACCGCCAGCAACTGCTCCATCAACGAGGCCTGCAAATCATTGGGGACTTGCATACGCGAATGGGCTCGTGCGAAGGGGATGTCCGGCAGGTCAACCCGGGACAGACCGGAAGCCTCCACCAGCCCGGGCGCCTCCTGACGCGCCCGGGCATAGTGCTCCCCCGCCCCAAACGCCGGGGCCAAGGCCTTGGACAACCAGTAGTGGCGCTGGCTCGCCAGCCGGTCCGCCACCGTCCCCACAGCAGTGATCAAAACCGCGGCCGGCACCGACACATGCGCCGGAACCGTCACCGCGCCGGTCTGGTGCCGGACCTGCACCACATAGCGGCGCCTGAGCTCCTGCCACTTCGGACCGCCCAACTCCCCAGCCCGGCCCGCGGCACCGTGCAAATCCAGCTGCAGGAAACGGCCATGATGGCCGCCAAGGATCTGCGCCACACGAACCGCCGGCCCCGCATTACCCGCGTCGCTGTAGCCCAGCCCGGCGAACAGCCCCAACGCGGCGTGCATCGAGGCCCGCTCATGGGAAATACGCTGCCAGCCCCTGGCATCCTCCCTTAGATCGTCACTCACCCGCGCCCACGGGTGCGCCTCGCACTCCTGGAACGACGACATCTTCCCCAGGTCATGACACCCCGCGAAGAACGCCACCAGCCCGCACGCCTGGGTCTCCTTCACGCCCAGGCCCTCGGCAATCAACTGCCGCTGCCGCGGCACCAAAAGCCGGTCCCACAACTCCCCCGCAACCGCCGCCGTGTCCAGCATGTGAAACAACAACGGGTACACCGCCAACACGCCCTGGTCGAACTTCCCCCACGGCGAGAGATTTAGCCCCCCGAACCGGGCATCCTCCACCACACCCATCAAGCCACTCCCCCGAACCGGCAATCATCGACAGTCACCACATGGGCCCACGATCAAACCTGCACCGCCACCACAACCGCCCCAGCAGAGACCATCACCAAAATAGCTACAACTGGCCAATTAGGGGCAATTTTGGTAGACCATCACACGCAACCAACGACCGAAGCGAGTATTGAAGCTCCCACCCCGCATCACCGGGCTGGATCATGACCATCCACACATCGGATCACGCAAAGCAACCTCGACGAAAGCGGCAAACCCCCACTACGCTGCAGTTCAGCGTCCTCCCCGAGCACACGGGGGTACCTCGACGAGCACCGCGCTCGAGATGGGGCTCATGCCGTGGTTCTCCCTGACCATACGGGGGTGCTTCGCCCGACATTCGCTTCACAAGCACTCTCGACAATTCGTCCCCGCACCCCCGGGGGTGCTTCTGCGACGTCGACGTGGTTCCAGACTATGCCGAGGTCCTCCCCGTGCAGCGGGGGTGTCTCCGTCGCAGGGATACGTTCGCCGAGGTCCTTAATTTTCTCCCTACGAAGCAACGGTGCTCAATCGGACAGTCGGAAGTGCATGATTACCTCGGCCTCGGGCGCCCATCAACACGGTGCACCTGTACTCGCGCTGAAACGTCCCCGTTGAAGGCGGGGGTGGCTCGAACTGAGCGATTAGGAACAAGAAGTCCAGCGCCCGACCCCGCACGGCGAAGTCTGCGCCGTGCCTCTTCCCCGAGTGCGGAGGTGGCTCGATCGAGGCTGCACAGCGCACCAGCCGTACAGTGCGCACACGAAGGTGCCCAATGCGGGCGGTCTTGGCCGTGCCCTCCCCGAGCACACGGGGGTGCTTGTACCACCGCATAGCAGTTGTCAGTCCGCCGGTCATCGACTCCGTGCAACCGATCCTTGCCTGCAGGCACATTTAGGTCGTCGTCCCCGTGCTTCGAATGACTGTCCGTTCTCAAGCGGTTGATGGCGTCCTCCCCGCGTCACACGGGGGTGGTGCGTAGTTCCTTACCAGGGTGTAGCCGCCTTTTCCAAGGTCATCCCCGACACACGCCCGGGGGTGCTTCTCCGGCCGCCAGCGGATTCATCTGATAGAGGCCGACCTCCAGACCTCGATCGAGACCGCGCAGCGCACCAGCCGTAACGGGGCTTCACCCGAGCGAGCGCCGAAGCCCTCCCCGCGCAGCGGGGTTGCTTCATACACGGCCGGCACTCTCTGGTACGGAGAAAGCTTGCGAATCTGCCTCCGACCCGAGCCACTTACGCAGCCGGACCTTGCCGTCAGCACAGAGGCTGGGCTCGGTGTCGGCCCCAGTTACCGGATCGCTGTAGCGAGGACTCGATCCTGGCGTCGCACAATCAGATGCCGGTCCCGGCAACGCGGGCAGCTGCCCGACCTACGCGGCGCACCAGCGTGGCGGGCTTCAGCGTTCGCTCGGCTCGCAGCAAGTAGCCCACTGGTGAGGTTTCCAGTTGCCCATCCCGTGCCCGGGTGGCGGCATGGCGCACTGTTACCGCGCCGATCGCGATGCCAGCAACTGCAACTGGGGCGCCGCCGGCCCACCAGCCGCCCAGGGCGGTCGCTATGGCTGGCACTTGCGTCTGGACGTTCAGGGCACTGACGATCGTCTGCATGTTGAGCCCGGTCATCGCCCCGCGGAGCTCATTGAGGGGCTGAACAATGGTGTCCTCGAACGCAGTCTGGAGGTGCACTTCGAAAGCCTGCCGGTCCGTGATTCCTGCGGTGTGCTCGATCAGGTTGCTGGCGGTGGTTTCAACCGCAGTGGCGAAGGCGGTGAACTCGTCAGCGTGCTTGGTCCGAAGTTCAATGATCTTGTCGATGGGCACAGCCTGCAGGTTGGCCGGCAGAACGTACTGCACCGCCATGAGTCCAAGACGCGTGGCTGCCTGCTCGGGCACCGGCCGGGGCTGGTCCCCGAGCAGGACGGCAGCGATGCGGTCGCTGGTCCAACCGCTGGTCGCCGTGTGCGCTTCGGCTTGGTCAGTGATCGGGATATAGGCGGTCTGCCTGGCCAGTTCCTCGGTGAGAGCGCACTTGTAGACCCACGCCACCGCGGGGTCCACGGCCACCCACCCCTCGTGATCGTCCCCGGCTCGGTGACGGAACCCTCTCTGTGCGAGTCCAGCCCCCTCCAAGGCCTCCCGCAACTCCCAGGGGACCTCGGCCACGTAGAGGCCGGCCAGATGACGTCGCCTCTGCGGAAGACCGTGCAGGTCCTCCAGACGGCCAGGCTCGGCGGGTGCCTCGCGGTGATCGAACACCCTGTCCGCGACCTGGAACCGGCGGCGCAGCATTTGCTCGTTCCCCCGGATTGCTTCCGCGAAGGCCGGTGCTACCTTCTCTGCGGCGGGCCGGGGATCGACATCGACAAGGAAGTCCAACTGGTCGCGCAGTGCCTTGACAGAAGCGCGGTCCCTGACAGGGAATCCGTCGGGTACGACACGCGCCAGCCGCCGCCAGTACAGCGCGGCAGCTTTCACCCAGCGCTCATCACGGAAATGCACATAAGGATAATAAAGACCGATCTGCCGCACTGCCCGTCCCCCCTCATTACTCAACCGCCCCCAGGCCCGCCCCACACGTCCAAGGCCTGACGGGATGCTACGCCTGAAGACAACGCCGTACGCGATGACGACCGCGAAGGCCTCACACCACGATTGCTCCTCACGACACCAGACACGAAGGCACACGATCTCGAGGAAGGCCAGTGACTCGCCTGTACAGGACGCGATACCCCGATGTCACGGCGTGGCTGCGGCATCATCGACCGATGAGCGAGCTGCCGTCGATGCCCAAATGCTGCTGTGCGGCTGCGATGAACTCCTTCTCTGCGGAGACTAGACCGGCACGGGCCTGGCGGTTGGCAGCGGCAAGGTCCGGATCGTCAAAGTCGGTCCCCTGACGCCACGCATATGCGTTTCTGAACAGTGCGAAGAGTCCCTCTGCGAGGCCAGTTGCCAACGCAGCCATCTCGGGAGGCCCTTCAAGGTGGACCGCCGTACGCGCCACCTCGACCGACGGCAGCAGCCTCCAGGCCTCCGCCATGTGCGGCTGCCCGTCGGCACGGCTTATCTCCATCTCGTCCAGAGCGGTTGCCAAGGCCCCGCGCGCGGTGCGGACCGCGGTGAGCAAGCCCAAGTAGGTCTCCCGGCGTAGCTCCAGCTGCCAGCGCTGACGATCCGCCTGCAGTTGGGTCTTGAGCTGTGTACGCGTGACCGCCCACGTCAGGGCACCTGTCATCGCCGATCCGATGACGCCCACCGCCGCCCCGAACACCGCCGCCAGCCCTTGGTCCACGGAGGCCATCGTGCCCACACGCCGCCACACTAACCCGGCAGGCCTGAGCATCCGACGCCACAGAACTGCGGCCAGAACCGACTGCATAGGCCATCAGAGTGAGGTACAAGGGGTGGGGTCGGTGACCAGGCGGGCGAGGAGGTGGGAATCGTGGCGTTGCCGTGACCTTGAGTGGTGGACTCCCACATGGCGCCCTTAAGGAACTCTCACTTCAACGCACTGCACTTTCTCACCGGGTGTGTCAACTTAGCGGCTGATCTTGGTGGTTGAGGTTCAGTTGTTGGCTGGGGTGAGCCGGCCCTCGAAGGCGATCTGAAAGGCGTTGAGGGGGGCCTTCCAGCGCATGGTCCAGCGCTTGCGGCCCTTGCCGGTCGGGTCAAGGCTCATCAGTGCCAGGTAGATGCACTTCAGGGCGGCGGCCTCGGTCGGGAAGTGTCCGCGGGCCCGGACGGCCTTGCGTATCCGCGCGTTGACGGACTCGATGGCGTTCGTCGAGCAGATGACGGTGCGGATCTCGACGTCGAAGGAGAGGAAGGGCACGAACTCGGCCCAGGCGCTCTCCCAGAGGCGGACGATCGCCGGGTACTTCTTGCCCCAGGTCTCGGCGAATTCCAGGAACCGTGTCGTGGCCGCGTCCTCGGTCGGCGCGGTGTAGACGGGCTTGAGCGCCTTGGCGATCTTGTCCCAGTCCGCACGCGAGGCGTATCGGAAGCTGTTGCGCAGGAGGTGAACAATGCACGTTTGCACGATGGTGCGGGGCCAGACGGTCTCGACCGCGTCGGGGAGGCCCTTGAGCCCGTCGCAGACCAGCATCAGCACATCATCCAGGCCGCGGTTCTTCAGCTCGGTGAACACCTGCAGCCAGTACTTCGCGCCCTCTCCGCCGTCGCCGGCCCAGATGCCGAGGATGTCCCGAGTGCCCTCGACGGTGACGGCCATGACGACATAGACAGGTTGGTTCGCGACCTTCCCATCCCTGATCTTCACATTGATGGCATCCACGAACAAAACGGGATAGACGCGGTCGAGCGGACGGTTCTGCCATTCAGCCATGCCCTCCATCACCTGGTCAGTGATGGTGGAGATGGTCTGCTTGGAGACCTCGGCGCCGTAGATCTCGGCCAGGTGCGCGGAAATCTCCCCGTGGGTGAGGCCCTTCGCGGACAGAGACAGCACCATCTCGTCCACGCCCGTCAGCCGACGCTGCCGCTTGCGCACGATCTGCGGCTCGAAGCTGCCCTCCACGTCCCGGGGCACCTTGACCTCGACCGGCCCGACGTCGGTCAGCACGGTCTTCGCCCGGGTGCCGTTGCGGCTGTTGCCGCTCAAGCGGAGCATCATCACCGACACCCTCGGTCTCCTGCTGGCGGTCCTGGTCACCGCAGCCAGCGTCCAGGACTCCGCCGCAGGCCAGACCCTCCTCGACCGGGTGGCCGCGGCCCATCCGACCATCCGCAAGGTCTGGGTCGACGGCGGTTACCGCAAACACTTCGTCGAGCACGCCGCCACGCTCGGCATCGACCTCGAAATCGTTCAACGCGTCCCCGGCATCCGAGGATTCACCCCCATACCGAAACGCTGGACGGTCGAGCGGACCTACGGCTGGCTCATGCTCCACCGCCGCCTGGCCCGCGACTACGAAACCCTCCCTGGCAGGTCCGAAGCCATGATCCATCTCGCTATGACCGACCTCATGGCCCGTCGCCTCACCGGCGAGAACGCCATCTCCTGGCGCGACCCGACATCACCGGACCGAACCCGCATCACGGGATAAAACAACGGGAGAAAACGAACTCTGAGAGCGAAACCGGGTTCGGCGGCGGTCCGGCGGCCTGCGATCTTGCTCGCGCAAAGGACCGTTTATGAGAATCCTTGAGGTGTGGGGTGGCCGCGGGCCGGACAGAGGTCGGGGTGACACCGCCCACCCGGCCGCCCCATGCGGGGTTCCCCGTGGGCGGCGAGTGGGTGCGCCGTAGCCGACCGGACGTCAGGAGGTGACGTCCACTAGGACTTTGCCGACCGCGCGGCTCTCGACCGCTCGGTGCGCGTCGGCGGTGCGGTCGAGGGGAAAGCGGATTAGCGGCAGGCCGTGCTCCTCGCCGACCGGCAGCGCGCCGTCGCGCACTGCGGCGGCGACGTCCTGGACGGCCGCGGCGCGTGCCTCCGGACCGGCCGTGTAGAGCACCAGGAACTGGAAGCGTGTGTTCAGCACCATGTTCTGCAGCACGTTCAGTTCGACTGGCTTACCACCGTCGTTGGCGTAGGTCGAGATCGTGCCGCGGGTTCGCAGCACGGCCAGGTCCAGTGCGAGGTTCGCGCCCAGCGCCACCTCGGCGACGATGTCGACGCCGTTCGGGGCGATCTTGCGGATCTCGGCGGCCGGGTCGCCCTCGCGATAGTTGATCACATGGTGGGCCCCGGCGGCGGTGGCCAGCCGGGCTTTCTCCGGGCTGCTGACCGTGCTGATCACCGTGGCGCCGGCCCATCGGGCGAGCTGGATCACCGCGTGCCCGACCGCTCCGGCCCCGCCCGCGGCGAGCACTACCCTCCCGCCGAGTGCCCCGGGCCGCAGCCGGCGCGGACCGTCCTCGGCGACGGTGAGCGCGCGGTGCGCGGTCAGCGCGGGGACGCCGAGGGAGGCGCCGACGTCGAAGCCGGCCTCGTCGGGCAGCTGCACGGCCTGTTCGGCGGGCACGACGGCGAACTCGGCGGCGGTGCCGGTGGGCCGCCCGGCGGCGGCCATGAACAGCCAGACCCGCTGACCGACCCGGCTCTGGTCGACACCCTCACCGACAGCGTCGACCGTGCCGGCGCCGTCGAGGTGCGGGGTGACCTCCGAGAAGTGCTTGGGGTGGCCGACGCCGGAGCGTGCCTGCCAGTCGGTCGGGTTGACCCCGGACACGGCGACCCGGACGCGAACCTCGCCGGGGCCGGGCGCCGGCAGGTCACGGTCGACGAACTGCAGAACGTCGGGGGCGCCGTTGTCGCGGTAGATGATGGCCTTCATGATCCGTCCTTGGAGCCTGGTAGAGCGGGGTTTCCCGGCGTGGCCTGGCGGTGCGTCAGGGTGTCCGGCGTGTGGTGCGGTCGCGAGCCGGGTCGCGTTGGTTCCGGTCAGCCGATAGGGACGTCGTTGGAGCGGGACTCGATGGCATCGAGGGTGGCGAGGATCGCGGCGTCGAGGGTGATCTCGCTGACCGCAATGTTGGCCTCCACGTGGGCGGCGTTGGCGGTGCCGGGGATGAGCAGCACGTTCGGGGCGTGGTGCAGCAGCCAGGCGAGGCAGACCTGGGAGGGCGTGGCGCCCAGGGACTCGGCCACGGCGTGCACCGCTGGCTCGTCGGTCGCTTTGGGTAGACCGGGGAAGACCCCGCCGAGCGGGAAGAACGGCACCCAGGCGATGCCCTCGGCCGCGCACAACCGCAGCATGTCCTCGTCGGCCCGGGAGACGAGACTGTACGCGTTCTGCACGCAGACGATGCCGGCCGGCAGGGCGCGGCGCAGGCCGTCGAGGGTGACGCTGCTCAGACCGATCGCACCGATTTTGCCCTCGTCGCGCAGGGCAGTCATCACCGCGAGCTGGTCGTCGAGGTCGACGACCTGATCGCCCTCAGGACGCAGCCCGGGGCCGGTGTCCAGGCGGCGGAGGTTGACGACCGCGAGCCGGTCGACGCCGAGGCTGCGCAGGTTGTCCTCGACGCTGGCGCGCAGCTGCTCGGGCCGCTGCGCCAGACGCAACGGCACGCGCCCGCCCGGGTTGGAGTCAGCGCCGACCTTAGTGACCACCAGGACGTCGTCCTCGGGGCGCAGTGCCTCGCGGATCACGGCGTTGGCGAAACCGAAGCCGTAGAACTCGGCAGTGTCCACGTGGTCGACGCCCAACTCGACCGCGCGGCGCAGCAGCGCGACGGCCTCGCCACGGCGGTCGTGCAGCCGCTCAAGCTGCAAGGCACCGTAGCCGACGCGCAAAACGATGCGGCCGGCGAACGAAGCGGTCGCGGTGGTCATGACGCTGTCTCCTCAGTCGGTGATTGCAAGGCGGTGTACAGCAGTTCGGCCTGGTAGAGCGCCATGACCCGGTGGGCGATCGGAGTGGCGCGCTCCCGGGCTTGGGTCGGCTCATGGTGCTCGACCTTGACGAGCCAGGCTGTGACGCAGTCGTGCAGCATCGCGCGCATTCGGTCAGTCATGTCGACGACGATGTCGCGGATGGCCGGGTTGGTGGTCGACTCTCCCCAGGTCTGCACGCCGACCCGAGCCTCGGCCGGGTCGATCGCGGCGATCAAGCGGGAGAGCAGTTCGTCGGGGCCGGGTGGGGCGTCGGCCGCGGCGTATTCGCCGAGGACATCGGCGCGCTTGGCGAGCACCTTGCGGGCGGCGACCCGGACCAGGTCGGCCTTGTTGCGGTAGTGCGCATAGATCGAGCCAGCCGAGAGGCCGGACTCGGCGGTGATGTCGGCGATCGAGGTCCGCTCCAGGCCGTCGCGGCTGAAGCAGCGGACGGCGGCCTCGGCGATCTGAGTACGCCGAAGTTCCTTGCGCGCGTCGGTGAGCCGAGGCACAACACCCCCCACAAAAAGAACTGCTGTTCTGCTTATGGGGGGACACTAGCAGAACCGTGGTTCTGTTTGTGATGCGTGAGTGTCATACGAGTAGGCCCGGTCATGACGACCGGGCCTACTCGCGATGGGTTGCCAGAGCAGCGGGACGTCTTCGCGCCGACCTGGGTGTGGGAGGCCATCACCTCGACGAGCGGCAGGGTGCGCCCGGCGAGCACTCCTCCTGAAGCAGTGGCGCGGTCCCACACGGGCCCTGTGTGCAGGTGTCGTGGGGGCGGGGGGCGGGCCCCAAGGGGGGCGGGGTCCCGCCGGTGCGCACTGGACGTGACGGCCGTGCAGTGCGCATCGTCAACACTGAAGCTGGTGCGGTGCCGCCGTCTGAAGGCGCGGCACTGCGGCGTTGACGTCCACTCCAACGGCGGGCGCCACCACCGTGCAGCAGACGCCGGCTTCTCGCTGAGCGAGTGCTGCTCACCGTTGTGCGGCACGCTGGACATCATGGAAGGCGCACGGTTTGTGGTGCACGGCCTGTCGCCGAGCGGTGGTCGGCTGGTGACGATGCACCATGCGGGCCGGATGGAGGATGACTACGTCGGCACTGCGTTCTCCGAGCACGACCTGCTGCTGATCCTGCGGTCTGCCGGGCTGCCAGAGCCGGGCCTGGTGGTCGACGACCCGCGCTGGGTGGAATGGCGTGCTGCCGCAGCGCACCAGTGGGAAAGCGGCTGAGAGACCTCCAGTCCTGTGAGCGGGAGTCGATGCCGTCGACCAGCTCGGCCATCGCCTGGTCATCGCCTTCCCCTGCTCGATGGCCACATCCCCGCGCTCCTCGGCCTTGGCGAGCTGTTCCCGGGTGACCTGGTGGGCAGCCCGCTCCTGCTCGAAGGCCGTACGCCAGTTGTCCTTCTCGCGGGTCAGGGCATCTATGGCCCACTTCGGCACGATGAAGCCGATCAGCAGCAGGATCAGGAAGAGGCCGACGGGGCCGTACTGGCCGAGTTTGCCTATCACCTTGCTGACGTCGGGGCCGACTCCCGCCTCCTCGGCTGCGGACAGGATGGAGAGCAGGTGATCCACGCGGGGTCGTCCTTGAAGTCGAGCGCAGGACGATCCGGCGCGGGTCGGGACATGCGAAAGCCCCGGCTGGTGGGCCGGGGCTTTAGAGACCAATTGCGGGACAGCCCTTAGGGTGCGGGGTCTGTTCCGTCGACCCTTCGAACGATTCGTCTGCATTGACCACGTCAAGGCAGGGCGGTCGGAGCTGGGGCGGAAGCCGGGCACCAGGAGCCGCTAGCCGTCCCCAGATGGCCTGATCCGGTGAGCGGGGGGCGGCGCGTGGGCTCTCTCTCCCGAAACACCCGCCACTCCCACCCGGCCCGGGACTGGACATGACGACCGCCCGCCCCCCAGCGAGGGGCAGGCCGGACAAGCCGGTACGTCGTCGCGGGGCCGGTTACCAGCCCCCACCATCGACGTCCACCGCCGCACGACGCGGGTCCCCCACAGCCTCGCTCGCGAGGAGACCATCGGCCGGGCAGACTCAGCACCGGGCCGGTCGAGTCGAACCCCCACGCCGGGGGCAGCCACGGCGCGGTGCCCGCCGCTGGCCGGCGCGGAGCTGGCTGTCCGGGGCGGGGAGCGGGAGCGGCCCCGCACCCGGCGCTTCGTGAGCAACGCGGGGTACGGGGCCGTGGGCGCCGGGCCTGCTGTGGGGGTGGTCAGTCGCGGGGGTTGGCCCGCGTCCAGGCGAGGAAGCGTCGGGCGACGTCGTACACGGGCCGGTCCCAACTGCTGTCGGGCAGCGGGCCGTAAGCGCCTCCGTCGTGGCAGGTGATGAGGAGATCGCCTGCGCGGATGGTCAACTGGTACGGCCCGTTGCCCTGGGCGAAGTCGCCGAAGGTGCGGGAGATCCCGGAACGGGCGCTGCGCTCGCCAAGGTCGTACAGCGCGTTCTGCAGGGCCATGGCGCGGGCGATGCTGGCGACGGCGCCGGGGCAGGTGGCTTCCGGTCCGGTCTCGGCCTGCTCACGGGCGTAGGCATCCAGGGCTTCCGCGAACGCGCTCCACGTCGGGTACGCGCCGGCGACGGCGGTGTAGATCGTAAGGTCCTCGGCGACCTGCGCCGCCCGCGAGACGGTGTCTGGCACCGCCGATGCAGGCGCAGCGAGGGCCCGCCACTCAATCCGTAGTCGTCCAATGACGGGACGTGGTTGGCCTGGTCCGCTACCTTGACGGAACGGGTCTTGGACGCTCGGGTACGGCCTGATTTTTGAGGGGGAGGGGCCGATGCGTAGTCTTGCGCGTCTTCCGCTGGAGGGTGGGGGTTCGATTCTGTTCGAGGCCCCGGAGATATCCGACGGGCCGGTGAAGGCCGGACGGGTCAGCGAGGTGATCCACGAGCTGCCGCAGACGCTGCAGCAGGCGCTCGGACCTGTCACCGAGATGGCCCGGGCCGCGCTGGAACAGCTGCGGAAGGCCGGCCCGGACGAGGTCGAGGTGGAATTCGGGGTCGACTTGGCAGCTCAGGCCGGCGCGGTGATCGCCAAGAGCGAGGCCGGCTGTCACCTGAGGGTGACCGTGTCCTGGCACGGCGCGTCCGGCGCAGACGCTTCCTGACCCCAAGGGGTTTCGGTGACTTCGACGAACGCCGTTGCTTCGGCCTCTAGCAGGGGGCCCGGGCCCAGGATCCAGGCGGCGGTTGCCCAGATTCTGTCCGCCGAAGGCGGCGTGGCTGGGGCGGGGTTCCTGATCGGTCAGGACGTGGTGGTCACTTGCGCGCATGTGGTGCGTGCCGGCGGCCATGGCCCCGGCGACAGGGTGCGGCTGGTCTTCCCTCGTGCGGAAGGGGCTCCTCAGGCCGAGGGGCAGGTGTTGATCGGGCCGTGGCGGGCCTCGGACGGCGACGACGTGGCCATCATCCGCCTGAGCGACGTACCGGCGACGGTGGAACCCTTGCCGGTGGGGTCGGCGGCCGGGTGCCGCGGGCATCGGGTGCGCTCCTTCGGGTTTCCCGCCCAGGCCCCGCCGGGTGGGCACTTCGGCTACGCGACGGCCGGTGACCTCCTGCCTCCCACCGACCCGGACGGTGGGGGCGGGCTGCTGCAGTTGACCGGGGCCAACGACCTGACCCAGGGGTTCAGCGGCGGCCCCGTTGTCGATGAGGTGACCGGCCTGGTGATCGGCATGGTCACTGCTATCACCGCACCCGACGGGCACCTTCGCGGCCAGGGCATCGCCTACGCCACGCCTACCGAGATCCTGCGCGAGGTCTGGCCCGACCTGGTCGAACGTGACGTAAGCCCCTACCGGGGCCTGGAACCCTTCACCGCCGAGCACACCGCGTGGTTCCACGGACGTGACACCGCGGTAGAGACGGTGCTGTCGGCCCTCTCCGAAACCCGGCGAGTTCTGCTCCTGCTCGGCCCCTCCGGGTCGGGCAAGTCCTCCCTGATGCAGGCGGGGGTGTTGCCCGCACTTGAAAGCGGCCGGCTGCCCGGCAGCGACCGGTGGCTGCCTGTCCTCGTGCCCCGCCCCGGCCGGGATCTACTGACCGAGTTGGAACGCCACGGACTGCCTGGCGCCCGTACCGACGGCATCGCCTCTGCACTACAGCACCGTCTGGCCGCTGAACCCGACTGCGAGCGGATCGTGCTGGTCATCGACCAGTTCGAAGAAGTCTTCACCCAGCCCGCCGCCATCCCGACCCTAGTTGCGGAACCGCGGGCCAGCGAGGGCCGCTCCCGTGCGGCCGCAGAAACGCTGGAGCAGGTCGCGGCCGTCATCGGCTCTCGCGCGGCGATCAGCGTGATCCTGATCATGCGAGACGACTTCTACCCGCAGCTGGCCGCCTTGGCCCCGGAACTTCTCGACGCCGCAGCGCCTGGGCTGGTCAATGTGCCTGCCACACTCAGCGCGCAGGACCTGCACGCCATCATCATCCAGCCTGCTCGGACCGTCGGTGCACGCTTCGAAGAGGGCCTGCCCGAGCGCATCATCACCGACGTCCTGGCCGCAGATCACCACGGCACCTCCACGCGGCGAGCGCCGGTCACCCTGCTGGCACCGCTGGAACTCGCCCTCGGCCTGCTGTGGGAACGCCGCACCGACGGCCGCCTCACGCATGCCGCCTACGAGCGGGTCGGCCAGATCACTGGCAGCCTGGCCAACTGGTGCAACTCCGCGATCGACACGCTGCCCGACAGCCACCGCGACACCGCCCGCAGAATCCTCACCGCGCTGGTACACCCACCCGACCCCGCCCGGCACATCCCCGCCACCCGCCAGCAAGTTCCCCTCGACGCCCTGCGGGAACTCGCCGCCGACACCCCCCAAACCGCATCGCAGCCCCCCGACGAAATCACCGATGCGGTCCTGGCCACACTCACCCGCCACCGCATCATCACCACCTCCGCCCGCGTCCCCGGCCCCCCGCCCACCGACATGGTCGCCGAACTCACCCACGACACGCTCACCAGAGACTGGGCCGAACTACGCGACTGGGTCGACCAAGACCGACGTTTCCACACCTGGCTTCGTCGCGCCGAGGAACAACAGGCCCGCTGGGCTCAAGGCAACAGCCCCGGTGACCTGCTGCACGGTACCGACCTGGCCGAGGGCCTGGACTGGGCCCGCCAGCGCCGACTGCCTGGCACCATCGCCGCGTTCGTCGCCGCCAGCGACCGCAATGAACGAGCCGCTATCCGCCGCACCCGACGCATCAATGCCGTCCTCGCCGGCGTCCTCATTCTGGCCCTCATTGCCGCCGGACTCGCCTTCTGGCAACGCCAGAGCGCACTCACCCAGCGCCAGGCCGCCATCACCGCCCAACACCAGGCCCTGTCCCGGCAACTTGCCTCCCAATCCGACGCGCTCTTCGACACCAATCCCGATCTGGCTTCCCTGCTCGCCGTCCAGGCCTATCGAACCAGCCCCACCGCCGAAGCCACCGCCACCCTTAACACGGCAGCAGGTCTCCCCCTCCTACGCCGCCTCACCGGGCACGCTGGCGCCGTGTTCTCGGTGGCGTTCAGCGACGATGGACACACCCTGGCCACCAGCGGCGTCGATGGCACGGTGCGGTTGTGGGACCCCGAAACGGGCCGTACACGCGCCAACCTCGCCGAGCACAACGATCTCGTGTATTCGCTGGCGTACAGCTCCGACGGACACACCTTGGCCACCGGCAGTGACGATGGCACGGTGCGGCTGTGGAACTTTGCTACCGGCCGTGCCTTGAACTTTGCTACCGCCCGTGCCCGCGCCACCCTCACCGGCCACACCGGTCCCGTGCGCGCGGTGGCGTTCAGCCCCGACGGACACACCCTGGCCACCGGCAGCCTCGATGGCACGGTGCGGTTGTGGGACCCTGCCACCAACCGTACCCGCGCCACCCTCACCAGTCACGCTGGCGCAGCGATCTCGGTGGCGTTCAGCCCGGACGGGCGCACCCTGGCCTCCAGCAACGACGACGGCACAGTGCGGTTGTGGGACCCCGAAACGGGCCGTGCCCGCGCCACCCTCACCACGCACGCCGGCGTCGTGAGCTCAATGGCGTTCAGTCGGGACGGGCGCACCCTGGCCACGAGCAACGTCGATGGCACGGTGCGTTTGTGGAACTTTGCTACCGGCCGTGCCCGCGCCACCCTCACCGGCCACTCCGGTCCGGTGGTCTCGGTGGCGTTCAGCCCCGACGGACACACCTTGGCCTCCGGCAGCAGCGATGGCACGGTGCGGCTGTGGGACCCTGCCACCAACCGTACCCGCGCCACCCTCACCGGCCACACTGACGCAGTGGAGTCGGTGGCGTTCAGTCGGGACGGGCGCACCCTGGCCTCCGGCAGCGGCGATGGCATGGTGCGGTTGTGGGACCCCGAAACGGGCCGTGCCCGCGCCACCCTCACTGGCCACACTGACGCAGTGGAGTCGGTGGCGTTCGGTCGGGACGGGCGCACCCTGGCCTCTGGCGGTGACGATGGCATGGTGCGGTTGTGGGACCCCGAAACGGGCCGTGCCCGCGCCACCCTCACCAGGCACGCAGGTCCCGTGTTTTCGGTGGCGTTCAGTCGGGACGGGCGCACCCTGGCCACCGGCAGCGGCGGTGACGACGGCACGGTGCAGTTGTGGGACTCCGTCACCGGCCGTGCCCGCGCCACCCTCACCAGCCATCCCGACCCCGAGTATTCGGTGGTGGCGTTCAGCCCCGACGGACACATCCTGGCCTCCAGCAGTGACGATGGCATGGTGCGGTTGTGGGACCCCGAAACGGGCCGTGCCCGCGCCACCCTCACTGGCCACACCGATCTCGTGTACTCGGCGGCGTTCAGCCCCGACGGACACACTCTGGCTACTAGCAGCAGCGACACAACCGTGCAGTTGTGGGACCCCGCCACCGGCCGTGCCCGCGCCACCCTCACCGGCCACACCGGTCCGGTGGCCTCAGTGGCGTTCAGCCCCGACGGACATACCCTGGCCACCGGCAGCAGCGACGGCATGGTGCGGTTGTGGGACCCCGCCACCAGACATACCCGCGTCACCCTCACCGGCCACACCGGTCATGTGTACTCGGTGGCGTTCAGCCGGGACGGGCGCACCCTGGCCACCGGTAGTGACGATGGCATGGTGCGGTTGTGGGACCCCGTCACCGGCCGTGCCCGCGCCACCCTCACCGGCCACACCGGCCCCGTGAACTCGGTGGCGTTCAGCCGGGACGGGCGCACCCTGGCCACCGGCAGCAGCGACCACACGGTGCGGTTGTGGGACGTTGAGTCGCCTGACCCAACCGCAGCAATCACAAAGATTTGTGAGGCCGTCGGCCGAGACCTCACAAGGGAGGAACGGGCAACGTACGTCGGGGACCAGTCACCCGGTGCGGTCTGCCCGTCCCCCTGATGGGCAGCACGAACGCGACCGCGGTCAGAGGCGCCAGCTCCGCATGTCCCGAAGCTCCGGCAACGCAGCCCCAAGCACGTTCGCCAGGCAATAGAGCGCAACGCTCTTTAGGGTTGGTTGAAGCGCCTGGCCGCATAGGAGTCCGGGAAACCGATGCCCGCGGCAGAGCTTTAAACCATCGGAATAGTCAGATCTGGCAACATTATCCCATCTGGAGGCAGGCATGGCAGCGCCAACACCTTTCTCGGACTTCCTCGCGTCGCTGTCCGATCCGGGAGTGCTCGAGCGCTACCAGCTCGATCCACGGAAGCTTATCCGTTCATGCGGCCTCACCGAGGCTCAGGAAGTCGCTTTGCTCAGCGGAAACCAGGGCGCTATCCGCATGGAGGGTGTGCGCGAACTTGAGACCGCTGGCCTGTCTCCCATCGTCTCAGACAAGATTCCGGAACGCGGCGACCGCATTTCGGAGCCGACCACTTTCAACACCAATACCTACAATACGAACAATATTGACATCCACACTTTCGACACGACCACCTACAATACGACGCACGACAACACGACGCAGGTAACCACCAAGACCGACTGGCGGGCGGACAGCGGGATCAGGATCGCCGACTCCATCCGCTACTTCTCGGATTTCACGCCACGACAATCGGGGGCGCTCGTTGTCGTTGGAAGTGGCATCAAGCCACTCTCCGACATGACGAGCGACACACGGTCACAGATCAGCCGGGCCGACGTCGTCCTGTACTGCGTTGCTGACCCGGCCACCGAACGGGAGATCCATCGTTTGAACCCGCAGTCGAACTCCCTTTACGGGCTTTACGGGAACGGCAAGCCACGTCTGGACACTTACCAGGAGATGGTCGATGCCATCATGACCGAGGTGCGAAATGGCCGAAATGTTTGCGCCGTTTTCTACGGCCACCCGGGGATCTTCGCTTGGTCGCCACACATCGCCATTGCGACCGCGCGAGCCGAGGGCTACAGGGCGGAGATGCACCCGGGCGTCTCTGCGCAAGACTGTCTTGTCGCGGACCTCGGTGTCGATCCTTCGACCTGCGGGATGCAGACTATGGACGCGACCGAATTCCTAGTCCATGCCCGCACCCTGGACCCCTTCAGCCATGTCCTGATCTGGCAGGCGGAGTGCGTTGGTGATGATGGATTTAATTTCGGTGGCTACTCGAAACGGAACTTTCCGTTGCTTGTCCAACGCCTTCTGATGTTCTACCCGGATGACCACGACCTCGTCGTTTACGACGCTTCGACTGTGCACCTGCTCCCGCCGAGGATTCTGCGGACGACTGTAGGCACTATCCAGGCAGCAGACCTTACTGGGGTCTCCACCCTCTACCTACCGCCCGTCGGAACTCCGCCAGTCGACGACCATATGGTGGAACTTCTGCAGGTCCAGTAAGGCGGTGCCGGGTAGCGTGGCCGCCCCCGGGCCACACGCCGAGAGCGCGAGGCGATGTCCGGTCGGCGTTGTCCTACTGGGTGGGCGTGCAGACGTCGGCGTTGATCCGCGGCGGTGAGCCCGGCGCCCGTCGTTGACGGCGGCCAGCTGGCGGTGCGTGGGAAAACGGGAGCGGCCCCGCACCCGGCGCTGCGTGGGCAACGCGCGGGGTGCGGGACCGTCAGGCGAGGGCGGGTCAGCTCAGCCCGACGCGGGGGTCTCGCTGTCAGGCCGGCGCAGGCGTCTCGCGGGGTTCCTCACGCCAGTCCCATTCGACGCGACCGTAGTAGTTGACGTTGTAGTGCTCGACCCTGCCGTCCGACCCGTCGTAGTTGTAGGCCGCGTGGATCTCGGCGAGGGCGTCCAGGACACGTCGGAACGCGGGCGAGGGAAACCCACTGCTTCTTGCCTGTGATGCGGTCCCGCTTCTGGACGAAGCCCCAGCCGTCGAGGAGGTTGTAGACCTTGACGCGGATCGCGCCGGTGGTGGAGGACCAGTCGGTGCGGACGGAGACCTTGATCTGCTTCGGCATGGCCGCGAGCGGAGTCAGCGCGTCGACGACGGCGACCGCTCCAGGGGCGTCCATCATCCGGTCGATCTTGCGGGCGAGCTTGATGTCCTCGCGGATGATCGCGGCAATGTCCTTCAGGCGCAGGCCCTTGACCTGCTCGTACTTCGCGCCGAAGCGGATCGGGGGGAGTCCGTAGCCCTGCCAGGCCTCGCCGGTGCCCGGCCCCGCCGCGGGTGTTGCCGTGATCTGGCCGCTTGCGCGGGCTGCGTCGATGGCGCGTTTCAGTGCGCGTTCGGCGGCGGCACGTTCGTCGGTGGCGGTGCGCGGGTGGTGGATCAGGTTCTCCAGTAGCCAGACCCTTTTTATGGCCCGGTCGGTGGGCGTGTCCCTCGGGGCGGTGATGCGCTTCATGCGGGCTCCTTGCCTTGCCTTGTCGTGTCGTTGCGGCGGGTGCCCGCCCAGGCACACGGCGGGGCGCGTGTTCGGCTGCGCGGGCACGCCCGCCCGGGGTGGTGGCCGGCTGCGTGGGAGCAGCGCGCCAGAGCCCGGGGGCCGTGCCCCCCGCAGGGGGTGGCGGGGGGCACGGCCGCCCTGGGGCGGGCCGGACCACGCCGCTGCCACGCGAGGGGATCGGAACGGGGGGCGATCCACACCCGGGGGCTGCGAGGTCCGGCCCGCTGACCTGGACACTGATCGGGGCGGGGGCAACCCCGTCAACCCCCCGCCGGACGGCGGCGCTTCGGCTGCTTCGCTGGTCCCGGGGCGGCGCTGCCCGGGAACGACAACGGCCCCGCCCCCGGCGCGGGGTGCGCTCGGGGTGCGGGACCGTCAGACCGGGGTCAGCCGGGGAGGACGCCGGTCAGGGCGCGGATGCCGCGCACCGTGATGAAGCTGCCCTGCTCGGTGAGGGGCTTCATCGCGTACCGCCATTCCCGGGAGGACTCGGTGACCAGGCCGACCGGTGGCAGGTGCAACGCCATGGTCGAGCCGCTGACGTACCCGGCGGCCTGGTAGAAGCCGGTCAGGTTCCGGTCGTGGCGCAGCGTCAGCGCCGTGTAGCCCGCGGCGCGGAAGTCGTGCTCGATGCGAGCGAGCAAGATGGTGGCGATGCCCCGGCCTCGGTGGCCGGGGTGTACCGCGATGTGGTTCACCGACGCTACCCGTTCAAGGACCTTGCGGCGCATGAACGGCTTGATGCAGTCGTCGTCGAACATCCAGCCTGCGGGTCCGCAGTGCGCCACGCCGACCGGGGTGCCGTCGGTGGCCTCAGCGACCAGGACGTGGTTCCCACCGTGCGACAAAGGCGCGTTGGGCGTCTGGTCCTCGACCAGCATCCGCCGCATGGCTCTGTCCACGAGAAGGGACAGCACATGTACACCGGTTTGGGAGGCACGCCGAGAGCGTGAGAAATTCGAACTGGTCCGGTGATGCCCCTTGGGTCACAGCCCGAAGACGCCGCCCTTGATGAGGATGAGTACGTCAATGGTGATCAGGTCCAGGGGCAGCAGGATGCGTGAGTGGCTTCCGGTGGGCCGCCGGGCCCGTCATGATCAAGTTCCGGGGGTTCAACGGTGGGGTGTGGTGTGAAGGACTGGCGGACCGATCCGACGTTCGCTATGTGCCGTGAAGTGGTGGACGGGGCGGACCTGGCCTTGTTCTCGGGCGGCCCTTTCGACGTGCGGGCGGTGGTGGCCGGCATCCTGCCCGAACCCCGACTGCGCTTGGACCTCGATGCCGTCCCGTGGGGCAACTTCCCCCATGGGCACGACGTCCGAAAGGCCGTTCACCTCCTGCGCGGTGACGGCGAACCAGGCGTGGACGCGACGGGTGTGCTGTGGGGCCTGTGCGCCAATGACAGCCGTGCCGCTGCCGCCCTCGCCGTGCCGTTCCTCATCCCCCTGGCCACCGACGCCCACCACCCACACCGCGCCGCCGCCCTCGCTGTCCTCTCTGGCCCCGCCCGTGCCCGGCACCACGGCGTCGCCTCCCGCGAGGAACTCCTCCTCCATCGCAACGATCCCCGGCGCGACGCCTCCGACACCCACGACGACTACGGCTACGAGGTGACCGGCTACCCGGCGGGCTGGTCGGTGGCCGCCGCCCGATCCGCGATCACCACCGACACCTCCGTACTCCTGCCCCTCCTCGCAGACTCCGACCCCACCGTCCGCGTCGACGCCGCCTACGTCCTGGCGACCGCCGCCGACCCCGAGCACATCATCCGGACCGCCTTGGCAGGCGGATTTGCCGCCGAAGGTGACGTCATGGTCCGCGCCGCCCTGCTCCTGGCCACCGCCGAGATCACCCGGGCCCACCCGCACCCGCCGACCGTCACGTGGCTGCGCGAACGCTGGCACGACCGGACGGAGGCCCCCGAAACCCGCCTGGCGGCCGCGATCGGCTGGCTCTGCCTCACCGACCAATCCGCACCCGAGGAGCTCCGCCGAACCGTCGACGCCCTCGCCGACGACGAGCGCGCACACGCCATGGAGTCCCTGCCGTGGATGACCGCCGCCTCCGGCACCAACGAACCAGGACTCCTGCGCTGCAGACGCTGCATGCTCCACCCACAAGAACCCGACCCGGAAGCGGTCCTCTGGGACTCCCTGTTCTGAGCAACCGGGCTGTGGCTGTGCACCGGGGTTGTCCAGCGGGGCCGAATGCGGTGCTCGGTCACTTTTGAGGCCTAGGTCGTGTCTCGTAATTGATCTTGCAGGGGTGATATGTCGTTGAGCTCGTGGTCGACAGCCCGGAAGACTGTCGCCATGAGCTCTCGACGCCTCGTCTTCCTCGACCCTGACGGCATCAGTGCCGGCGACTGGCTGCATGTGGTTGTCGAGGCGAAGACCGGGGTTGTCTATCAGCAGCAGTACGGCGGAACGGCTTGTCGGCAGGGGCAGGTCGAAGGTTTCCTGGTGCCGTTGTTCGGTCCTGATGAGCTGGACGCCTTGCGTCAGCTGTTTGAGAAGGACTTCCGTGGTGCCGGCACCTGGAACTACGCGTGGCCAGATGACGAGCTGGACAAGCTCCGCGAGATCATCGAAGCCATTCGCTACTGGGCATCTGATGGGGCCACCGAGGAGCCACATGCTCTCCGACTGGATGAGAACCCGTTGTCGTACCGATCATGATGAGCGTGGGTTCGACTGCTGTATCTCGGTGGGGTGATCTTCCGGCTTGCCGGGCTTGAAGGCAGGGCCTCCTGCACAGCTCGTGGGTGTCGAAGTCCATGAGCAACAGGAGGCCCTGGTGCCGCAGTCTTCCGTGCCGTTGATCGCTGCGTCCAACTCGCCTGCCCGGTCGTGTGATTGTCTCGCGCACGTGTACGGCAACGCGGCCGATCGTCCGCAACGCGTTCGACGCTATCCGTCGGATATGACGGACGCAGAGTGGGCCGTGGTGCGGGAGTTGCTGCCGGTGCCGGGGTGGCTGGAGGGCAGGGGCGGGCAGCCGGAGGCTTACTGCCACCGGCAGATGGTCGACGGGTCCGCTATCTGGTAGCCGGCGGCATCACCTGGCGGGCGATGCCCGCGGACTTCCCGGCGTGGGACCGGGTCTATGCGTTCTGGCGACGCTGGCGGGACAAGGGCATGATCGGTGAACTTCACGACCGGCTGCGCGACCGCCTGCGCAGTGCCGAGGGCCGGGATCCGGAGCCGAGTGCGGGCGTCATCGACGCCCAGTCGGTGAAGGGGGCAGCGTCGGTGCCGGCCGCCACGCGAGGCTTCGACGCGGGGAAGAAAATCAACGGCCGTAAGCGGCACATCGTGGTGGACACCCTCGGGCTGCTGCTGGCCGTCATGGTCACGGCAGCATCGGTAACCGACCGGGAAGCCGCAGCCGGACTGTTGGCCCGGCTACGCGAACGGCACTGGCGCATCTCACGGGTCTGGGCCGACGGCGGTTACACCGGGCAGCTGATCGATGTCGCCCGCACTGTCCTGCGGATCGCGCTGACCGTGGTCAAGCGCACCGACGACACCCGCGGGTTCACCGTGCTACCGAAAAGGTGGCTGGTGGAGCGGACCTTCGCGTGGCTGATGCGCTCTCGTCGCCTGGCTCGGGACTACGAGACCCGCACCGACAGTTCGGAGGCAATGATCCACTGGTCGATGAGCATGGTCATGAGCCGCCGGCTCGCCCGGCGGGAACGCTGAACAACCCCGGACTCTCCTCGACCAGCCAGCCCCGCGCGACCAGGCGCTTTGCCTTCGACCGGACCCCCTCGACCTTTGCCGGCACCGGCGCGAGCCCGAACGCGACAGCAAGCTGCCGGCAGTCCATCGCCTCCCCGCCCGACACCACCGGGTCGGCCACGATGTGCATAAGCCGCCGGTAGTCCGGCGCCAGCACCGTCGAGTCGAGCCCGACCCGCCACGTCGGCACCACCGAACCAGGCACCGCACCCGCCACCGGAACGGGCCGTTCCCGGGACGCGGCAACCGAAGCACTCTCGCGCCCGCGGGGCTCCGCCAGGACCTGACCAACCGTCTCACGAGCAGTCACGAACCGCTGCCACGCGGCCTCCGCTTCGCGCAGCTCGGCCTGCAGGATCTCCACTCGCTGACGAGCAGCACGCTCCCGCTCCTCCAACAACCCCATCACCGACGGCATCCGGCACCTCCACCCAAAGAGACGACATGCCATCCCTCCCGCCGAAGCACCGACCTCATGCCTGACCAGCGGAAACGCAGCTACCACCTTCGGAAAGACAACAGCTTCTAAGACCGACCGGCAATAGGTGGCCGCTGTGCGTCTGGGAGATGGTCTGGATGCGGCACGGGCACGGGCCTGCGTGATCATGGAGTTCTCTACGCTCAG